>SHLP01000083.1 GCA_004283055.1 Deltaproteobacteria bacterium
TGTAGTTGTCTTTGCCGCAGGTTTCGCAGCTGAGCTTGATGAGATCACGCATGGGTGTGCCTTGCCTTTTCGGCTGGAAGGGGCGGAGTGTAGCGGGGCTCGCCGCCCGGTCAAATCCGGGCAAGAGGGCCTGGATCCAAAGCGTCGATCCGGTGTAAACCCTCGAAGATGTTCGAGACTGACCGCAGCGGCGGCACCCCGGCCGAGTACATTGCCCGGCGCGCCAGCACCGTAGGCGACATGTTCCTCAAGCGCGTCGAGCGCGACGGCGACGCGCCGGCCTTCTACTTCAAGGAAGGCGGCGACTGGGAGCCGGTCAGCTGGAACGCCTTCTCGGCGCGCGCAGGCGCGATCGCGTCTTACCTGCTGGGGCTCGGCCTCCAGGTGCAGGACAAGGTGTGCATGGTCGGGAGCACCGGCCCCGCCTGGTGCTACTGCGATGTCGGAGGGCTGCTCGCCGGCGCCGTGACGCTCGGGGCCTACCCCACGCTGACCCCCAAGCAGCTCGCCTACATCCTCGACCATGCCGACACGAAGGTGGCGTTCGTCGAAGGCCTCGAAGAGATCAACAAGATCCTCGCGCGGCGCAACGAGCTGACGAACCTCGAACAGGTCATCGTGTGGAACAGCACGGGCGCCGAGTCGCTCATGGAGGCGCACGACTGGCTCGTGCCCTTCGAGCATGTCCTGCAAACGCCGGTCGACCGTGCCGCCATCGAGGCACGCCTCGCCGCCGTCGACCCGGCGAGCACGGCCATCATCGTCTACACCAGCGGCACCACCGGCCCTCCCAAGGGCGCGATGATCTCGCACGACAACATCATCACGGTCATGAAAGATCAGGACGAAGCCTTCGCCATCAACGAAGACGACGTCGGCATCAGCTTTCTGCCGATGGCGCACGTAGCCGAGCGCATTCTCGCGTTCTACGGGCGCATCAACACCGGGATGGGCACCTATTTTGCGTCGAGCATCGCGAAGGTGCTCGAAGAGGTGGCCGAAGTGAGGCCCACGATCTTCGGCAGCGTGCCTCGGATTTTCGAAAAGGCCTACGCGAAGATCATGAGCACGGTCGAGCAAGCGCCCAGAACGCGACAGCGCATCTTCCGCTGGGCGGAGAGAGTGGGCCGAGAGGCGGTGCAGCTCTGGCAAGCCGGCAAGCCCGTCCCCTTCGGCCTGAAGGTCAAGTACGGCCTCGCCGACCGTCTGGTGTTTTCGAAGCTGCGCGCGGTCTTCGGCGGGCGCGTCCGTTACTTCATCACCGGGGCCGCACCGATCGCCCCCGAAATCCTCGAATTCTTCTGGGCGGCAGGGTTCCCGATTTACGAGATGTACGGCATGACCGAGTCGACGGTCATCACCCACGCCAACGTCCCCGGCAAGGTCAAGCTCGGCTCGGTCGGCCGCGCGCTGAGCATCGTCGAAGACCGCATCGCCGACGACGGCGAGATTCTCGTCCGCGGCAAGTGCGTGTTTCAGGGGTACTACAAGAACCCGGAGGCAACCGCCGAGACCGTCATCGACGGCTGGCTCTACACGGGCGACGTCGGCAAAAAAGACGAAGACGGCTGCGTCTACATCCTCGACCGCAAGAAGCACATCATCATCACCGCAGGCGGCAAAAACCTCACGCCCGCCAACATCGAAAACGAAATCAAAGCCTCCGACCCGATGATCAGCCAGGCCCACGCGCACGGCGACAAGCGAAAGTACCTGACGGCGTTGGTCACCATCGGCGCGGGCGAAGCCGTCGACTGGGCCCGCCAGCAGGGCACCATCAACGGCGCCACCGCCGACAAGCACCTCAAAGCCCTGAGCGAAAACCCGCTCGCCCGCTCCAAAGAGCTCCAGGCGCTGCTCGCTCAGGTCGCGCAGGACGCGGACATTCAAAAACGGATCGTCGCCTCGGTAAGACGGGCCAACGAAACCCTGTCGCGCGTCGAGACCATCAAGAAAGTCTACGTCCTCGACCGTGAGCTCAGCGTCGAGGAAGACGAGCTCACCCCGACCCTCAAGCTCAAGCGCAAGAACGTCGAGGCGAAGTTCCAGCAGACCTTCGATCGGCTCTACGAAGACGAAGCGTTTGGCTTGGTGGTCGTGTCGGCCTAAGCTTGCCCTTCGATGCGTCTTGCTCTCAGCTGCCTCGTCGCGATGCTCGTTGCATCCCCTGCGCTCGCGTTTGAAGGCGTCATGGAGGCGAGCCTCTCGAGCGAGCAGGGCATCGCCGCCCGCGTCCGCGCCCGGTACTCCAAAGAGGGAGATGTCCGCATGGACATTCAGTCGATCGACGTGAACGGCGCGCCGGCGCGGGCGACGACCCTCATGCCGTCCCGAGGCGAAAGCTACTTCTCGATCGACCACGGGCAGAAGGTCATCGTCGAGATGCCCTACTCGACGCTCGCCACGGCCAGCCAGCAGGTCAAGGGCTCGGGCGAAAGCGCCAACCTCGAAATCAAAAAGCTCGGCAAGGCGACCGTCAGCGGCATAGAGACCCGCCACATCCGCGTGATCGACAAAGACAACCGCGCCGTCATCGACCTTTGGCTCACGCAGAAATACCCGGCTGACCTCTGGACGCGCGCGTTCCGCGGCCGGAATCTCGGCCTCGAGCTGTCCGACGACGAGCGCAGCAAGGCGATGAGGAAGTACGGCGTCAAGCCCGGGTTTTCGATGAAGATGCGCGTGGAGCAGGCCGGCGGCGTCCCCGTCGTCTTCCTGGTGAACAAAGTCCAGCGTGCGCCCGTGCCGCCAGAGGTGTTTGCCCTTCCCGAAGGATACCGGCGCATGGAAGGCTCTTCGGCGCCACAGCCTTGACGGTTGTTGACGGGCTTGCGATATAGAGCGCGATTAGACGGCGGTGCAGGGGCGCCGGGAGGAGATTCTATGACCAAGCAAGTGCTATCGCGCGCGTTGATTCTGGTGTCCGCGCTGTTCGTATTGAACGGATGCAAGTCCGACACCGCAAAGGATGCCAAGAGCGGCGATCCCGTTCTCGTGCTTGAGGCCGGCGCCGAGCCGCGGGAGACGCTGCGGTACAAGATCGAGCACGGGACGACCACGACGGCGACCATGGACTTCGGGCTGGCCTCAATGGCCACCTCGCGCCGAGGCTCGGCGCTTTCGGTCACCCCGGGCGTGCGGCTCTACATCGTCTCGGGCCCCTCGATGCAGGGGAAGCGCGGCAGCACCCGTTTCGACGTCCGCATCGTCAAAGCTGAAGCCATCCTCCCGACGGGTGTCGATCCCACGCTCGCGAAGGACCTCAACAAGAGCGCGTCGGTGCTCAACAACGTAGGCGGCTGGGTCGAGGTCGACGACCGAGGCATCATCCAGCGCACCGAGCTCAACGACGACGCCAAGCGCTCCGACGTTCCGGTGCGGCTGCTGGTGATGATCATCAACGCCCGCACCTCTTTGGCCCGCGTTCTGCTTCCGGCCGAACCCGTCGGCGCCGGTGCCCGCTGGGAGGCCCGCAAGGACCTCGTTCTCTACGGCTTCAAGGTCAACCAGGTCGACACCTACACGCTGGCCGAAAAAGTCGGCGACGAGCTGAAGCTCGACGTACAGGTTCAGCAGTCGGCTGTCCCGCAGACGGTCACCTTCGAAGAAGAGGGAGTCGAGCTCAACGTCAAGTCGTTCAAGATGAACGCAAGCGGCGAGGTCATCGCCAACCTCAATGCACTCGAGGCCAACGCCTCGGCGAGCGGCGACTCGACCGGCCTGCTGAGCGTGAAGACGGTGGACGAGACCGAGGAAGTCACAATCGACCGCGCCTTCCAGGTTCGGATGACCGTGAAGTATGACCTCGCCACGGCGAAGGCCGACACGGCGGTCGAACAAGCGGAGGGCGCCAAGAAGGCCGCCGAGAAAGCCGGCGAGAAGCTCGAAGCTCAGGAATAGAGCGAGCCCGGCCAGAGCGTTGCCACGACGGCGCGTTGAGCTCGCTCCCGCTTCCAGTATTCGGACTCGGGGTCGAGCGCGACGCTGCCGTCGATGAAGGCCTGGAGCGTGGCCTCGACCCCACGAGCAAAATCGGCGTCCTGCACGACGATGTTGGCCTCGCTCTCCCAGAAGCTCGCGGTCGCGTCGAGGTTTGCCGAGCCGATGCTGGTGACCCGGCCGTCGACGGACACTAGCTTCGCGTGCACGTAGGGGCGGATGCGCCCGCCGCGCGAGACGGTCGACGGAGAGGGAGGTGGCACGAACTCGTAGACCTCCACGCCCGCGTCGAGCAGCGGCTCGAGCTTCGCTTTGACCATGTACTCGAACAGCGTCCGGTGCATGGGCGCAGGGAAGAAGGTCCCGTCATCGCGCCGGGCGGCCGCGTTGCCCGTGAGCAGCTTGACGCTGACGTCCTTGGCCAAGAGCCGATAGATTGCACGCTCCAGCGCCGGGACGATCGGGAAATCGTTGACGATGTAGACGTGGTCCTCGGCGACATCGAACATGGATTCGTACATCGCCAGGCCGTTCGTATCGGCCAGACCGCGGTGCACGACCAGGCGCCCCGACGCCGAGCCACTCGGCGCGAGCTCGGGCATCGTCTTCTCGTCTTCCAAAATTCGGGCGCCGCCCTGTCGATGCCAGGTGCCCATGAACGTCTCCTGCACCGCGCGCACCAGGGGTCCGATGACTTCGACATGCGCGTCGAGCCAGGGGATACGCTCGTGGCGGGTGTTGTCGTGCACCGGAACCTCGTCGAAGCCCATGTAGTACTCGTTGCCAGCGTTCCGGCCGGACACGAAGGCGCGTCGACCGTCGATGATGACGAGCTTGCGGTGGTCGCGCTTCTTCAGCCGGGAGACGTCCATTTGCTTTCGAGACGCGATCGGGTTCACCGCCAGTACCTCGATGTTTTCTTCTTCCTTCAGAGACGAGATCGACGGGTTGAGGCGCCCGAGAACCGCTTCGTCCGAGTAGAGCGCATCGACCATGAACCGAACCTTCACGCCCGCGCGCGCACGCTGGATCAGCCGGACGACCATCTGCTCGGTGAAGTCGCTCGGCTGGACCATGTAAAACTGAATGTGAATCGTCGATTGGGCCTCATCGAACGCAGCCAGCAAGCTCCGCCGCGCCAAGCCATTGTCGAGCTCGGCGTGAAACGAGTTGCCTGTCATCAATTTGGAGTCGGTGGTTTGATCCAGCCGCCAGTCCAGCGGGTCGCTGTTTGCTCTGTCCTCGAGCAGCTTGGCCGCCTGCTCCACCTCTACCGTAAACACGCCCGAGAGCGCTCGCCGGAGTGCCGTCGCCGGCGTCATGACGGTGACCTGCTCATCGAGGGTTTCCTCGGGGCGCGCCTCCCGTTCGGTCAGGATCGACGTGACCGGAACCCCTTTCGCTCGGAGCCGGCGAATCGCCGTTGAAGCGAACATCTCGACGAAATCTATGCCAAGGCTTCGGAGCTCCTCCTCCTCGGCCGAGTAAACCAGGATCGCTCCCGGCGGAAGCCGCTGCGTGCGCAGCGCGTCGTGGATCAAGCGGTCACGGTTCTTCTCGTGAATGTCGAAGTAGACGAGCTCGAAGCCCTCGTCGATGAGCGCGTGGAGCGCTTCGATCGGCGGGACCTCCGGGATCGGCTGCTCGGGCACTCTCGGGAGCACCAGCTCCGCGTCCACCAGCACGACCGGCGCGCCGCCAGCAACGTGCAGCAAACGCTGGCCGGAAAGCTCGGTGACCGGTTCGCCCCGGTCGTTGCAGACCGCGACGCGAACGCGACGCAGGCCGGGCCCCGGCGCATCGATGGCCGTTCGCACCTCGGCTTCGCTGCCGATCGGGACCTCTGCAGCGACCGCATCATCGACGTAGAACCTCGCGACCGTGCCGAGCTTCGCAGAAACGCCCAGGTTCGCCGAGAGCTCGACCGGCTCGCCCGGGCTCGTGATTTCGTCGCGCTGCACCCCACCGAGGATTCGGCGAAGCCCCGGGTTCCGACCCCATCGCTCCATCGTCGAGCCGAGCGAAGAGGCCGCTGCGTCGAGGATGGAAGGCGACTGCTCATCGGAGTCGAAAAGCTTGTCGACCTCTTCGGCAATGGTCGAAGCGATGCGCCGAATTCGCTCGGACAGGTCCTCGGGTCGTTTGGGGTCGCTCACGGGGCCAGTATAGGTCGCTTAGGCCTCGCCGTCGGTGACCACCGCCAGGTAGGGCAGATTCCTGTGCTTCTGCGCGAAGTCGAGACCGTAGCCAACGATGAAAACGTCTTCGACCGTGAATCCGAGGTAATCGATCTGGACAGGCACGCGCGTGCGCGCGGGCTTGTGAAGCAAGGTTGCGACTTTGAGCGACGCCGGCTGGCGGGTCGTGAGGTTCTCGTGAAGGTAGGCAATGGTGAGCCCGGTGTCGACGATGTCCTCGACGAGAATCACGTGCTTGCCCTCGATCGATTGGGTCAGGTCGCTCGTGATCTGCACCACGCCACTGCTCTCCTGCCCGTTGCCGTAGCTACGGACGGCGAGAAAGTCGATCGCGACATCGAGGTCGATCTGGCGCACCAAGTCCGCGGCAAACATGTAGCTTCCTTTGAGCACCGGCACGACGACCAGGTCTTGGCCCCGATAGTCCTCGGTGATTGCCCGGCCCAGCTCGGCGACCCGCCGGGCAATGGTCCCGGCATCGATGAGTGGCTTCGTCCGCATCGGAACCTGCTCAGTTCGCGGAGAAAACGATCGGGAATTTGGCCGGCCCACCCTCGGACGACGCCGGGAAACGCCAACGTCGAACGGAGGCCTCGATGCACTCGGCGAGCCCACCCGGGCCGTTTCCATCGGCGCTCACCTCTTTGACTCGGCCGGAGGCTGCGACCGTCACGCTCACGTCCAGCCGCACCGACTGCGGGGACTGCTGCCCGCGAATGGCGCGCTCGTAGCATCGCTGGAGGCGCGGCTTGTTGGTCGTCACCGTGGCTCGAACCCCATCGCCGTCGAGCGGTGGTTTCGCGCTCTGGCTGCTCGGGGCTTCCTTCACGGCAATCTTCGCGGGAGCGGCGTCCGAGCCCGAGTCAAAGTCATCGAGAATTTTTTGTTCCGCCGCGCTCAGCGAGCCTTCATCGTCGGCCGCTTGGGCCGCTTGGGCGCGCGCCCTTCGACGCTTCTTCGGCGCGGGCTTCGGGGCAGGCTCCATCGTCGGCCCGCTGTCGCCCGGGTTTGGCGGTTCGAAGACGAGCTTGGCCGACTGCGCATCGTTCGCGGCGGCGCTCGCAGGCTTCGCATTTGCGCCCTCGGTGGCGACAGCCTTCGACTCGTCGGTGACGGCGGCCGTCGGCTCGCTCGTCTCACCGGCCTGTGCCTCCGTAGCGTCGTTTGACTCTGCCGGCGCTTCGCCCGTGGCGTTCTCTGCTGCGACGGGAGCGACTGCTTCGGCTTTGGCCTCGGACTTCTGCGCGGGCCGGCTGGGCGCTTCCACCGCAGAATCACGATTCCAAGGAAAGTCGGTCGCTGCGGACCCACCGAAAAGCTCATAGGCCAGAAACGCCGACACCCCCGCCAAAACAATCACGGCGAAAATCAAAAACAGCACGCCAAGGGACATACGGCGGCGCGGCTCCGCACTTGCCACAGCCGCCGGCGGCGGCACCGAAGGCACCGAAACGCCTGCGGTGGCCGGAAGCCCTGAAAACGAGCCCAACGGCGCCGAAGAATCGAAAATCCCAGGCGGACCGATGGGCGCAGGCGGCTGCGACATCTCCCCAAGGCCGCCGGGCGCGTCTTCCTCGGGCGCGAGTGAATCGGCCAGCGGAACGAAATCGTGAGGCACACCCGGCACCTCGAAACCTGCCCTCGGCGGCGACACCACGGTGGGCTCGGACGGCATGTTGATCGATGTGCGCGAGTCGACGAAGGGCGGCATCGATGAAAACGAGGTTCGCGAAGGAGGACCCGAATGGCGGCGCTCGTGCAGCAACGCCATGAGCTCCGGAACGGTGGCAAGCGGACGCCACTCTTCGAGGCCTTCGCGCCAGACCAGCGAGTACTCGCTCACTGCACCGGCGTCGATCTTGTGACCAAGCTCTTCGCGTCGAACCGGCCCGACCGGAACGTCGTTGATCGAGACGTGCCACTGCGGCACCTCGCCCGGCGCTGCAATCGGCGGACCGGAAGGCGCAAGCGGCACGGCGGGCGCCAAGCCAGGATGCTGCCCGACCAGCGCACTGCTCGCGGCCGCCGGAATCGAGGAGACCCTGCGTGCAGCCGCAGAGGGACGACGAGGCGGAACGGACGAAGAGCGGCGTCGACCCGGCGCCGACGGACGGCGCGCGCGCGCGGTCGGTGCTTCGTGCGTAAACGGCGCCGTGCCCTCCGGCTTGCTTCGCCGCACCTCTTCGAACCCGTACGCCGACCCTGCGGGGACGGTCACATCCGGATCGCCCTCACGACCGTCGACTAGAATCTTGTGCTCGCATCTGCGGCACGGAAACCGTACGACTCGACCGCGGACTTTCTGGTCCGCGATCTTGTACTTGGCGTGGCAGCTATCGCACTCGAATCTCATCGGTATCGTCGTCTGTGGGCAGGCACACTCAGTTGCACCCATTCCAGGGTGTCATCGACAGAATCCTAGCGCGATTTCGAGTCTCTTCCAATAGGGTCGCAAAAATTTACATGCCAGAAAGCACGTAATATCGGGCCTGAATGTCGTCGTAGACCAAGACCAGCCGGTTTTCCCCAATTCGACGCGACCAGCGCTGATCCTCTTCATCGTAGGCGATCCGGAAGCTCGCGCTGTAGCGGTAGGCGATGAGCACTCGGTCCATTTCCCGAGCGATTGTGCGGTACTTGATTTCGTACCGGACGTCGGTGACCCGCTCCCGCCAGCGGCTGAGCTTCTTTTGAAGGGCACGGTAGTCGAGGTCGTCGTCGCCCGAAGGGGTGCCGTTGTCGTCCAAGTACTGGGTGTGCGCCATGGCCAGAAGCGCCCCGACGTCGCGCTGTTCGACCGCATTTCGGTAGTTCTCCATGAAGGTGATGACCGACCGATTCTCGGGCGTGTCCTTCACGGTCGTGTTGGGGATGTTCTTCGTGCAGCCCACGGCCGCGAGCAGCGCCGCGCAAAAAACGAGGGCGATTAAGGGTCTCCGCATACAGCTCATCGGCAAGTTAACGTTTCTCTTTTCCATGGCATTCCCGAGTATCCATCGACCCCTACTGAATCCCATAATCTTTGATTTTGTAAAGCAGAGCGCGGTGGCTGATCTCGAGGAGCTTGGCGGCCGCGGTTCGGTTGCCGCCGGTCTTTTCGAGAGCCCTTCGAATCAGCGTTTCCTCCATGAATCGCGCGGTTTTCTTGATGGAGAGCTCCCCGTTCGCCAGGCTCGACGCGACCGGGTCGGTGGGCTCCCGCATCCGCTCCGGCAGGTCCGCCACCGTCAGCATGTCCCCATCGGCAAGGACGACCGCCCGCTCGATGGTGTTCTCCAACTCGCGGACATTGCCCGGCCAGGGGTATTCGAGGAGCAGCTTGCGCGTCCGCGGGTCCAGGTCGCGAATCTGAGTCCCCAGCCGCCGGTTGTTGCGCTCGATGAAGTGCTCGACCAGCAGCAGGATGTCGTCGCGACGCTCGCGGAGCGGGGGCACGTTGATCTGCAGGACATTCAGCCGGTAGTAGAGGTCTTCGCGAAAGCGCCCCTCTTCGACTTCGCGCCGGAGGTCGCGCACCGTGGCCGCGATGACGCGGACGTCGACGTCTTGATCGCGCGTCGCCCCGAGCGGCCGAACGCAGCCTTCCTGTAAGACGCGAAGCAGCTTCACCTGCAGGCTGAGCGGCAGCTCGCCAATTTCGTCCAAGAAGAGCGTGCCCTGATGGGCCTCTGCAAAGAGCCCCTTCTTGTCGGCGTGCGCGTCGGTAAACGCGCCTTTCCGGTGGCCGAAGAGCTCGCTCTCGAGAAGCGTTTCAGGGATCGCTCCGCAGTTGATGGGAATGAACGGCTTGTTCTTTCGCGCGCTGCTGTCGCGGAGCGCGCGCGCGACGAGCTCTTTGCCCGTCCCGCTCTCTCCTTGAATCAAAACCGTCGTCTTGTAGTCCGCCACCTTCCCGATGGTCGCAAAGACTTTCCCGATCGCCTCGCTCTTGCCGAGGATGCCGTGCACGGTCTGCTCCCTGCGCATCGCTTCTTTGAGCGCGCGGTTTTCGCGCCGCAGCGATTCACGCTCCTGGGCTTTGGTCAGGGCGAGCAGGACTTCGTCTTGCTTGAAGGGCTTTGCGATGTAGTCGTAGGCGCCGGCCTTCATCGCTTCGATCGCGAGGTCGACCGAACCGTACGCGCTCATCAGAATCACGGTCGCCAGCGACGAACGCGCCTTCAGCTCGGTGCAGAGCTCGATCCCGGTCATCCCGCTCATCCGAACATCGGCAAGCACGAAGTCGGGGTCGAAGCGCTCGAGCTGCTCGAGAGCCATCTCGGCGCTCTCCGCCGTCTCGACCTGGTACTCGTGCTTCTTCAGCAGCGTGCGCAGCACGAGCCGGATGTTCTCTTCATCGTCGACGACCAGGACGCGGCGCATGGATTTAACCCTATACTTTCTGCATAGCAGAACGAGCGGCTCAGAAAAAATTTCGTAATTCTGGGCGTATGGGGCGAGGCCTGCTGTAAAGTTCCCGCTTGATTGGCTTCCAGACGCCCAAGTGGGTATGATTTGCGTGTCGGGTAGGGGGACAAGACATGAAGATCCGCTTTGCTTTTTTACTACTGATCGTGGGGGCGGTCGCAACCGTGAGCAGTTGCACGAAACGGCCCTTGGCCAATCTCAATCCGTGCACGATCAACGGCGTGGTTCAAAACGTGCCGGTAAACCCGCAGCGCGCCTTGGACTTGCTGATTCTCATCGACGACTCGCCGTCGATGCGCGACGAGCAGGACAAACTCGCCGAGCAGGTCCCACGTCTGGTGAACCTCTTGCTCACCGGTGGTGTCGACACCGACGGCGTGTCGATGCCGGTCGGCGATTTCCCGGCGGTCGAAAGCCTTCACGTCGCGGTGATCACGCCGGACCTCGGCTACTCGACCGAGCCGCCGACGAACTTCACGCCGGGCGTTGACTTCAACCCAACCAACGCATGCACGAGCACCGGCAAGGCAGGGTTCATGCAAGTCACCGGTCTTGCGGGAACTCCTTTGGAATGCACTGCGCAGACCCCGCCTGCAGGCACGCTCTATCTCAACTACCCCGAGCCCCCGTTCAGCCAGGCGGACTTCATCGATGACGTCACCTGCGTGACGGGACAAGCCGACGGCTGCGGCTTCGAGCAGCAGCTCGAGGCCATTCTCGCATCCGATCGCAACACGGCGAACGGTGGCTTCAGCCGTGACGACGCCTTGTTGGCCGTCATCCTGATCACCGACGAGGACGACTGCTCCACGACCGACCCGCGCATCTTCGACGTCGAGGCGCGTCCGAGCAATCCGTACCAAGGCCCCTTCGCGGACCCGCCCACCAATTCGCTCGTCCAGTTCAACCTTCGTTGCTCGGCGCACAAAACAGCCCTCCAGGCGATTCAGCGCTACGTCGACGGGATCGCCAACCTCAAGTCCGACCCGAGCCAGGTCGTGTTTGCCGCGATCACCGGCATTCCCGAGGACAGCGCGCTCGACCCGGAGAACTTCAACACCGACGCCGATCGGTACGCCGCGATTCTCGACCATCCGGGCATGGAGGAAGTGCCCGATCCCGCCAGTGATGGTCAGCAAGACCAGGCGCTCACGCCAGCATGCATCGCCGGCGACGGCTCGGGAGCGGCGGCGCCGGGCGTCCGAATCGTCGAAACCGTCGAGGGCCTCGCGATCAGCAACACCGGGGTGGGCACGGTCGTAGAATCGATCTGCGCCGATGACTATGCGCCCGCGCTCAACGCGATCGTCGACCGCATCGCGGCCGCGCTTCGCCAGCTTTGTCTGCCCCGGCCGCTCAACCGCACCGCGCAGAACATCGTGAACTGCGAAGTGCGCGAGGTGCAGCCGGCAGGCACGGACTGCGACGAGGAACGCGGGCGAGTGCTGATTGGAACCGAGGATGTCGGGTCCCAAGGCAGCGCCGACGTACGCAACGTCTGCCGCATCACGCAGCTGCCGAGCGACCCGACAGCCGGTATCCCGACCGGCCTCGGCTGGTTCTACGATGACTTCACCGCGGAGACGGCTTCGGCCTGCTCGTTCAATCCCGAGCAGCAGCGCGTCAGCTTCACCGAGGGCGCCGCCCCAATCACGGGCGCGCGCGTTCGCTTCGAATGCCTGCAAACCGCACCTCCGCAGGACGTGGACGTCGGCTGGCCCTGCACCAGCGACGCGCAATGCGATCCGAACCCGGACAACTGCCTCGAAGGCGAAGCGGTCACCACCGCGGAGTGCGAAGCCGACCCAGCGAACTGCTGCGAGACGCGCCTCCTCAAGGAACGCTACGACCGCGACAACCTCGAGCTCGTCTGCGACAACCAGACCAACACCTGCCAGCTCACGTGTGAAAGCAACGTGCAGTGCCCAGGCGGCTACGCCTGCTTCGACGAAAACGAAGACGGCAGCAGCTACTGCGTCAACCCGACCTGCACGCTCAACTAGCGGGTGAGCCGGCCGCCGTTCCGTGTCATTGTAACGGCTGCCCGATGCCCAGTTCTCCCCCATTCGACGCTCGGCAGGCGCTGAGGTTCGCGACAGGCGCGCTCGCGGGCCGTATTTCGATTCCCTTGAGCGCGATCCGCGGGCGCCTGGGTGCGATCTCCGAGAAGGTCTCGCTCACGGTCGACGGCCGGAAAGATCCGACCGTGGTTGGCGGTGGGGCAGGGCTGCGCGATACGCGCGCAACGCTGGCGATGAAGGCGCATTGTGCGCGCTCACGTTCGACCATGGGTCGGACTCCCCTCCATCCGACCCTAGAGGCTCTTCGATAGCATCCATCGTCGGGCGAATCGCCACCTGAGCACGCACCCCGTCGCCGCCGCCCTCCTCGGCCAGCCGCGACACCCACTCAGACTGTGGCGAAGCGCTACGGCGCAGGTCCGCAGCGCGCTCCGTGGCACACCCTCATCCACCAAGTGCCCGGAGGGAAGCACGCCGTTCGGTCTCCAGCAGTCCACGCCGCTAGCGCTCGCGCGTACTGCGCCCTGAACGCTCGAAGCCGCTTCACCGCTTCGGTCGCCGCGAACCGATTGCCCGCAGCGGCAAACTGAGGGTTCAGGCTTCCAAACGGTTCGTAGCTCATGGCTCGCTTGGTGTGAGGGAGTTTCAGGACACGCCTCGGCCCGATAAACGAAAGGCCGCTGCGCCTGGCCTTGTTCCAAGCCTGATGCCGCTTGTCGCGCACCCGCTCTGCGATTCGCTCACGGGCAAGCTCGGCTCCGTAGTCGAGCTCGAGCGCCACCGGCATCTCCAAGCGAAGCTCGAGCTCTTCGGGCCACTTCGCATTCTCGGGGTCGAAGTAGTGCTTGGGCCGCTTGACCCGGATGACCCGTGTCCCGACGTGCCCAGGGAGCGTGTGGGCCCCGGGCCAGTCTTTGGCGTAGCGCACCGCGCCCGCTTCGACCGGATTCGCGATTAGGTAGGCGATGGACTCGACGATTGCCTCTGGCGTCAACAGTACGTGGGCGCCGCTGCTCTCTTTGTTGAAGACCTCTTCGGGCCAGCCGCGGAAGGCCTTGGTGCAGAGGGCCAGGTTACGGTGCAAGGTCTGGAGGAACTTCGGATATTCGCCGCGTATATCGGTAATGACTTCGTGCGAGTGGGTCGACATGAGGCAGGCCGCGTGGACCATCACGCCGTGCAGCTTCGCCGCGTACGCGAGGCAATACCAGTACACCTGCTCCATCTGCCGCGCTTCATCGGGATGGAGAAGGAAGTGGCGGCGGGTGGTGCGCCGAGAGAGCGCGAGGGTGGCGCCCGGATCGACGATGCGAGGTCGTGTCATACAACGTCGATGTAAGCGAATGACGTGCCGACGTGGGGTCACCTGGTTTGAGCACCTTAGAGGCGTTGCGATGGCGGTTTCGTGGATGCCGTCGGCGACCGACGCTTCGCGAAATCACAGTGACATCTGTCGATGCACGCTGCGATTGTCCCAACGTCGGTCCGATCTTTCCGATCTTTCCCATCTTTATTCCGATTGTCCCAACGTCGGTCCGATCTTTTCCCCATCGGTCCGATCTTTTTGCCATCGAGCCCCGTCAGCAGGACCGGCGGGGCTCGATGAGATTCGGTGTGTTTCGAGCAGGCAGCAGCGAACGGCTGGCGCTCGAGGCTCGAGCTACGGCGTCGGCTGGCAAACGCCGGACGAATCGCACTGGCCGTTGGAGCATGGCGCGCCAACCGGAGCCTGAGTCCGCCCCGTACAGGCGCTGCCGCCATGGCAGCGCGAAGGCACCTGACAGTCGACGGGCGTGATGTCGCAATCGTCGTTGACGAGCAGACAGATGCCGCCCCCCGACCCTGTGACGGGGCAATCTGTATTTATCGTACAAACGTCTCCGAGGACGCCTCCGTCGACCAAGCACCGACGAACGTTCTCGGAGAGGAGACACGTGACACAGGCGCCGCTGCCGTTACAGACGTTGCCGCCACCTTCGGTGCAATCGTCGCCTGCGGGAAGCGAGGCGCCGAAGCCGTCACACCGCTCGTTGCCTGCCGGCCCGGTGCACGGCGGGTTCTGGATGTCGGCCGGGTCGCATGCCACAACACAGGTGCCGCCCGAGACGCAGCTGCCGGCCGGAGCCGAGCAGTCGATCGGATCCGATCCACAGAAGCTGCCTTCACAGAGACCGTCCTGGCAGAATCCATCGCCTGGGGCGCTGAAGTCGCAGGTGGAGAAGTTGGTCACGTTGCCAAAGCTGCACTGCGACGTGACGAAGTCGCACAGACCGTCGGTGCATGCGTTTCCGTCCTCGCAATCGGCAACGCTGGCGCAAGGCGGGTCGACGTGGACCATGTACGACCTAAACGCGCCTTCTGGCGCACGCACGGTCACCCGCAAGGAGACCTCCCCCGCAGGCAGGGTCATCTCCGCCGAGCCGCCGCCAGCTCCAACGCCCGTCGTATCTCCAGGTGCCCCGTCCACAACCCACTGGTACGAAACGATGGAGGCCGGATCGAGCGCACCCGTGGTGACCGTCACGCTGGGGCTAGTGTTGAATACATCGTATTCGAGATTGTCCGTGCTGAATCCGTGGATTCGGTCTTGCCCGTCCGCGTGGTACTCGAGAACCGCCAGGCTGGCGTTTCCTCGCTCACACGAATATGTCGTCTGAAAGAAGATAGGCGACAGCGCTACCACGAGGAGCAGCGATGAAAAGTGTCTGGTACGACCCATGAGAACCTCCATAGCCCGCGTCTGATACAGCTCTTGAAGACGGAGGGCGATGTGGGTTGAGTACGCTTGCGGCGCGCAAACGGATATACGTAATTGTTCACGCGGCATACGTATTAACTTCGTTCGCACATTTGAAAGTCAATGATGCCAAGCAGTTGAGCATGAGCGACGAAGCGCATACGTAATTGTTCACCGCGTAACTGTTTTCACGGCATACGCAAAAGATCCGAGCGTGGTTGGCGGTGGGGCAGGGCCGCGCGATGCGCGCGCAAAGGCTGGCGGTGAAGGCGCATTATGCGCGCTCACGTTCGACGATGGGTCGGACTCCCCTCCATCGGACCCTAGAGGCTCTTCGATAGCATCCGTCATCGGGCGAATCGCCGCCTGAGGACGAGCGACGCGCAATGCGATCCGAACCCGGACAACTGCCTCGAAGGCGAAGCGGTCACCACCGCGGAGTGCGAAGCCGACCCAGCGAACTGCTGCGAGACGCGCCTCCTCAAGGAACGCTACGACCGCGACAACCTCGAGCTCGTCTGCGACAACCAGACCAACACCTGCCAGCTCACGTGTGAAAGCAACGTGCAGTGCCCAGGCGGCTACGCCTGCTTCGACGAAAACGAAGACGGCAGCAGCTACTGCGTCAACCCGACCTGCACGCTCAACTAGCGGGTGAGCCGGCCGCCGTTCCGTGTCATTGTAACGGCTGCCCGATGCCCAGTTCTCCCCCATTCGACGCTCGGCAGGCGCTGAGGTTCGCGACAGGCGCGCTCGCGGGCCGTATTTCGATTCCCTTGAGCGCGATCCGCGGGCGCCTGGGTGCGATCTCCGAGAAGGTCTCGCTCACGGTCGAGGCGGCGAGCCCGGGCCTGCGTCTCGAAGGTAAGGCTCACGCGCTCGGCGCACCGATTGAGTTTTCTGTCCGCATCGATGCTGAGGGCGTGCGCGTCGAGGGCGAGCAACGAACGGTGCGCATTCGGCTGAGCGAGGTCGAGCTCGCGACGACCGACGACGCGCCGGGGCCTCTCGCGGACGCAATCCGCACGGGCATGATCGACACGCAGCATCCGGCGACCCTGATCGGAAACATGGTCGCGCTCCCCGACATGGTGGTCGCGGCCGAGGGCCAAGACGTGGTGATCGACTTGATGAAGATTCCCGCCATCGAGCGCGATGAGCTTTTGAAAGCGACCCTCGCCGCGGCGACCAGCTACCTCGGCGTCACCGGCATCCGCGCTTCAAACGACACCCTCGAGCTGCAGCTCGGGCTCTTGCCGGGCGGCGTGAAGGAAGCGGCGCTGAGCACGGCGCGCGCGGCGCTCACCCCCGCGGTGCGGTTTCTGTGGCCGGAGCGAGCCCCACGATGAGCGGGCTCGGCAACTTCAATCCCTTGAGCCGGGCGTCGTTCGCATCCCGCGAGCAGGAGTTTCACGAGATCGCGATTCGCGGCGTCGACGGCTACGACCAGTTCGGGGACCCGAGCTACCTCGAAGGCCTTCGGCGCC
>SHLP01000015.1 GCA_004283055.1 Deltaproteobacteria bacterium
CGCAACGGCGTCGATCCCCCCAGCTGCCAGTCCGGAAGCGCACCTTAAGGAGGCAACGTGAAAACCCCAGCCCTAACCCCCTATCTTCTATTTGCTTTGGCGGTCGCGCTGCCGGCTTGCCAGAAAGACGAACCGACTTCTACGAACGGGAGCTACGCGTCATTGATATCGCCACCGGCATCCTGCGGACCCGAAGATCCAACCTGCAATGCCACCGCCGATTTCCCTGTGCAGGCCGACCTCACGACTGCCAATTCGCAAAACGTACTCTTCTCCGCGACCGACGGTGCCCTCACGCTTCAGGCGGGTAGCGGCACCTTGGTTGACACCGACGGCGACGGGGTGCCCGATCCGGCAGACGAGTGCCCCGGGCCCGGTTGGAAGCTTCCCTGTGACGGTGACCCCAGCAACGATGGCATCTATCAGACCCTCTACTTCAACAGCGATACCGACGTCACCGTCCGCACGGACATCGAGATCGCCGGCACCATCGAGAGTGCCGACGCGTACATTCTGATGGACGCCACCGGTTCGATGGGTGGCGAGCAAGTGCAGCTGGTCAACAGCCTTACCTCGGGGACGCTCGTCTCCGATCCGGTCGCGTGTCCGGGCGGGGTGGGAACGGGCCTCATCGGCGCGCTGCGCTGTGCGATTCCGGATCTCTGGCTCGGCGTCGGGGACTTCAAAGAGGTGTCATACCTCCCGCACAACAATCGCTTCGACATGGCGCCGTATCACCACTACCTCGACATGACCGACAATGCTCAGCACGTCGCCGATGCGGTCTCGACATTCCGGGCCGACAACAACAAGGATTACCCGGAAGCGACTAGCCAGGCGCTCTACTCGGTCGTCACGGGGCAAGGCCTCGGGGATTTGGTTCCTAATCGAGGCTCCTGTCCTTCGACGCCTGCCGGGCGCTGGGGTTACCCTTGCTTCAGACCGACCACGCTTCCCATCATCGTCCTGATCACCGATGCGGACATGTGGAACGGCCCCGTCAACAATGGGCACACGTACGGAAATCCGCCGTTCAACGGGACCTTGGGTCTCGGAACTCGACTGCCACCGGTCGAGCAGTCCCCGAACGTGCTCTACTCGAGCGATCCGTTTACCGCGTGGGATCTGGGTGACCTCGCCGGCCGGTCGCTCACCATCATGGGAAGCAACACCAACCTCGGAAACGATGCGCAAACCTGGGACAAGGGAGCATGCCTCCAGTGTAGTGGCCCCGACTGCTGGACCGACGGACGGGACGCGTTCCTCAAGTTCTCGCTCAGCGGCCCTGCCGACCTGTTCTTCAGTGGCGAAGGAACGGCATACCACACGACAAATACGGCCCTATTCGATGCGGCGCTTGGCGCGGTGGACTGCAATCCGGGTCCCGGCGGTGGCGACTTCTGGGGCCGGTTTGGACGAACGGTGCCCGCAGGGGATTGGTATGCGGTCTCGGATGCATCGGTGGGCGTCAGCAATTCGGTCTGGCAAAGACGAGGAAACTTCCAGCTTCGCATTCACAACCAGACCGCCGATCCGGGGGGTCACCCGAGCTGGCAGACGGCAGACCTACCGCTCACCTGGACGCAGGTCGAAACCGCGCTGCTCGCGACCGGCGTGAAGTTCGTCAACGTCGTCAGTCCCAACGCCAAAGGCTTGATCGCGATTCCCGACGTCACACAGCTGGCGATCGACACGAACTCGCTCGACCAATTTGGCAACCCTTTCATCGAGACGATCAACGCCGACGGCACCGGTCTTTCGACCGCGATTCTCGACGCCGTCCGGTCTTTGGTCGGGGACACCCGCCGCGACATCAGCCTCGTTCCAGAGGACGTCGTCGCAACTGTGGGCGTGGACGAAGCGGAATTCGTCAAGGCGGTTACGGCAACCGAATGTCCGACCACCGGCCTCAACAACTGCCTTGGCGGGCAGGGTACCAGCGTCTGTCAGGGCTGCCTCCAGGACACGGAGATCGAGTTCTCATTCCGCCTTGGTAATGCCATCGTCGCACCGAGCGGATCTCCGCAGGTCTTCGACTTCGACATGGTTGCGTTCGCGGACGGCACCGTAGAGCTTGGCCGCATTCCGGTCCGGGTCATGGTGCCGGAGACAGGTGGCTCTTATGGCGCTGGTTTCTACGAGAACACGTACGATGCCGACGTCGTGTGCGAAATGCCGCCGGAACGGCCCGATTGGGGTAACCTGATCTGGACGGGTTCGACGCCTTCGGACAGCAGCGTCACGTTCGAGTTCTTCACGGCCGATACGATGGCAGATCTCGACACGGTGATTCCCGTATCGGTCACCTACGCCGACCCAACGGATCTGGACTCTAAAACGTACGACATCGGGACCCTGCTGATAGCCGGTGGAGAACCCAACTACAGGCCGTACCTCCGGGTGCGCGCAAGACTCGAGGCGTCTACCGACACGTTCAGCACTCCGGTGTTTGCCGGCTGGTCGATGCAGTTCAACTGCGTCCCAATCGATTAACGGCTGCCGCCCCGGATCAGCGTGAGCATCGGCTTGGGCGCGTAGCCTGCGAGGTAACCGCTCTCCTCGGCGACGTAGACCCAGCCGCGTTCGTCGACGCGCATCAGGTCGGGGACTAGGTCGCAGGGCAGGCTGGCGGAGAGCTTCTGCCCGTCCGCGGGGCGCACGACATGGACCGACGATGCCGGCACGAAGAGGGCGCCGCCCCGCAGCACGGGCTCGAGCCGGCGCGGAATTTCGTCCGCGAGCGCATCGGCGAGGTTGGTGTTCCAGCGTAGGCTGCCCGAGCGGACGTCGAGCGCGCTGAGCTGGCCAAACGGGGCGTTGACGATCCAGGTCTCGTCGAAGGTGAGGCCCGCTCCGCCGATACCCAGGCCAGGGTCCTTGGATTCCCACAGAGACTCGCCGGTTTGCAGGCAGTGCGCGCCCAGCATCGCCTGCTCGCCGGCGATCGAAACCAGCGCGACGTCGGCGGCCACACAGGGGTCTGAGGTTGGTGGGCCCGGAAGCTCGCGCTTCCAGCGAAGCTGGCCGCTGTAGAGATCGATGGCGAAGAGCGCGCCCTCACGCCGGCCGCGGACGGCGGCCGCGATGACCGTTTCGCTGCTGATGAGTGGCTTGAACCGAAAACAGCCGCGCTCCGCGAAGCGCCAAACGTCTTCGCCAGTGGCGATATCGAGCGCGTGGATGGCGTCTTCCCCACAGGTCACCAGCAGCAGCCGGCCGACTTTCGTCATCCGGAATTCGCCGCCGCTGCGCGACGCAAAGCGCCAACGTGGCTCACCCGTGCGAACGTCGATCGCAACGAGCCGGTGGCTGCTCTCGGTCACCACGGCGACGGGCGGGATCTTGTCGCCGCCGGCCATCAAGCCTATCGGAGGACCGCCGATCCGCGGACTGATGTGGGTCGAACAGTAGGGCTCTCCGTCCTCGACATCGCAGAGATCGACCTCTCCGTCGGTCGAAAGCCGGACCAGGACCGAGCCAAACATCATCGTCGTCGACGCAGGACCAGGCCGTGCCCAGAGCACCTTGCCGTCGTCGCGTGACACCGCGACCACATGTGTTTGCGTCGCGATCACGAGTCGATCGCCGCACATGAAGACCGAGTTTGCGTCGAGCCCTTCGAGGCAAATCCGCCATCGTTCGTCGAATTGAAGTGAAGGAAGCGTACTCGGCGCCTTGGATGGCTCCGGCGCGCCGTCGTGGTGCATGCGGAGGCGATCCGGATCGAGGTTGACGAAGCTGTCTGCGGTCCGGCGCGAGCGAATTTCTCTTCGAAGCGCACGGACTTCCTGCCGAAGGGCACGAACCCGTAGATTTCGGCTCTGACCGCGGTCAGAGGCGACCAGGCTTCGAAGCAGGTCGCTTGCCAACTTGAGAATGGGGAGAGCAGCCTCCGCGATCGTGAGCGAGGTCGCGGTCAGGTCTCCCCGGCCGTCCGCGGAAAGCTCGACGCTGACGAGCTGGTGAGACGACTTTCTCAAGGCGATCTGAAAGCCGCCGGCGCGGAGACGTACATGCGTCGGGCGCGCGCTGTCCCAGGCGTCGACGAGCGTTCGCACCGCAACGACCATCCGGTGGGCGGCCAACATGATGGGGCCGCGGGCCAGGGAGAGTCGGCGTCCGCGCACGAATGCCCAGAGATGTCCTTCAAACAGAAGCGCGTGTACGTCTGCCCGCGCCGACCGACCCTGGGAAGCGGCCGATGAAGGATAGACGGCCGCTTCGTACCCGAATGCAAGCGGCACGTGCTCTCCCGGCGCATCGAGCTCACCTCCGCGTTGGTTGATCGGCGACGCGGGGCCCTCGGGATCCGCAGTGATCTTCGTTGCCAGCGCTCGTTCGGCGACGCGGATCGCGATCTGACGAGCGGTCGGGTCCAGCTCTTGACCTGCCATTTCGAGCATCGACTGCGCACAGGTGTCGAGGAGGCGTCGAAGCGGGACCGCGTGATCGAGCTGATAGACGACAGGCGCGCTCGTGGTGCCGTAGCAGCTCACCAAGACGGAATTGCCTCGTCGAACCAAGGCGTACTCGACGGCGGCGCTCGCGAGCGGGAGGAGCACCTTGGGTTTGGCGCCGATCGCAAGCGCCGCTGCGGCCGCCGTCAGCTCCGCCAAGGCCGGGGTTTCCACATCGACCTCACCACCGAGGAGAAGATGCTGAACACCGGAATGGGCACGTTTTCGGGCGTATGAAAGCGATTCGTCCAAGTGGGCGACCATGTTCTTTTTCCAACGCGAGCTGGAGCGAAAATGGTACTTGCTGCGTTCGATTGGGATCCAAAAAAAGGCGCGTCCGCCCTTATATTGACAGCGAGTGGCGCTGATGGGCGAAGAATCAAGACAATGGGTTGCCGTGACGGTTCTCGTGTTTGACGAGGGCCGAATGCTGTCCATGCGGCGCGCGGCTCGCCAAGAGGCCGCGCCGGGGCTTTGGGAAG
Organism: Deltaproteobacteria bacterium; assembly: GCA_004283055.1. Lineage (GTDB taxonomy): Bacteria > Myxococcota_A > Polyangia > Polyangiales > Houyiibacteriaceae > SG8-38. The sequence continues at coordinate 4,940 of SHLP01000015.1, forward strand.
GCGTGTCCGGTCGGGTTCAGTCGGGTGAGGATCCGATCGCGGCGGCGCGCCGCGAGGTCTTGGAGGAGACCGGCCTGCGGGTCAGGATTCGCTCGCGCCCGCTGACGGCGTATGCGGCGCTTCGCCGCGGTGAGCCGATGACGGTGATCGTGTTTGCCGCGGAGCACCAGGGCGGTGAGGTACGCTTGTCCGAAGAGCACGATGAGTATCGCTGGTGCGAGCTCGAGGAGCTCAGTCGACTCGGAGTGCCGGCGCCGCTCGTCGAGGCGGCGCGTGCTGCTTGGCCCAAGCCTTAGCGACGCTACCCCCGAGCAAGTGACGCAGCGCCGTCGTGAACCACTCGGTCGAGTGGTGGACCGAAAGGTAGCGGCGAGCGCGATCGCAAAGTATCCGCGCGGCGCGCTCGTCCTCAAACAGGCTTTCGGCGGCCGCGGCCAGTGCCTTCGGTTCGTCATCGGGCACGATGCGACAGACTTCCCGCAGTGCAAGCCCCGCGGTCGCGCGACGCATCGCGACGACGGGGAGGTCCCGCGCGAAGGCGTCGAGCATCTTGACTGGCAGGCCCCCTTCGGTGCGTCTGGGGACCCAGGCGAGGTCACTCGCGGCGTGTGCCAGCATGCGGGCGCGCTCCGATCCAAGGCTGGTAATCCGGACGGACCCCGCAACGCCGAGGCGAGCTGCGTGCCGTAGAGCGGGATCCGGGTCCGACGCGGTGGCGATGAGGAGTCGGGCGTTTCGACGACTGCGTCTCAGCACCGAAATCGCCTCGAGTAGGTTCTCCCAGCCCTGGTACGGATCGAGGTTGCCTGCGTACAAGCAGACCTGCGCTTCGGGCGCGATCCCGAGCGCGAGCCGAGCGTCGTTTCGCGTCATGCGAGCGGAGACCGCCGACGATGACCAGGGGACCGGCAGGTACCGTGCGCCCTGGCCGAGAAGCGTGGCAAGCGCTGGGGCGACCGCAGCAACCCCAGCGGACCGTTCACAGACGTACCTCTCCAATCGTCGGGCAATGGAGCCGACCGGTCGAGCGGGAACTGGAGACATGTAGACAGGCAGCTCGCGCTCGAGCGACGTGTGCGCAATGTAGTAAACGGGAGCGACGCGCGCGGCCAGGGCCGAGAGCGCGGCCTCGATGTGATGGGCGATGATAGCGCTCGGCCGAAGGCGGCGCGCCAGCCGGCGAGTCTCGAGGACGCAGCGAGCATCGAGCGCGACCTTGCCCCAGGAAGGCCCGGAGCGAACGGAGCGCACTTTGGGAAAGTTGGGGATGCGATGAATCTCGTACGGCGCTTCTAGCTGATACGCCCCGTGCGCGTAGGCGAGCAAGTGGCTCGGCGGACCGATGCGGCTGGACGCCTCGAGCATGGAGGCGATCGCAGCCTGCGTGCCTTGATGGGTTGGGAACGGGAGGCAGGCGACGTGAAGAATCATTCGATGTAGCCCAGTGCGCGGAGCCGAGATTCGACGAGGGATTCGTTTTGCATCCTGCGAGGCGCGCGCCGGCTCGGCTCTGGAAGCACGACGGGTGGAACGCGGCCTTCGTCCTGGAGCGCCTCCCACAGAACTCGCCCAATGAACGAGGAGGGCACCGATAGGCCCAGCCTGCAGAGCAGAGTCGCGCTCAGATCGGCGATATGGGCGTCGATGCGACCTACGGGTTTCACGCTCGGCCCCGCCAAGGCCATGAAACCGTACGGGCGATGGCTCCCGGGCAGGCTTCGACCCTTCTTGCCGAGCTTTTCGTGCTCGGCGAGCCTGCGGAAAGGGCTCCCATCAAACGCGCGGGCGTCCATGAGGTTTTGTCGCCACCGGGCTGCGCGCGCCGGACGTTCGGGCTCGCTCGGCATCAGATTGTAGGAGTAGCCGTCATCGAGGTGGAGATCGACGAGGAGGTCTGGGGCGCGCTCCAAGCGCGGACCTTCAAAGATTTCCTCGCGGGGAATCAAATCGCGAAACACCGGCTTGCCGCTCCACGGATCGCGCGTCCCCAGCAAGGAAGCCCGAATGCGGAGAACGGTCTCGCGCTTCCGTTGCGCTTGGACGATGCCGCGCGGCTCGCGTCCGGCCAGGTTGAGGTGGATTCCCGGGAAGTAGTTCAGCTCATCGCTAAACGCCACCGTATGGGCCATGTCGATCCCGCCGAAGCGTACATTCGACTCCAAGCGGCTTGGGAGCCAGGCGTTGCCAAGGCGAAACATTTGCTCCCGCAGGCGCGGCGGAAACCGGCGCAGGGCGATTTCTTTCAAACCGGCCCCGCCGCGGCCCCTGCGGGCCCGAAAGCGTAACAAGCCGTGCTGCGCTAGGAGCCGATTGAGGTACAGGACTTTGTCCGACGAGCCACCGGAGCCGTGGTCGCTCAGTACGGTCACCTCGGTTTCGGCGCCGCCTGCCGCTGCGGTCAGTGAGCCAAGCGCTTGGTCGAGCGCTTCGTAGACCCGTTGAAGCCCTTCGCGCTGCGCGATCGGGACGTCGCCCGGGCTGCGCGGCGAATCGGGGTCGTGATGCGCCCACAGGTAGTGCGAAGCGGTGTCGCTTTCGCCAAAGTAGAGGGCAAAGACGTCCCAATCCTGCCGGTCGAGGAGCCATCGCGCCCAGTCGGCTTTGCGTCCGACCCGCTTCACGAGCGCGTCGGGCAGTCGCTCGATCCAACCGGGCGCATCGGCGTGGAACTCATCGACATCGTCGAAGGACGGAGCTCCAAACCGCTCGACCGTTTCGTCGTACAGGGAAGGAGGCCACATGAAGGAACGGTCGGCCTCGAAGGCAACCGGCGCATCCCAGCCGCTCACGAAGATCCCGTGCTCGAGCCTTTCTGGAGGCCAGGTGCCCGGAAAGCTCAGGCAAGCGCAGCGAAGCCCGAGCTGGTCGAGCTGCGCAAAGAGGGTCGTCGCCTCGCGAACGGTTCCCGCGGTGAACCGAACCCGGTACCCCTTTCGCGTCGTGAAATCGAAAACGCCGTGGCGAGCCGGGTCGACCCCGGTCAGAAACGTGGTCCAGTTGGGCAGCGTGGCCGGCGGCTGGACGGACCTCAGCGCGGCAAAGGCCCCGCGAAACATGAGCGCGTGCAGGTTCGGCAAACGCTCTGGGCCGAACTGCTGAACGAGCCCGAGGTCGAGCCCGTCCAACCCGAGCACCAACGCTTTCACCGCCACGGGCTGAACCCTAGCGCGTCATGGCGTCGCCGTCACAGCGTCCAGTCGCGACCCAGGATCCCTGGCGGCCGTGCCAGCCCGAAAGCCCCCAAGATCGTGGGCGTCACATCGTAGATCTCGGCACCCTCGACGAATCCGCGCGCCGGCGCCCCGCCCCCTCTCATGACGAAGACGCCGTCCCAGTCGTGGTTGCAGCCGTCGGGGCCGCCGTCGTTTGCCTCCACCACGACGCGGCCACCTCCGACCGAGCCGATCGCGCGCAGGCTCAGTCCGTCGAAGTAGACCATCAGGTCGGGCGGGAACCCGCGAGTTTGCCTGTAGTATTCCTCAGGCGCGCGCACTAGAACGGGGACACGTTCTCCTCGCTCATCGCGGGCGTACTCGAGCTCCCGGCGGAGCTCATCGCGTACGGCGCGTACATTGCTCGGCGCGACGGCTCCCGTCGGTTCGCGCCCCGCAACGTTGAGAAAGACCCTCGCGTAGTATCCGCCCTCCGCCCAGGCCGTCGTCCGCTGCCAATCGATGAGGCTGTGGTCGAGAGGGCCCGGTGTGGAAGGCGGCTCACGAAGGCTCAGGTACCCCTTGCCGATCAGCCATTCATTGATGCAGAAGCCGCCGCGCATTGCGCGGGCACCGTGGTCGCTGACGACCATGATGGCGGTATCTTCGCCGGCTGCCGCGCAGAGCCGCCCGATTCGCTCGTCCAACAGGCCGTAGTATTCCGGTCCGAGGTGCTTCCACGGGTTGTGCTCTTCATGGCGCGGGTGCTCCGGATCGATGTGACGCCAAAACGCATGGTGAAAGCGATCGAGCCCGATCTCCACCATCATCATGAAGTCCGGCTGCTTGGCCTCCCAGACCTGCTCCGCGATCTCGAAGTGCTGCTTGGTCATCGTCACGATGTCGCGGTAGATTCTGTCGAGGTCCTCTGCGCGGAAGCTCTCCACGTCTGCGCGGTACGGACCCACGCGATCGACGAGCTCGCTTTCGAGCTCGCGCGGGAAGCACCAGGGCGAATCGCCCCCCGGCCACATGAAGCCCGAAACCATCTGACCGCGCACCGGGGTAGGTGGCGAGGTCAGCGGTACGAAGAGCGGGGCGACTCGAAAGCCTTGCTCGCCCAGCCAGTCCCAGACGCGTTTCACATGGACGTCGCCCCCATCGACCAAACGCAACGCCGTCTCGTGAGGGACGCGATTTCGAAATCCGTACAGGCCCAACTCGCCCGCGTCGCGTCCCGAGAGCATGCATGTCCACGCAGGTACCGTGATCGGAGGCTCCGAGCTTCGAAGGCTTCCCCATGTCCCTGTGTCCATGAGGGCGGAGAGGTTGGGCATCGCGTGGCGATAGCGGTCGAACACCAAGCGAGGCGGCGCGCAGTCGAGTCCAATCACGATCATGCGCTTCGCTCCCATCGCTCCCCTCTTAGCCGCTGGGCGCGACCGGGGCCCTCTTTCATCGAGGATCGACGATATCGGCGGCCTCGTAGATCGTACGCTCGAGGTGATTCAGGTCAAAAGGCTTTTCAATTCGAAGGTTTGGAACGCTCTGAAGGAAATCCCTGGCCCGCTGAGTGAAGGCCCCACCGGTCATGAAGACGATGCGGTCGTGGACGGGCGTGGCCCGCTGCAGGGCCGCACGATAGACGTCCATGCCCGTCATCTCGGGCATGATCAGGTCACAGAGGATCACGTCGTAGGCGTGTTGCCCCATCAAGGCGATGGCTTCGCGTCCGTCGTTGGCGGTGGTCACGTCGTGTTTGAGCAGCGCTTTCTGAATCAGCCGTGCGATCACCGGCTCGTCGTCGACGACCAGGAGAGAGAGCTTGCCCCGGGCGGCGCGCCGAACCGCGCTCATCGAGGTGGGCGGCACGGAGAGCGGGCGTCGCGCGCGCGGAGCTTTGGGCAAGACGACCCGAGCGACAGTGCCCTGTCCGGGGTGACTCTGAATTTCGATCGTTCCTTCGAGCGAATGAACGATGCGGCGGCAGATCGAGAGTCCCAGACCGGTCCCACGTCCGGCGGGCTTCGTCGTCACGAATGGGTCGAAGATCCTCCGTAGGAGTTGCGAAGGAATTCCGGGCCCGGTGTCCTGTACCTCTACGCAAACGCGGTCTCCCTCGGTGCTCCGCGCTCGTATCGTCACCGCGTTTTGACCTCCGTCGCCGGGTTCGATGGCCTGCGCCGCATTGACGATCAAGTTCAAGAACACCTGGCCAAGACGCGTCCTCTGGCCTCGGATGTAGAGGTTGCGGGCCTCGTACTCTCGAACGACCGTCGCACGGTGCTGAAGCTCGGGCTGCGCCATCCGAATTGCGGAGTCGAGAACCTCCTGCACCTTGACCGTTTCGGTCTCGACGCTTTCGCCACCGTGCGATAAATGGTTGATTTCATTTGTGATAATTCGAATGCGCTCCGAGCCCTCGTAGGCCTCGCGGATCAGCTCCGAGGCCTCGGGGGAGAGGGGCTCGGCGGAATCTCGGAGTGAGCGCAAATGGTTCCACACGAAGGTGAGGGGGTTCTTGACCTCGTGAATGATGCTCGCGGTGAGCGTTCCGATTGCGGACATGCGCTCGGCCAACATGAGCCGTTGCTCGAGCTCGTGTTCCGCGGTCATGTCCGCTACGGAGACGAGCGCTCGTTCGAAGTTGCCGCTCTCGTCTTCGATGAATCGCCAGTGGACACGGACATCTCTCGGCTCGCGCGAGCAGGTCATGATCGCCGTTTCCAGATGGACGTCGTGCTCGTTTCGGAAAGCGGCCATCAAGACGCGCAGAAAGTCCGCCTTCGACTCGGCGGTGAGAAGCTCTCGTGATCGGCGAATGCACTCCTCCTCGCTCGATGCACCCACCAGCGAAACGGCTCCCGCGCTCACCCGATGAATCCGTATTCGAGCTAGACATTCGCCGAGAGCATCGGGGTCGTTTCGAACCAGCTGTTTGAACGCGTCGGCATCGCGACATCCCCGCTCTTCAATCCATTCGAGAGGTCCGCGAAAGCTCAAATCCCAGACTGCGCTCGGAAGGAATTCCCAGACGCGTTCATCACGCTCGGGCGCTGGCTCTTTCGATGGACGGATGAGACGAACCATGGGCTTGCGGTCAGGAGCTTTCTGCTAATCGAAGCCGAAGCGTAGCGAAGAGCGGGCTCCGCGCCTAGAAGGCCGCAAGCAGGGGAGCCTCCCCCTTGAATTCAGGTCGGATCGTCATCGAGCGTCCGTCGGGCCTCCAGCACCAGCGCTTCGACCCTGGACCTCGCGAGCGTTGCGGCCGCCCGAGCGTCGAGGCCGTCGGGCAAGGGCTCCCCCAGCTGGACGGCGATCCGCGTGCGCTTTCGCGCTGCAATCTTTGCGATGTGACTGCCGAAGGACTCATCCCCGTACGCGACCGCCGGCGAGTAGGCGAGGCCGACTGGAAGGACCGGAATGCCCAGAGCACGAACCGCTGCGAATGCCCCCGGATGGAATTCGTGTACCGAATCACCCGGAAAGGTCCGGCCCTCCGGAAACGCTACGACGGTGCGTCCTTCTTTCGCGCGTCTTCGAATCTCGCGCAGGGCGAGAGCGCCGCTCCGCCGATCTTCCCGGTCGACGAAAATCGTATCGCCGTGCTTGGCCAAACGACCAAGCAGCGGCCAATCGGCCACGTCGTGACGACTCACCAATACACCCTGAAACACCGAAAGCATCACTCCGATGTCGAGCGCGCTCTGATGATTCGCGACGACCAAGGCACCCCCGAGCCGTGCCCTCTCACCGTGCAGCATCAGGTCCGCGCCAAAGACCCGTAGAATTCCGTTGGTCAGGCGCGAACGATACCGGTTGGCGAGCGCCGTCTGCCCCGGCGCCGACGTCATGACCCGCCGGGTTTCGTAGGCCGCGAGAATTCCTGCCGAGAAGCCGAAAAACGCGCCGGTACGCAAGACGGCACGGACTCTGCTCATTGGAGAGACTCTCGAGTTAGGGCTCGCAGAGCTTTCGATTTGATGGCAGTCTTTGCTCGTGTCGGCATCTCTCGCACCAGGGTTTCTCGTCGCCGCACCGTCGATGCGGTGCCCGTTCTTCAACCATACGCTGGTGCTCTTGATCGATCACGGCGACGAGGGTTCTTTTGGCTTCGTGGTCAATCGCGAGACCGATTTGGGCATCCAAGACGTCTTCGAAGAAGTTGGTGTCGCCGCGGACGCAGCGGCGAGTGTAGAAGCGCCGGTCATGCTCGGCGGGCCGGTATCTCCGGAGTCGGGCTGGATCCTCTACGATGCACAGGGCGTACCCCAGCCGTCCACCGGTCAGACCATCGCGGTGACCCAGCGCATCGCATGCAGCGCCTCTCTCGAGCTCCTGGAGCGCCTCGCACGAGGCGACGGGCCCGACACCTGTGCGATGATCCTCGGCTACTCGGGTTGGGGCGCCGGGCAGCTCGAGAGCGAAATGAAGCAGGGGTCGTGGATTCCCGTAGACGTCGACTACCAGATTGTCTTCGACACGCCGATTGAGAAGCGTTGGGACGCGGCTCTCGCAACTCTCGGAATCGACCCCGCGCGCTTCATCGACACCCAGATCGCCAGCGCCTGAGTCGGGCGAGCTCAATGAAGGGTTTGTCACCTTGTTTTCAGCCGGACCAGAGGCTACCTCCCCCCGCAATGCGATTGCGCCCTCACAGCTCGCTCTGGATCGCGCTTCTTCTGCTCAGCGTGGCCTGCAGCGGCGCCTCGGGAAGTCTGCAGAAGACGGGCCAAAGCTCGCTCGATCCCGACGACGATGCGCGCTCGGGCTATGAAAAAGCCTTGCTGGCTTTTCGCCGTGGCGATTGCCTTTCGGCCGAGCCCACCTTCCGCGAGATTCGGCGAGAGTTCCCCTACAGCCGTTTCGCCGCGCTCGCGGAGCTTCGTATCGGCGATTGCCAGTTCAAGAACGAGGCCTACCCGGAGGCGATCCAGACCTACCGGCAATTCGTGCGGATTCGTCCTTCACACAAAGAGATCCCTTACGCGCGATTTCGCATTGCCGAAGGGTACTACAATCAGATCCCCAGCGGCTGGTTCATGACGCCACCGTCGAGCGAGCGCGATCAAAGTGCCGCTCGGGATGCCCTGATCCAGCTTCGCCGATTCGTGGTGGACTATCCGGACGACCAACGCGTACCCGACGCCAATGAGCTCATGGAGAAATGCATGAGCCTGCTTGCCGCGCACGAGCTCTACGTGGCGCGGTTCTATCTCGAGCGACAGGCGTACCGTGGCGTGATTTCCCGTCTCAGAGGCTTGCTGACTGCCTATCCGGGTGCTGACGTCGCGCCGCAAGCGCTTCTCTTGCTCGGGCAGGTCTACCTCAGGACCGAAGAGGTGGAAGCAGCCCGTCAGGCCTTCAGCGAAATCGTCGAGCGCTTTCCTGACAGCGATGAGGCCAGGCGCGCCAAGTCCCTGCTCGTAAAGATCGGCTGAAGACCCGGTCGATTCCCTCAGTGCGGATTTCTGGCCAGCGATTGGGCCGATCGCTACCTTCGGCCCCATGGCTCCTTGGGCTCAACAGATCTTCGAGGCTGCGAACGAGCGCTACGATCGCGCTGAGTACGCCCTTGCTCAACCCTATTACGAGAAGCTCGTGCAGCAGGGCCTTCGCTATCCGGACGTGTTCAATCGCCTGGGCGTAATTTATCACCTGGGCGGCCGGCTGCCCGAAGCGCGCTGGTGCTTCCAGCAGGCGCTCGAAGTCAACGCGGGTTATCTCGAAGCCGCGCTGAACCTCACGGTGACCTGCAACGAGCTCGGGGAATACGGATCGGGGGCCCGCACGCTGGAGCGAGCGCAGCGCAGGTCTGACTCGTCGAACGACGCCTACCGACGCGGCAAGGTCGCGAATCTCCATCGATCGCTAGCCCGGGCCTACATCGACTTGGACCGCCCCGAGGATGCGATGCACGAGTTTGGGCGCGCGCTGCGGCTTTGCCCGAAGTTCCACGACATCCGGCTCGAGCTCGCCAAGCTGCTCAGGCTGCGCGGCAACGCACATGGGGCTCGCGAAGAGTTGACGCTCATCCTCCAGCTCGACCCCGAGCACCACGATGCCCGCGCGCTTCTTGGGGTCATTGAAATCGAGACCGGCGACCGCGGCGAGGGCCTTCGCCACCTAGAGGCCGTCGTTGCCCGATCGTCCGACCATCCGGTCGCGCGAGCCTACCTCGACAAAGCCGATTCGGAGCTTCAGCGAGCTTCCTGAGGACGAGACCTGACCGCTTTGTGGCCGCTCGAATCGGTGCCACAATCTCCCCCACGTGCCTCCAACCGTTCTTCTCCTCGACGACGACGCTCAGTTCCGTGCGGGCGTCACACCGGCCCTCGAAGCGGAGGGCCTCCGAGTCGTGGTCGCGACCAAAGGCAGCATTGCACGCGCCATGATCGAGGAGGAACCGCCGTCGCTGCTCGTCGTGGACGGCTTACTTCCGGACATCAACGGAATTACCTGGATCGAAGAGCTCCGGCGGGAGGGGCTCGAGACGCCCATCATTTTCGTCTCCGCCTTCTACAGGGACCTGCCCACCTTCCGGCACCTGACCCAAGAGCTCGACGTGATCAAAGTCTTTCACAAGCCGGTCACGGTCGATCGCTTCGCGCGCGCCGTTGCAGGGGTCGTCGCCGGCCTTCCAAGTCCCGCGCCGCCCTCTGCCGTCACGCCTCCGCCCGCCGTAGATGCCGCAGACGAAATCCTCTTCCCCGATGAGTCGTCCGAGCCACGAGTCGACCCCGAGAAGGCAAAAGCCGCATATCTGAGCCTGCTCCCGATTGCCGCGGACAACCTCACCGGTGCAATTCGCCGCGTTCATTCGGAAGCCGAGCGGAGCAGCGTGGTTTCGGACGCGCTTCGGCAGGTCCACGACCTGCGCAGCGCGTCGCAAACACACGGCTTCAACGAGATTTCGGACGCGGCAGGCCGGATCGAGCTCGAGCTTCGCCAGCTCCAAAAGTCCGGGCGCCTCGATTGGCCGACGATGTTCGAATCGATCGATTCGGTACGGGCCTACGCGTCCGCGGCTTCGGGCCGTCCGAATGACACTCCATCGATGGCTGCGGCTCCGCCCTCGGTCACGCCCGCCGCGAGCTTCTTCTTGCATCGCCCCGTTCCGAAGGATTTCGTACCCACGCTGCTCGTACTCGAAGACGACCCGGCCATGATCGCATATCTGCGGTCCGCTCTGGACGAGGTGCTGGTGCACCTGAGGCCCGTGTCGACCGTGGAAGAGGCGCTCAAGGTGGCCGGCCGCAATGCGCCGACCGCAGCCCTCGTGGGCTGGCCGCTTCAGGATCGCGAGGCGCTCTCCCAATTCGTCCCGTTGTTTCGCGGCTTGCAAGGCTGCGAGGAAGCGCCTGTCATCCTCCTCTCGGTCGACGACGACCCGCACACGCGTGCTCTCGCTGCCCAGCTCGGCGTCGACATCTTCTTGCCTCACCCGATCGAGCTCGTCCGATTGCATCACGCGCTGAGTACCGCCGTCCAGCGAGCGACGACCCCCCGTCCCAAAGTGGCTGTCCTTCGTGATCCCGATGCGGCCCGGATCGTCGAAGAGAACGGCATCGATTGCTTGCTCTTCTTCAGCCTCGAAGAGCTGCTGCGCGAAATCGACGTCCAGTGCCCCGACGCAATCCTTCTGGGGTCGAGCGTGACGGGCAAGCAGGTGCCGGCGATCATCAGCATGTCGGCCTGGGACTCGGAGTTTGCTCTGCTTTGCTTCGACGACTCCCCGCTGGCTGACGAACGCGAGATCACCGAATGCCTGATTCGATCTTCGGGTTGGCTGGTGCACCTGCACGGCGAGGCCGATCGCATGGCGCGGCTGCGCCGGCAGCAGCTCCGCTGCAGTCAAACCGGCCTGCTCACTCGCCCCGGAGCGGTAGCCGCCCTGGATGTGGGGCTTTCCTCCGCGCAGCGTCACGGGCGCACCTATTCGATTGGCCTTCTGCAAACGACCGGCCTCGACGGGTTCGATCATGTCCAGGCGCGGCGCCTTCGAACGTATCTGGGCCGCCTCGTCTACGGTCGATTCCGCCGCGAGGACGTTCGCGGTCGCTGGGATGAGGACACCTTCGTCGTCGGTTTCGATGGAGCGAGCGCCCGTGCCGTCGTCGAGGTGGTCCGCAGGCTGCAGGCCGAGCTCGAGACACGTCGAATCCGGCAGCCAGAGGAGCTTTTCTACCTGCACATGGCGGTGGGCCTCGCCTCCTATCCGCTCGATGGTGACACCGCTCGTTCGCTCATTCTGGCTGCCCACGAGCGTCTCGAAACGGCGGTCGAACGCGATCCGGACGCCCTCGTTTGGCGCTAGCCATGCGGCTCGCCTCCTCGAGCTAGACAGGCTAAGCTTACGTCATCGAACCGACTGCGCAGCGCGGCCCCGCGGAGACCGATGTAGCCGCCGACATTGAAGTGGGCGATTCGGGCTTGTTGCTGCGGCTGACGGGCCCGGGGGGCTCGAATCTGCGTACGCTCGAAGCCGAGCTCGGGGTTTCGATGGGTCTGCGCGGCTCGACGATTCACATCCATGGACCGAACCGGGACGTCGAATTGGTCGAGCGCGTCCTTCACGAGCTGATCGACGCGCTTCAGTTCCGGGAGCTCAGCGCCGTCGAAATCGCGCGCGCCGCGCGCACCCTTCGCGCACATCCGCAGATGAGGCTTCGCGCGCTTCTGGACGACGTCGTGCTGACGACCTCGACCCGGCGTATCGTTTCGCCCAAGGGCGTTACCCAGCAGAGATACATTCAGTCGATCCGCGCTCACGACATCGTTTTCGGAATCGGGCCTGCTGGCACGGGCAAGACCTACCTTGCCATGGCGATGGCGATTCGCGCTCTTCAGGAGCGCCAGGTCAAGCGGATCGTCCTGACGCGTCCGGCGGTCGAGGCAGGCGAACGCCTCGGATTCCTACCGGGCGACCTCGCAGAAAAGATCAACCCCTACCTTCGACCGCTCTACGATGCCCTGCACGACATGATGGAGCCGGGACGGATTACCGCGTTGATCGAGCGGGGCACCATCGAGGTTGCGCCGCTGGCGTTCATGCGAGGCCGGACGCTCAACGACAGCTTCGTCGTCCTCGACGAGGCCCAGAACACGACGCGGGAGCAGATGAAGATGTTCCTGACACGTCTGGGTTTCGACTCGAAGACCGTCATCACGGGAGACGTGACGCAAGTGGACCTGCCGGGGGGAGCGCACAGCGGGCTTCGGCACGCCGAAAACGTGCTCTCACGGATCAACGGCATCGACTTCGTCTATTTCTCCCACACCGACGTCGTGCGTCACCCCCTGGTCCAGCAAATCGTCCAGGCCTACGATGTCCACGAATCGGGCTCTTCCAACGGTGACATCTAAGCTCTCCCTGGTATGCTAGCCGCCACATGAACGAGCGAATCTACGACGGTGCGTTGGAGCTTATCGGCCACACGCCCTTGGTGCGGCTTGCGCGCATCAGCGATGAAAAGGGCGCGGAGATCTGCGGGAAGCTCGAGTCGCACAATGTCGCCGGCTCGGTCAAGGACCGGCCTGCGCTTTCGATGGTCCTGGCCGCCGAAGCGTCGGGAGAGCTCCGAGAGGGCTCGACGGTCGTGGAAGCCACCAGCGGCAACACGGGGATCAGCCTCGCCATGATCTGCGCCGTTCGCGGGTACCGCTGCCTAATCGTGATGCCTGAGGACATGAGTGTGGCTCGCCGTCACTTGCTCAAATCCTATGGTGCCGAGGTGGTCCTGACTGCGTCCGAGGACGGAATGGCGGGCGCCGTCGAGCAAGCGGAGCGCCTGCTGCGGACGACTCCAAACGCGATGATGTGCCGCCAGTTCGAAAACCCGGCCAACCCGGCGGTTCACTCCGAGACGACCGCAGAGGAAATCTGGGAGGCAAGCGGCGGCAAGGTCGACGCTTTCGTCGCTGGCGTCGGTACGGGCGGGACGCTCACGGGGGTCGGGCGCGTCCTCAAAGAGCGCAATCCGGACATTCGCTTGGTAGCGGTCGAACCGCGCGCGAGCGCCGTACTTTCTGGCGGCAAGGCGGGCCTGCATGGGATTCAAGGCCTTGGAGCCGGCTTCGTTCCGGAGGTGCTCGACACCGAGCTGCCAAACGAGGTGCTGACGGTCACCGACCTCGCCGCAGAGCGTATGACGAAGCGGCTAGCCCGAGAAGAGGGACTTCTGCTCGGTCCTTCCGCCGGCGCGAACGTTCATGCGGCGCTCGAGGTCGCACGCCGTTTGAAGCCGGGGCAGCGGGTCGTCACGATTTTGTGCGATGGCGGCGAGCGCTACCTCTGCTGACCCCCCATGAGCGAGCTCGTCAAAGCGTCGCGCGCGCTCAGCCGCGTCATCTCCGAGCTCGAGTTCAGCGAGCCGGTGACCCACGTCTACAATCCTCTCGAGTACGCGCGGCGCCCGCACGAGCTTTATCTGAGCCGATTTGGCTCTGGCTCCAAAGAGGTGGTCCTGGTGGGAATGAATCCCGGACCCTTCGGGATGGCGCAGACGGGTGTCCCGTTTGGCGACGTCGGCTTCGTCCGCGATTGGATGGGAATCGAAGCGTCGGTCGATCATCCGGGCGAGGAGCATCCAAAGCGCCCAGTGCTTGGTTTCCACTGCGAACGGTCGGAGGTGAGCGGCTCCCGTGTCTGGGGCTGGGCGCGTGAGCGCTTTGGCACGCCAGAACGGTTCTTTTCGAGATTCTTCGTCCTCAACTACTGTCCCCTCCTTTTCCTGGAATCGACCGGGCGGAACCGCACGCCAGACAAGCTAAGGGCCGATGAGCGGGCCGCGCTCCTGCCTGCCTGCGACCAGGCACTGCGCGATGCCGTTGGCATTCTCTCGCCGTCCCTGGTCGTCGGGGTGGGGGTCTGGGCAACCAGGCGCGCGCGCGCGGCGCTCGGCGACGAAAGCCCGGCAATTGGCAGCATCCTCCATCCAAGCCCGGCAAGCCCGAAGGCCAATCGCGGTTGGGCTCCGCAGGCCGAAAGCGACCTGCGCGACTTGGGCGTCGACATATAGGCGCGCGCCCCGCACCCATGCGCTATGCTACCGCCCGGGGTTCGACGAAATGCGGAGCAAAGCCATCCAAGTAGCCGCCATCGCGGCGCTCGTTTCAGGTTGCGGACACGAGTCCGCCGCCACACAGCAGATACGGAGTGCGGCGGCAGTCGATTTGGACTGTGACGCCTCGCTGATCGAGCTCGTGGACGACGCGGCCATGCAAAAGCGAGTCAGCGGATGCGGCCGTACGCTGACCTACATGTACAAGTGCACGTCGACCGCGGGCGGCGGCAAGGACTGCCGCTGGAAGCCGGTCCGCGACGATACGAACAAGCTCGACTAGCCGCCGTCGGCCTGCAGCGCGCGCACCTGCTCCTGCAGCTCGCCGATATCGGGGTTGTTTGGGTCAAAAGAGCTCGCGCGTTCGAGCGCGGAAGTTGCTCCCGCGAGGTCTCCGTTTGCGAGGGCCGCGCGCGCATTCGCAAGCTCGTCTTTCGCCGCCTCCTCGCGTTCATGCGGAGAAAGAGCGTCGGGACCAGCATCGGTCTCGGCCGCGGTGGCGGCGTCCATTGCGGCGCCGCTGTCAGCGCCAGCGTCCGCCAAAGCGGCGGCCTTGGTCCCGGCACCGCCGTTCGAGTCTCTCGAGTTGCAGTTCTCGACCGCAAACCACAGGGCCAGGAGGAGCCCGATGGTCGAGGTCATGGCGAACGGAAGGCTGGTGCTTCGACGTCTCGACCTGGGCGGGCGGCGTCCCTCGTACGCCTGCCTGAGCGCCGATGCGAAAGTTCGGGCGCTCGCGTACCGGTCGGAAGGGCGCTTGCGGAGCGCACGAAGGATGGCGGCGTCGAGCGCGCTCGGGATGGCTGCGCCCCGATTGGCCTCGCTTGGGGGCACAGGGTCGGTGCTCATGACCTTGTGCGCTACGGCTAGTGCCTCCGAGCCCGGAAAGGCGCGCTCGCCGCACGCCGCCTCGTAGATGACAGCCCCAAAGGAGAACAGGTCGCTCTGCTCACTGTACTCACCGCTACGAAGCGTCTCCGGCGCGGCGTAACACGGAGTTCCGAGGAACTGCCCCTCCTTCGTCAGCTCTGCGTTGGGGATTCGAGCGATCCCGAAGTCGGCGAGCTTCACCTGGCCGTTGTTGGTGATGAGCAGATTCTCGGGCTTGAGGTCGCGGTGGATCACGCCGGCCATGTGCGCCGTCGTCAGAGCATCGGCGACCTGCTGAGCGAGGTCGAGGAGCTCGTCGCGGGACAGCACACCGCGCTTTTTGAGCGCCTGCTTCAGGGTGTGCCCCGGGACGTACTCGAAGACCAGATAGGGGCCGACGTCCGGATCGTCCCCAACATCGAATATCTGAACGATATTGGGATGTTGGAGACGAGCCGCCGCACGGGCCTCGTTTTGGAAACGGCTGAGAAAAACCTCGCGCGTCTCGGGATCCAGCGCAAGGTCACGCAGCGTTTTCACGGCGACCGGGCGATCGAGATCTGCATCATGCGCCAGATAGACGTTTCCCATCGAGCCTGCCCCGAGGAGCCGGTCGATGCGGTAGCGGCCGATCTGTTGCGGCAGTTCTTCCATGGGCGCGATCTAGTCCATGCGGGAGGACGGGGCCAGAGAGGACGAGAGCCGAGCAGAGAAGACTAGAGACGATGGAGCTTCAGGGTATTGGTGCGCCCGGAAGGAGGCCAGCCAAGGACCATCGCGAACGCCTCGCCGCGTTGGCAAAGTTGCTCCCGCACCAGCAGAGAAGAGGCGATCCGCAGTGTCTCATCCAGCGACTCCGGGGGCACTTCGATTCGCGGAATCACCCCCCATTCGAGCGCCAGCCGTCGTGCGACGCGCGTGTCGCTGGTGATGGCCAAGATTGGCGCGCGAGGGCGATGCTCTGCCAGTAAGCCGGCCGAGCGACCGTCCTGGGTAAACACCACGACCGCCTTGAGAGGCAGATGCGTGGTCAACTCCGCTGCGGCGCGCGCCGCTGCATTTGCAAACGACCAGTCCTCCTCGACGACGCTTTTGAGCTCGCGGAACTCCCGCGAGAGATCTTCGACGTAGTCCGATTCGACCTCGCGGACGATCGCATCCATCATCTGCAGCGCCTGCAGAGGGTAGCGACCTGCTGCCGTCTCCCCGCTGAGCATGACGGCATCGGTTCCGTCCATCACAGCATTGGCCACGTCGGCAGCTTCGGCCCGCGTCGGCCGTGGGTTTCGAATCATCGAGTCCAGCATCTGTGTTGCGGTGATGACGATTTTTCCATGTGCGTTGGTTTCCCGGATGATCCGCTTCTGAATCATCGGCACCTTCTCGGCACCCAGCTCGACGCCGAGATCTCCGCGGGCAATCATGATGCCGTCCGCCGCGTCGACGATTTCGGAAAGAACCTCGATCGCCTCTGGACGCTCGATCTTCGCGATGACCGGCACATCGCCGGCCAGAGCCTTGGCCTCTCGCACGTCATCGGCGGCTCGAACGAACGAGAGCGCCACGTAGTCTGCCTCGAGGGTGGAAACCGCGAAGGCCAGGTCCTCCCGGTCCTTTTCAGTCAGGGCTGGTCCGGTGATCGAGACGCCGGGCAGGTTGAGGCCCTTGTGGTCGGAAAGGTTGCCGCCGTCCTCGACAATCGTGTGGACGGTGTTGCCTGCGACACGATCGACGCGAAGCCGAATGAAGCCGTCGTCAAGCGCGATTGCATCGCCAGGCTTCAAGTCGGCGCCCAAGGACTCGTGGGTGACCGAAACGATGTCCTGGTTCCCCTCGACCTCGTTCGTCGTCAGGGCGAAGTGGTCACCCTGCTTGAGGTCGATCGGCCCCTGCGCAAACTTTCCGACGCGCATCTTGGGGCCCTGCATGTCGGCGAGAATGGCCATCGGCCGGCGTGCATCGGCAGCGGCCCGGCGGACCAGCTTCGCCATCTCGGCATGCGACGTGTGGTCGCCGTGCGAGAAATTGAGTCGAGCGCAGTTCATCCCCGCTCGGACGAGCTCGTCGAGCTTCGCCTTGGTGTCGCTTGCGGGCCCGAGCGTGCACACGATCTTGGTGCGTCTCACTTCGCCCTTGTAGCCGGGTTCGATGCGCCGGCCAAGCTAGCGGTGACGGTAGCGGTCCGGTTCCCAGCGGCTCAAGCTCGACTTGAAGCCCAGACGCACCACAAACGTCGTGTACAGCGTCCACTGGCTCCGGTCGCTCGTCGCCTGGGTGTTTCGAAAAGATGGATCGCTGTTCACATGACGCGCGGCGATTCGAAGCCAGAGGCCGCGGAGCGTTTTGAGCGGCCGGTAGAGCGGCAGGCCGAAGCCAAAGCCGACACCGAGCCCGGTGCTTCGTCTGCCGTCGAGGGCAAAGGCGGGCCCGATCTCGAAAAAAATCGACTGCAACATCAGGTCCACGAACTCGACCCAGGTTTGCTTGGAGAGAAAAAAGAGCGCGGGGAAGAGCGGACGGAGATCGACACCCACAAACAAGTGTTGCCCGGAATCGGGACCCCATCGTCCCGAAAGAACGAGCCCGGCGACGTCGGCGACCAGGAAGCGTGCCTCTCCCACGACGTTGGGGTCCGCCGTTCGATCGAGCCACGTGGCCCCAGCCCCAGCGCCGAGCGCGAGGCTGAGCCCGCGATCCCAGCGACCATAGAGCCCGTCCCCCTTGCGCTGCGCGCTTGAAGAGGCGGCAAACGACGACAGGACGAGGATCGAGCCGACGATCACCCCCAGACGGGCGCCTCGTGTCATGATTCCCCCATGCACCGGCCTGCGTGGCGGGTCAAGAGATTGAGGCGGTAGACTGTACGCATGGGGCGTTCGTTCGGCTTGGGGCTTCGAAGCCAGCTCATGCTCGCGCTCATCGTAGCGTTTGGGGCCGCGTTCGTATTGCTTAGCCTCGTGACGGCGAGGCTCGACGAGAGTGAGAGCGCCGAAGAGCAGCGGACGCGCGCAGAGGGACTTGCCCAGGCGCTCAGTGCAGGGGCCGGCGCCGAAGGGGAAGGGCTGCGTGAGGAAGCCATGGGTCGAATGCTGTCGGAGGGACTGTTTCGACGCGTTGAAATCCACACCGCGGGTGGCTTGTCCGAGAGCTGGGGGGTCCTCGAGGGCAAACCCGACGCAGTTGTCACCACGGTGGACGGCTTGGAGCTGCGAGTTTGGGTGCCGGCGAGTTATCGCGGCGAAGCCGCGCGGCGAAGCTTGTTTCTCTTCTACCTCGGCCTGACGGCGTCCACGGTGCTGCTGCTCAGCTATGTCCTGCTGACCTATTTCATCGTGCGACCGATCGATCGTTTGAGGTTGGCCTCCGAGCGCCTCGCCGCCAACCGTTTGCACACTCGTGTTCCCGTGCAGGGTGCCGCCGAGGTCGCACGCCTTGCTGCGACCTTCAACGAGATGGCCGCGCAGCTTCGAGATGATCGAGCGTCGCTACAGCAAAGACTCGAAGAGCTCGAGCAGACCACCGCCGAGCTCACGACGGCTCAGGAGCAGGTCATCCGGAGCGCGCGTTTGGCGGCTGTCGGACGCCTCTCCGCCGGCGTCGCACACGAGATCGGAAATCCACTCGCGGCGATTCGCGGCTTGCTCGACTTGATGCAGCTCGGCGACCTCAATCGCGATGAAGAGAAGGAGTTCGTCACTCGGATCCAGCGAGAGACGGAGCGAATCCATCACACGATTGCCGACTTGCTCGACTTCTCGAGGGACGATTCTGGGTCGGAGCCGCGAATCGAAAGCTCCGCGGACCTTGCAGAGGTGGTTTCCGACACGGTCAAGCTGATCGATCGTCAGAGCCGTTTTCGTGACATCGAGCTGGCCCTTGCGCTCGAGGACGGGCTTTCCCGCGTGCGCGGGGACCACGAGCGGCTGCGACAGCTCCTCCTCAACCTGCTTTTCAACGCGGCGGACGCTCTCGGCGGCAAAGGCCGCATCGAGGTCCACGCTCGCGATGCGGCCGGAGTCGTGGAGCTGATCGTCGAAGACGATGGGCCTGGGATAGACAGCGAAATTATCGACCAGGTGTTTGATCCCTTCGTCACCACGAAGGCGGCGGGGCAGGGAACCGGCCTCGGGCTTGCCGTCTGTTACACGATCGTCGAGCGGCTCGGCGGAACGATCGAGGCCTCCAATCGGACGCAGGGCGGGGCGTCATTCGAAGTGCGTTTGCTCGCAGCACGCTGAGCCGGACCTGGCTCGCTAGTCGGGCTGGAAGGCATTCTCGATAGCCGTTTCTTCCGCTTCCTCTGCTTTCGCTGCGGCCTCGGTCTCGGGCGCAATCTGTGACCCGTCGCCTAACGCCGCTTTGATTGCAAGCGCCTGCCTTTTCGTCGCTCCTGCCTCGATCAGCTCCTCCTCGCTCGCCGCCAAAACATCGCGGAGCGAACCGAGGTTCCTCAAGAGCTTTCCACGCGTCTTTGGGCCGACTCCGGGGACGTCGTCGAGCTCGCTTCGGAGCCGTCGCTTGCGACCGACCTTCTTGCGAAGCGCGTTGGACGCCCGGTGAGTTTCGTCGCGGGCGAGGAGCAGGAGCGAGAGCGCGGGGCTCCCGCGTACCGGAATCGCGTTCTTTTGGCCGGGCAAGAAGATGCGGTCCCCCTGTTCTTCGCCCGCTGCCGTGAGTCGGGGCTTCGCGACCGAGGCGATTTCGAGTTGGGGTAGGCCGATGTCTTCGCGGGCCCTTACGGCGACCCCGAGCTGACCTTTCCCGCCGTCGACGAGGAGGAGGTCGGGGAGCTCCCAGCCCTCCTCCTCGCGCTCTCCGCGCCGCAAGCGTCGCATCAGCACCTCGTACATTGCTCCGTAGTCGTCACCGCCGGCCACGCCCTTCACGTGGAAGCTTCGATAGCGCTCCCTAGCGGGCGTTCCGTCCTGCAGCGCGACGAACACGGCGACCGTTTCCTCGCCCCCGCTGTGCGAAATATCGACGCACTCGATCCGGCGTGGGAGGACCGCCAGGCGAAGCTGAGTCTGAAGCTCCGCCAGCCGCGCCTCGACGTCTTCGCGCGCGCGCTCTTTTTCGTTGAAGGCGTGCTCCGCGTTCTCGCGTGCGAGCTCCAAAAGCTTTGCCTTTGCCCCCCGCTTTGGCTCAAGAATCCGGACGCGGCGTTTTCGATTCTCGCTCAGCAGCTCTTCGAGCCCCTCGCGCATCTCGATGCTGACGGACACGAGGATCTCGTCGGGCAGAGAAGGCCGATCCGCATAGTGCTGCATGAGAAACGCGCCGAGCATCTCGTCGTTCGGCACCGCCACGCGCCGAAGCGCGAAGGTTCGTACCGAGAAGATCCGGCCGCTTCGCATGCTGAGGACTGCGATTTCCACCTGATCGCCTTCACGGTGGAATCCAATTACGTCCTGGTCGGACTTGTGGACGCCGGCCACGCGCTGCTCCTCCCGGGCGCGCTCGACGGCGCGAATTTGATCTCGATAGATCGCCGCCCGTTCGTAGTTGAGCCCGTGTGAAGCGGCCTGCATTCGTCCGTCGAGGTCGACGACGAGCTCATCATGGCGACCATCGAGAAACCGAGCGACGTTCGCGACCTGTGCGCGGTACTCGTCGGTGTCCACCCGCAGGACGCAGGGAGCAGGGCAGCGCTTTATCTGATGCTGAAGACAGGGTCGCGACCGCTTGCGAAACTCCGTGTCGGTGCAGGTCCGAAGCTGGAAGTAGCGATTGACCAGCCGGAGTGTCTGCCGCGCCGCGGTCGCCGAGTGGTAGGGCCCGAAATACTGTGCGCCGTCAGGCTTGGGTCTGCGAACGACTTCGAGCCGAGGCCAGGGTCGTTTCGCGTCCAACCTCAAAGACAGGTACTCCTTGTCGTCCCTGAGCTTGACGTTGTACCTGGGCTGGTGTGACTTGATCAGCTGGTTCTCGAGCAGCGCCGCCTCTTTGTCGGTGTGTGTGACGAACGTTTCGATATCGACCAGCTCGCGCTCCAGCCGGCGCACGAACGCGCGCACGTCGCTCGAGCCGGGTTGAAAGTAGCTCCGGACACGGCTCCTCAGGCTTCGAGCTTTGCCGACGTACAGCGCTTTGCCGTCCACGCCCCGGAACACGTACACGCCGGGAGAGGCCGGAAGCTTGTCGAGCTTTCGCTGTGCTGCATCCACAACCACCGCGCACCTATACCACTGCAGCGGTCTTCGATCGCCCCGGGCTCACGCGGTGCGGATCACTCGCGAATCGGTGATGACCAGGTCGACCGAAACGTCGAACGGCTGCTCGGGCACTTCGGAGATCAGCTGGAAATCGTACGCGACCGCGCAGGTGCACGCGTTGCGGAGTCGTGGGATCAGTCGGTCGTAGTAGCCTCCGCCGTAGCCGATCCGGTAGCCGCGTGGATCGACCGCCAGCGCGGGAACCAGCGCGAAATCGACCTCGCCGGGCTCGATGCTTTCGTCGCCCTCCGCGGGCTCCGGTACCGAAAATGCCCCGGGAGCAAGGCGGGATTCCGAGTCGACGAGATGCAGCCGCAGCTCGTCCCCGTGCACCCGCGGCAAGGCAATTCTTTTTCCAGCGGACCGGGCCGCTTCGAGGATCGCCTGCGTGCGCACCTCCTTGCGAATCGAAGCGAAGGCGAGAACCGTCGCTGCACCTTGAAGCTCAGCCAAGTCCAAGAGGCGTTTCAGGATCTCGAGCGAGCGCGCTTCACAGGCGGATTGGGGAAGCGCATTGCGGACCATCCGCATTTGATTTCGCAGCGCCTGCTTGGCGCGTTGACGGAGCTCGGGATTGGAGTGACCCGCCTCGCCGCTGTTCACGGCTCGATCTGCTGGGCGAGCTCGGCGTCCGCCTGCAGGCGCTCATCGATTCGCCGAATCGCCGTGTGCACGACCTGCCGCGTCTTTGCTTCGAGCTTCTCGCGCTGCCGTTCCGACGCCTCGAGATCTTCGGCGAGGCCGAGCGCCACGACTGCGAGCAGCTGAGCCGGGGTAGCCGCCCGGGCAGCCTTGGGCCCGAGGGCCTGGACGCGTTCATTCACGATTTCGGCGAGACGCTGAAGGTAGGTTTCGTCGGCGTCCGCGGACATGCGATAGCGGGCGCCGGCGATTTCGATCTGAACGGTTCGCTTCACGATTGTCGGGAAGGTAGTCCCGCAGCTCCCAGGGCGTCAAGGTAGGACATCCACATCCATCCCCCTTCCGGTTCCGCTGCGATCGGAATCGGGCTATCAAGTTTATGAGACCCGGGGCAGGCGTGTTATGTTTGATCCCCGGGGGACAGTGGGGTCATGATCAACGTTGGTTGTCCGTCCTGTAACACGTCTTACGACGTGGACGAGGATCGCTTGCCCGAGGGCGGGCTTCGAATGCGCTGCCCGAAATGCAGCGAAAGCTTTCAGGTTCATCGCGACGGGTCTACCGCGAAGGTCGGCGGAGGAGCTGCGCCAGCCGCGTCTACGCCCCCGCGCGCGAAGAGAACCAAAGTGGGTATGGGGCCCGCAGCCCCGCCCCCAAGCCCGGCAGCGCTGATTCGCTCGCAGCCTTCGGATTTGCCCGCTGCTGCCGATGACATCGATTTGCCGGCGCCATTCGGCGGCTCGGATTTCGCTGACCTACCCGTGCCCAAGACGGGCTCCCATGCGCTCGATTTGGACCCGTTCGCTGATTCCGGCTCGGCCGACTTGCCTGCGCCGAAACACGAAGCGAGCCCCTCTGGCTTCGATCCGTTTGCCGATATCGACTTGCCCGCGGTTCGCGACTCGGCCGGTGGGACCGATCTCCCAGCGCCGCTCCATCGTTCCCCGTCATCCGATCCGGACTTGCCCGTCCTCAAGAGGGGCGGGGCAGGCGGTTCGGTCGGCACCTTCGGTGACGAGAGCGACTTGCCCATGGCGCTCACCGACGCCGAGCTTCCAACGCCGCGGAGGGGATCCGACATCCCTGCGCCGATTTCGCTCGACACCGATCTGCCAATGTCCGGCGAGCAAAAGGATCTTCCCGTCGCGCGGGACGACTTCATGGATCTGGATATCGAAGGTCCCGAGCGGGTGCACGGTGGAGGGCCCGTCGAGCTCGACCTCCCTGAAGGCGACGATATCGCGCTCGAAATGGAGCTCGATGCGCCGCCCCGGCCGCCAGCTCCACCCCCGCCCGTTGGGGCACCGGGGGCGCCACCGCCCGTCGGAAGGTCGGCGGAATCGGAAGTGCAGCGGGATTCTGCGGAGCTAGAGCTACCAGAGTCGGGCGATCTCGACCCCTCCGCCTTCCCCTCCGGAAGCGAGGGTGAAGTCCACCGCATGCCGCGCTTGGATGGTGACGGAGCCGAGGTCGCCGCCGCCGCCTCCCCTCGGCGTAAGCAGCTCCAGCTCAAGCGGCCTCCGTGGCTCATGAAGGCGCTCGCCGGCCTCACGGTCGTCACGATCATCATTGGCGCCGGAGTCTATCTCGGCACGACCAAGTACGGTCTCTTCGGCATGCACCTGCTGGAGCCCATGCTTCCAGCCTCCGGCGATCCAGCCCTCGTCGCTCAAGCCATCGAAGACGCGGAGATAATCGCCGCATCGGACACCTACGCCGCGCAGCGCGAAGCGCTCGCAAAGCTACAGGCCGCACGAGGCGACGCGAGCCTCAACCGCTCTCTGGTCGCAAGGACACTGCTGCACCGGTCGTACAGTCTCGTTCGCTATGGTCCGGACGCAGAGAGCGCGAGCTTGGCCGATGCTCTGCGGGTCCACTTGCAGCGCCGGGGCGATGAGGCCCCTAGGATTCACGTTGCGCTGGCGGCTGATGCGCTGCGCAACGCCGATATCGAGACCGCGAAATCCGAGCTCGCGCTCGCCGCGCAAGACGACGCGACCGACCCCTACCTCGATCTGGTCGCGGGGGAGACCGCACTGAAGTCACGTGACGGTCAGAGCGCCGTCGACGCATTCGGCCGAGCCGTCCAGAAGAGCGGCAGCGCCCGAGCGCACTGGGGGCTCGCGCGTGGCCACCAAATCATGGGAAATGCAGAGGAAGCGGCCGCGGCGGCCGAGGCAACGTTGAAGCTCAGCCCCAACCACGCCGGGGCGCGTGTTGCAGTGGCCGGCCTATCGATCGAAGAAGGCCAGATCGAGAGAGCCCTCGAGCTGCTTCAAGTCCCGGCTGGTCTTGCCCCCGTCGAAGGCACCACTCTTCGGGTTTCGAAAGCGGACCGATCCGCAGCGCTCACCCTCGTCGCGCGCGTCGATGAGCAGCGGGGCCGCCTTGGAGCCGCGCGCGAAATGTACGAGAAATCCATCGAGCTCGATACGAGCAACACGAACGCCGCCCTCGGGGCCGCGCGACTCGTGCTCCTCGAGGGCGCCTACGCGGACGCGTACGCTCGCTTCCAGACTGTGCTGGGCTCACAGGTACCCGCCGGCGCCGAATTGGACGCGACAGGTCAGCCGAAGGTCTCGGTTCAAGCGAAGCTGGGCGCGGCGGAGGCGCTCCTCGCCATGAGCAAGGCGGAGGAGGCCAACGAGCTCTTGGCGGATCTTCGCACGGACGAGCCTGTAAATGCCGAGGTCGAGCTTTGGCAGGGCAAAGTCGCCGAAGGCCTCGGGCAGGGCAAAGTGGCCGTGAAGCACTTCCGAAACGCGATCAAGCTCGAGCCAAAGTCGATTCGCGCCTACATGGCGCTCGCTCAGCACTACACATCGACCAAGCGACCGGGCGAGGCGGTCGGCGTCTTGGTCGAAGCGCAGAAAAACGTCGATATTACTGCCGAGGTGCGGCGCGTCCTGGGTTGGGCGGAGCTCCAGCGCAATCGCTTCGATGATGCGATCAAGCAGTTCACCGAGGCGCTCGAGATGGAGCCCCGTGATTCGTCGGCCCAGTTTGGGCTCGCCGTCGCCTACCGGCGCAAGTGGAAGCTCGATGAGGCAGAGGCAGAGCTCGCGAAGGTCGAAGCGTTGGACGCGAAATTCCCCGGTCTGGCGCTGGAAAGGGGCCGACTTGCCGAGGCGCGTGGCGACATGGATGCCGCCACCGAGAGCTACCGCAAAGCGCTCGTCGAATCGCCGGACGACGCGGCGTTGAAGTCGCGGATGGGCGCGGTGCTGGTGCTCGCCGGCAAGCTCGAGGAGGCCGAGAAGCTCCTGCGCGAGGTGCTGGACGCACAGCCGTACTCGGCTGAAGCCGAGCACTATTTGGGACGCATCGAGCTCGAACGAGGGCAGCTCGAGGTGGCGCGCCAGCGATTTCTCCGCGCTGCGCGCCTCGAGGCCGAGAGCGGCCTCTATCGGATGTACGTTGGCTGGGCGGCGCTCGAGTCGAACGAGATGAGGACCGCACTGCGGGAGCTCGACGCCGCGTTGAAGCTCGATCCCACGCTCGGGGATGCCTACTGGCTTCGCGCGCGGATTCGGATTCGTGCCGGAACCGTCCGCGATGCCCTGGCGGATTTGAAAAAGGCGATCGAGCTCAACCCAAATCGGATCCAAGCCTGGGCGGCGATGGGCGAAAGCCATTACCAGCTGGGCCAAATGAAGGAAGCCATTGCTGCCCTCGAGAAAGCGGTCGCCGGTGATCCCAGACAAGGGTACTGGTGGTACCGTCTCGGCCGCTTGCAGCTCGACGAGGGGCAGCGAGCAAAGGCGCTTGCCTCATTGAGCGAAGCGACCTCGATTGGCGACGAAGCGCCGAGCGGCAAGGCATGGGTTGCAGACTCCCATCGGCTGACCGGAGATATCTACTACGCACAGAAGAAGCGGCAGGAGGCGATCGTCGAGTACGGTCGCTACCTGGAGCTCGCGGACCGCGAGGCCATCGACCGTGCAGACGTCGAGAACAGACTTCGTCGGATCAGCGAAGGCCTGAACTAGCGGCGTTCAGTCGAGGTGGCCGCGACCGAAGGCATCGGGCAGAAGGGCTGCGACCGCGTAGTCCGCGCACACCTCGCCTGCGTAGCTCCGTATCGCCAAGCCCGGGGCAAGCTCGGTCAGGCACTGTCTACAGATGCCGCAAGGTGGGGTGGGGCTCTTTGCGCCAGTGGCGATGACCAGCGCTCGAAGCTCTCGCTCTCCGGCCGAAACGGCCGCCGCCAGAGCGGTGCGTTCGGCGCAGAGCGTAGCGCCGAAGCTCGCGTTCTCGACGTTGCAGCCGGCGAACACCCGGCCGGTCTCGCTCAGGATGGCGGCGCCAACGGTGAAGCCGGAGTAGGGCGCGTAGGCGTTCGCTCGGGCTCTCACCGCCGCGTGCTTCAACTCTGCCCAGTCGCTTTCGTCCATCAGATCGACTCCAATACACTCGATAGAAGCGCCTCGAAACGTGGCCGTACGCGGGCCGCTGTTTCGGTCACCTCCTCGTGGCTCACGGGGGTTTTGGAAATCCCTGCAGCGAGATTCGCGATGCACGAGATTCCGAGAACGCGAAGCCCCAGGTGGCGTGCGGCCAGCACCTCGAGCACCGTGCTCATCCCGACGGCGTCGGCGCCCAGCGTTCCGAGCATGCGCACTTCGGCGGGAGTTTCATACGCCGGCCCTAGGAGGCCGGCATAGACACCTCGGCGAAGCTCAAACCCTAGCCCCGTGGCGATGCCACTCGCGGTCTCGATCAGCTCGGGGTCGAACGCGGCGCTCATGTCGAGGAACCGCGGGCCTCGCCGATCGTCGTTTGGGCCGATGAGCGCGCTCGTCCCTGTGAGATTGATTTGATCTCGAATCGCCATCAGGTCGCCAGCCTCGAAGTCCGGGGCAATACCTCCGGCAGCGTTGGTGACGATTAAGGTCTCCGCGCCGAGCAGTGCCATCAGGCGCACCCCGAACACGACCTCGCTCGGAGAGTTCCCTTCGTAGAGATGGGCGCGCCCTTGCATCGCAACGACCCGCTTTCCACCCCTGCTCCCCGACACGAGGTTGCCCGCATGCCCCAACACGCCCGATAGCGGCATGTGCGGAATCTCCGCATAGGGGATCGCAGACGCGCCCTCGAGGCTGTTTGCGTAGTCTCCCAGCCCCGATCCAAGGACCAAGGCCACATCGGCCTTCCCGGTCCGACTAGCGATCGCGCTCTTGGCTTGCTCCAGTGCCTCCATCATTGCGCCCGCATTGTACGCTACCTCGGCTATAGTGCCGGCCCGATGATGAAACGAGCCGCAATCGCCGCTTTGGTCTGCTTGTCCGCGTGCTCGGGCCGAGGCGTAGACGGACCGGGAATCGAAACGGTTCGCGAGACCTCTCAAATCATCGACATGCCTGGCCTCATCGAGCCGCCGGTCCTGGTCTCGATCGTCCCCATTGCCACCGCCCAAGAGATTCCACGAGATTGTTCTGCGCCGGTCGAGGAGTCTTGCAATGCGATCGACGACGACTGCGACGGCGTCATCGACGACGGCTGTGGGTACGGGACGGGTTTGCTACAGGTGACCGCATCCTGGGATACCGGGGCGGACATCGACCTGTACGTCACCGGACCGCTCGGCGACACCCTGAGCTTTCAGCGTCCTTCGACCCCGTCCGGGGCTCGCGTCGACCACTCGGGGCGAGGCGACTGTGTCGACATGCCGAACCCGCAGATCGAAAACATACGCTGGGTCGGCGCTCGTCCCATCGACGGCATCTACGAGGTCGAGGTTCACTATTGGGGCGAGTGCCTCGGTAGCGGGGGGCCAACGCTGGTCACCCTCTCCGTTGGGGTTGGGCGACGGATCGCTGGCCAGTACCGCCAAAGCCTTCTTCCTGGCGAACGGATTCGCGTTTTGCGGTTCGTCATCCAATGACGGTTCGCCGGGCGCGCGGCCTCTTGGTTGTTTGCCTCGCGGCTCTCGGATGCATACTCATCCTGCTCGCCCTTGCGGCACGCTCCGGCTGCCTTCCCTCTACGGTCGTTGCCGGATTGGCGATCTCGTTCATCCCCTATGCGGGCTTGCTCTCCGCCGCCACCTCGCTCCGCAGGCTTCCTCCTCTGGGGCCGGCTGCGCTTGCCCTGCTGTGCGGCGCGCCGCTCCTGCTTGCGCCTCCCGTCTTGTCCGACGACCTCTACCGCTATCTTTGGGAGGGGCGAATGTGGATCGAAGGGTTCAACCCGTATCGACTCGCCCCCGAGGACCTCGCCCTCTCACCGCTCCGCGACGAGCTCTGGGCAAACATCAACAACCCCGCGATCGGCAGCATCTATCCACCGTTCTCTCAACTTCTGTTCGTGGTGGTGGCTTGGTTCGGGGGACAGGTCTGGATGCTCAAGCTCCTTGCACTGCTCGCTCATGTGGGCACGGCCGCGTTCGTCGCGCGAATCGTCCGGTCTCCGCGGGCGCAGCTCGCCATTGCCCTCAACCCGCTGCTGCTGAGCGAAGCTGCGCTCAACGGCCACCTCGATATCCTCTGCGGCCTCGCGCTTCTGGTCACGGCCTGGGCCCTCGCCCAGCAGCGCTACCTTCGAGCGAGCATTGCGGTCTGCGCGGCCGTTGGGCTCAAGCTGGTCGGCCTGGCGTTCCTCCCGCTGTTCGCTCGACGGCCCAAGATCTTCCTCGGCACGGCGCTGGCGTCCCTGCTCCTGCTCGTGCCGCTCGTCGCCGCGCGCGCTCCGGCCGATCCCGTCTCTGGGGCAGGGCAGTTCGCGAGCCGTTGGCGCGGGAACGATAGCCTTTTCGCGCTCGTCGATTGGGCTAGCGGTCTAGCCTTCGGGGATGCTTCCGCCGACTTGGCTGCGCGCGCGATCACGGTGCTTCTATTCTTCGTGGTCTGCGCGCTCGTCGTGTACCGGCGCGTGCCGAGCTTCGCCGCTGCGCGAGCTCTGATTTGGTCGGTCCTGCTGCTCTCCCCGCAGGTCCACCCTTGGTACCTGGCCTGGCTGCTTCCGCTCGAGCTCCTCGCCGGCGGATCGGCGGGCTTCGTCTGGAGCGCAGCGATCCTCTGTGCTTACGCGCCGCTCGACCTCTGGGTCGGCCAAGGGGTTTGGCGGATGCCCCAGTGCCTCCAGGCCTTCGAGTATTCGATCGTCACCCTCGCACTGATCCTCGATCCCCGGCGCCCAACCCTCCAAGCGCAGCCCGAAGACAGGCAATTTCTTTTGTGATTCAGAGGGTTTGGGACAGGAGTGACGAGGTCATTCGCCGTCGTTTGGTTTTGGCTTGCAGGCAAGGCCGCAGCCCTTAGACTACGCGCCCCTGAAGCCCAGGGGCTGACGGATTCACCTATGTACGCGGTCATTCAAACAGGCGGAAAACAGTATCGGGTTGCCGAGGGCGACACGATTCGCGTCGAAAAACTCAGCGGCGAAGTCGGCGCTGACGTCGAGTTCACAGACGTCCTCATGCTCGGTGGCGAGAAGGTCGAAGTGGGCAAGCCACACGTCGCCGGCGCCAAAGTGACGGCCGAAATCATCGCACAAGATCTTGCGAAGAAGATCATCGTCTTCAAGATGAAGCGCCGGAAGGGCTACCGGAACCGTCGCGGTCACCGGCAGCCGTACACCGAGCTCCGCATCAAGACCGTGAAAGGCTAAGGAGGCGCCATGGCACATAAGAAAGGTCAGGGCTCATCCCGCAACGGCCGCGATTCCAAACCGCAGTACCGTGGCGTCAAAGTGTTCGGCGGCCAGAAAGTGCCCGCGGGCAGCATCTTGGTTCGGCAGGTGGGTCAGACTTTCCACCCCGGCGCCAACGTGGGCGTGGGCAAGGACTACACGCTCTGGGCCAAAGTGGATGGCGTGGTGACGTTCGAGCGTCGCGGCCGCACCGGCAAGCGCGTCGCCGTCTATCCCGCCGACAGCTGAGCGACTCGTTGCAGGAGCGTTTCCCCGCGCCCGAGTTCGACTCCCCCACCGGTAGCGTCTTTCCACCCCCGGCTGGACGCCGGGTTTACTGCAACCGCAACATGCGGCTCGACCAGGTCAAGGTCGTCGGCTTCGACATGGACTACA
Organism: Deltaproteobacteria bacterium; assembly: GCA_004283055.1. Classification (GTDB taxonomy): domain Bacteria; phylum Myxococcota_A; class Polyangia; order Polyangiales; family Houyiibacteriaceae; genus SG8-38. The sequence continues at coordinate 34,904 of SHLP01000015.1, forward strand.
CCCTAGCGATCTATCGCCAGGCGGAGATGGACCGGCTCAGCATCGATGCGACGGTCCACAAGCTCATCGACCGCGGCTATCCCGAAGAGCTCCGCACGATGAAGTATCGAACGGACTTCCCGATTCGAGGCCTGCTGATCGACAGGAAGCTCGGCAACGTGCTCAAGATGGACCGCCACCGGTACGTGAAGACCGCGTATCACGGCTTCAACAGGCTCAGCCGAGAGGAACGCCGCCGCGCCTACCACACCCGGCGTCTGCGTCCTGGCAGCCGGCGCTACCACTGGGTCGACACGCTCTACTCGCTGTCTGAGGTGGCGGTCTACGCCGCGGTGATCGAGCACCTCGAGCCGCGCCACGTCGCGCTCGACTACGGTCAGCTCTTCGCCGACATACGGGAGTGCGCAGACCTCTCACACCAGGATGGCTCGATTCTCGACGTGGTGTTGCAGGATTTGCCGCGATACGTGGACCGAGATCCGGAGCTCGGGCTCCTGTTTCACAAGCTGCGAAGCGCCGGTAAGCGTCTCTTCCTGCTAACCAACTCGGGCCCCGAGTACACCGAAGCGATGATGTCGTACCTCTTGGGCAACGCCCTGGAGGAGTACCCCAGCTGGAAGAACTACCTCGACTACATCTGCACCTTCTCGAACAAACCGGGCTTCTTCACCGGGAAGGCGCCTTTTGTCGATGTCCAGACGGGGGCTGAAGTTCGCGAGCCTGCGCGCGGTCGGATGTACACCGGGGGAAACATCGCCGATCTCCAGCGGGCGCTCGGCTTCAGCGGCGACGAGGTGCTTTACGTCGGCGACCACATCTACGGCGACGTCCTCCGAGCCAAGAAAGAATCGACCTGGCGCACGGCGATGATCATCCAGGAGATGGATGACGAGCTTCGCGTACTGAGGGAGCACGCTCTCACCTTCGAGCGCGCGGACGCCCTCGAACAGATGCAGGATGCGGTGCAGGACGAGCTTCGCGAGCACCAGGCTCGTCTCAAGCGGGTCGAGAGGAAGCTCAATGAGCACGAATCGGGCCCTGAACGCGCGAAATGGGACTCGAAACGCGTCCGTCACAGGCGCTCCATCGATCGGCTGAGGGCCCAGCTCAAAGAGCTAAACGCCGAGCGGGCCGCTCTCCACGACGTCTTGGACGAAGCCTTTCACCCGTTCTGGGGCTCGGTCTTCAAGGCCGGCAACGAGGTCTCGAGCTTCGGCAATCAGATCGAGCAGTACGCGGGCCTGTACACCGCGCGCGCCACCAACCTGACGCAGTACTCGCCGATGCACTACTTCCAGAGCCCCCGGCACCGCATGCCGCACGAGAACGGGATTTAGCCAAGGGCTTGCGCGTCGGGTGGTCGTGCGGCTCGGAGGCGATGGGCTCGTGGGCGCAGAATTATTGTCCCGAGGCGCGCTCCCTTGTCTATACTCCGCCCTTCATCCAAAACGGAGCGTGACATGGCGAAAGCGGCGACCAAGAAAGCCACCAAGAAGCGGGCGACCAAAAAGTCGGCGCCCAAGAAGAGGACCGTGAAGAAGGCGGCCAAGAAGCGCGCGACCAAGAAGTCGACGCCGAAAAAGAAGACCGTGAAGAAGGCGGCCAAGAAGCGCGCGGCGCCGAAGAAAACGGTGAAGTCCGAAGCGGCCGCGCTACGGAAGAAGGCTAAAAAAACGAGCGCGCAGGCTAAGAAGAAGCTCGCCAAAGCAAAGAAAGAAGCCGAAAAAGAGACAGCGGCTCTGAAGCGCAAGGCCAAGAAGAAGAGAACGGAGCTCAAGCGACGGCTCAACAAGGCCAAGAAGTCGGCCAGCAAGGCGATCGCCGATCTCGAGAAGAAGGGCGAGAAGGCCGTCAAAGAGCTGAAGGCCAAGACGAGCAAGAAGAAACCAGCGAGGCGAAAACCAGCCGCGAAGAAGTAGGCGCCGACGGTGGACGAGCCCCGCCTTCGTCTGCCCGCGCCCCCTCTGTACCGACCACGGGCCCGGATCCTCTGCGATCGCGGGCCCGTGCTCTTTTGCGTGTCGAAAGGGGGTGGAGCGACGGGGGATCGAACCCCGGACCCCCACACTGCCAGTGTGGTGCTCTCCCAGCTGAGCTACCGCCCCTAGAGGGACGCCGTTCTGCTTCGCGTCCCCCTGTTTGTCAATCGCTCGTCTTTGATTTCCCGCCGCCCCCTCCACGCGCAGAGTCGGCGCCGGAAATCTTGACCATTTCGCTGTCCCCGGCGAAAGGAAAGGACGATGCGAGCGCTCGCTTTCTTGGTCATCTTGCTCGGCGCCTGCAGCGGGTACGACGACCTCGCGCTGCTCGATGTGGAGAGCATCGAGCCCCCCGAGATCGAGACCGGTGGGACCCTGCGAATCCACGGTCACGGCTTCCCGCTCGGGCGAATTCCCGAGATCCGGCTGCGCGGCTCGATCTATCGACCCGGGGTGCGCGCGAGTCGCATCGATGCCCGCCTTGCCGGCGAGGTCCGCTCCGAGTCGCTCATCGAGATCCCTGTCGTAGAAGAGCTCATCGACGCCCTCGGCGGCCGGGCCACCGTCGATGGGGAGCTGCGGGTCGGGTTTCGTGCAGCGGACGGGCGTCGAGACGTCTTCTCCGCCGAGCGGGTGCGGGTCGACTTCCTCCCCGACACGTCGTCACAGCTGCGCGCCGATGCGATCCGTGAGGAGCAGCCCTCAGCGCTACATGTCTCACAGAGCTTCGGCCTCGAGCTCTCGCCCGAAGAGCTCGGAACGGTGGGCGTCGAGGTCGTCTCAGTGGACCCCGACGGGATCGCGGCGCACCAGGGCGTAAAGCCGGGCGACCGGATCGTAGGGGTCGACGGAATGAGCCTTTATAGCCGGCGCGACTTCCTTCCCGACCCGAGCCGGACGGAGTCTACGGTGCTGGTCGCCCGGGACGGGCTTCGCGGCGTTCATGCGCTCCGATGGCCGCACGAGGCGACGCAGCCCTCCGCGGAGCCGGTTGCGATCGGTCTCTTCGTGCTGCTCGGGCTCTTGCTCGGCTGGCTCTCCCCTGCGACGCTTTGCCTACGCACCGGCCGTTCCGAGGGCTCGCTCTCTACATGGCTCACCCGCGCGACCCTGGTTGCGATCTTTGCGGCGCTCCTCGTCTTCGTGCCGGCTCTTCAATGGACGACGATGTGGATCTTGGGATTGGGCACGTTCGCTGCGCTCTTCACCTTGGCCGGCAGGGATCGAGCCGGAGCGTCGAGCTTTTCCTTCGCCGTGATTGCGACGCTCACCGTGATGCTGCTCGCGCGGACCGCCAGCCTGTCGCTCATCATCTCCGCACAGCATCCATCGGTCCTGCGCTGGTATCTGTTCCAGTCTCCGGCTTCGTTCTTCGCCTGTGCCGCGTATCTCTACGCGCTGCGTGCGGTCGGCGTGCGGGCCAGCGCCTCCGCATCGCTCTACTCAGCGGCCGCTGCGACCTTCGGCGCGGCCCTGTTTCTCGGTGGGTGGCCCTTGGCGGGCTCCATCGCGGGGATCGCCGCCTTCGCCGTAAAAGCCGCCCTGCTGATGGCCGCTGCCGGCGCCTTCGGAATGGGCCCCAAAGCCGCCGCGGTATGCTCGTTACTCGGGGCCGGGCTCGCCCTCCTCGGGTTGGTCATCGACCTGGCCTCGCTCTTTCCCCAGTGGAGCGCGCTGTCGGTGGGCGCTGTGTGCGCACTTGCCATCCGCGCCATCGTGCCGCCGCTTCGGCGAGAAGCGGCGCCGGTCATGGCCGCGTCGTCCTAGTCTGCCCGCTCCAAAAACTCCTCGAGCAGCTCGCGCTGGTCCGAGGACGGCGATAGAAACTGGAGCCCTGCCTCGAAGCCAAGCGCTCCGCGCGGCTTGCTCCAGCGGACCGATGCCGCACATTCAAACGGCAGACGGTCGGGATCCTCGATGCCGTCCTCCGTCAAGAAGAAGCTGACCGTGACCACCTCGCCCGTCGTCACGGGACGCGCGAACACGATCGCAGCCCCACCGCTGCTGAGGTTTTTCATCTCCGCATGGAGCCTTTGACCCGAGACGCTGAGCTCGCACGAAATCGAAACAGGGTAGCGTGGGTGCTGTCGCTTCTGAGTCGTCGTCACAGCTTCATCATGCGAGAGATCTCGCGTGGAGCAAAATTGCGAACGTCAGTGAACCTGCGTTCGGCGCTCCCGGGACTGCGCTCGTATCCCGTCGGCTTCAGCGCTCAGCTCTTGGTTCCCCGGCTCGTCGCGCAGCAGGGACGCGTAGATCGCAAGCGAGCGCTTGTAGTGCCCCTGGTCCGCGAGAATGCGGGCCATGGTGAGCGTAGGAAACGGTTCGTCGAACATGCTCGCAGTCTTCGAAAAGACACCGACCGGCGGACGGCTCGGCGGCCCGGACGCCGTCTCGAGCTCGGGCTCCGACTCGGGCTCTGGCACTGGCTCTGGCGCTGACGCTGGCGCTGGCTCTGGCGCTGACACTGGCTCTGGCGCTGACACCCCCCCGCCCACCGTGGGCAGGGGAGCCTCCGCGGGCCGCTCAAACCGCTTTGCCTCGCCCTGCTCGGGCGGCTGGCCCGGAGGAGGCCGCGAGGCCGTCGTTTTTCGAGGTTCTTCCTGTGCGGCCTTCAGCGCCCACTTGGCGAAGCCAAGCACTTTGCCCAAGAACCCGTCGGTTTCCTGTCCGCCGGCCCGGCTGCGAATGGCGTGAATCAGCTGCCCGCGACTCATCGCATAGGTATCGTCCACGCCCAGGCGCTCGGCTTCCTCGCGAAGCTCCGGCGTCGTCAGGTTGTAAAGTCGAGTCAGATCCATCGAACCAGCTCCGAATCCATCTGTTGTAGCGCGTTCTCGGCCTCATCGCAGTCCCGATCGATTTGCCGGCGGAGGGCGTCGAGACCGTCGAACTTGGTTTCACCGCGGATGCGAGCGACGAAACCAACGCGCATACGCCTTCCGTACAGATCGCCCTCGAACCCGAGGAGATGTACCTCGATCGAATGCCCCGCTTCGAAGGTCGGCCGGTAGCCCAGATTCGCGACCCCGTGCTGCAATGCGGCGCCGGGCTCGTCGAGAACTCTAGCGACCACCGCGTAGACCCCGTCCTTGGGAAGCTGTAGTGGCTCGACGGCAAGATTTGCGGTCGGAAAGCCGAGCTGACGGCCACGCTGGTCGCCGCGCGTGACCAGGCCGGTGGTTTCGTGAACCCGCGTCATCATCCGCGCCGCGTCCCCGACGTTCCCGTCTTCTGCGAGCACTCGGCGAATCCGCGTCGAAGACACCGCCTGCCCCTCGAACATCACCGGCTGCACCAGCTGCACGGTGAATCCCTCGCGGTTTCCCCAGTCGCGCAGGGTACCGATGTTTCCGGAGCGCTTGTGTCCGAAATGGAAATCAGGACCCACGACCACACCCTTGGCTCGGCACGTGTCCAACAAGACCCGCTCGACGAATTGGTCCGGGGTCATTTTCGAAAACTCGCTGTCGAACGGCAGCACCACCACGTCGTCACAGCCGGCGCCCCGCAGAATCTCGACGCGGCGCCGCATGTCGGTCAGCAGCACCGGCGCCCGCTGTGGGGCCAGAACTGCCGTCGGATGGGGTTCGAAGCACATGGCCAGGGTTTGCCAGCCTCGGGCATCCGCCGTCCGCTTGGCCGCGTCGATGAGCGCCCTGTGCCCCAGATGTACGCCATCGTGGTTTCCAGGAGTGACGACAGAGTGGGTGCGGCGCATCAGCTCAGGAGCCCCGGAGCGGTGAACGTGCTCCTCCTTCACTCACCTACAGCGCCGTTCGAGACACTTCAACTCGAATGCGCCCGATATCCACGTTGATGACGTAGGGCTTTCGGTGCTGTATGGTTGAAAACATGGGGAAATCAAAGGGCGCAGCCGGTTCTGCCGAGGGTGCTCCATTCGAGGAGGTCATGGACCGCCTCCAAACGGTCGTCGCGCAATTGGAAGAGGGAGATTTGCCTCTCGAGCAGTCTCTGGCGATGTTTGAGGAGGGAGTCCGCCTGTCGCGGGCCGGAGCGAAACGACTGGATGAAGCGGAGCGCAGAGTAGAGGAGCTCCTCGCAGCCGGAGACGAGCTGCAGACGAGTCCTCTCGACGAAAGCGAAGCGGGGGAGCAATGAGCCAAGTCCTCACGGTACCGACACACTTCAACGACATTGGAGAGCTCTCCGAGGGCTTCCTCGATCGCGTCGAACGAGACACCCTGATCCTCTACGGGCCCGTCGCCTACGAAGACGGTTCACCGATCGAGTTCGCGGTGCTGCTCGCCGACGGGACCGTGGCTCTCGAGGGTGCTGGCGTCGTCCGCGCCGCGGTGGATGGCGGCGCCGACCGAGTCCCGGAGACGCGCTACGACGTCGTCGTCGAGGCCTTGGAGCTCGACGGCCGATACGAAGTGGTGTTCGAGCGTCTGGTGCTCGCGCGCCAGGCCGTGTCCGAGCCACCTTCGCCTGATCCTGAAGAAAACGAACCCACCGGCGAGCTCGACGCCGCGCCCGCGACTGAGGAATCAGCCGATGAGCCAAGCGCCGATCATTCCGCGCCAGACGAGGCGCGTGCATATGTCAACGACGTCGAGCTGGGCGCCGAAGAGATCTTCTCGCTTGCGCCCGGCGAGGTGCAGTCCGTCGCGCCCGATGAATCCGACTCTGGGCTCCCGGAAGAGTCCGCGGCCGAGACCGACCCGCCCGACGACCTCGACGACGACGAACCTGAAACCTCGATCGAGCATGTCGAAGTCGAGGACGAGTTCGCAGACGAGGACGAGCTGGCCACGGTGGTTGCCGCAGTCGATCCCGAAGCGATGATGGCCGACGCGGAAGAGGCTCAGGAGGCAGAAGCGGCGGAAGCTCCCTCGGAAGAAACCGACGAAGACGGCGAACGAGAGTCCCAGCAAGGCGTCATCGAGGCCGGCAAGCTGGGAATCGACGCCGACTATGCCTTCGAGCATGGAATCGCACTCGAGCCGCAGGTCGGCATGCCGGTGCCCATCCCTTCGATGGCCGCGCCACCTGAGGCGCCCCCCGCTCCGCCACGATTGCGCCTGGCCGAGCCTCCGGACGGTCTCACTCGGCCCTCGCGCTCAAAAGCCGAAGAGCTCCCGTTCAGCACCGACGGAGAGGTCAGCGATGTCCATACCACCGGCCTTTTCGCTTACGAAGACGGGCTTCCGATCCCATCTCGGCCGCCGATGCCCGATCCCAGCGCCCGCCGATCTGCGTCGGTGAGTGAAGCTCAGGACGAGTCTGACGTCGAAGAGTCGGAGCCCCCGGAATCGAATGACGACGAGTATGAAGAAGTGCGCCTCAGCGATTTTGCCGGCGCGGTCGAAGAGGGCTGACGCGATGAGCCGCGTCGCCGCCGTCCTCCTCTGCGCGCTGAGCCTGCTCGTCACCGCGCAGGTCAAAGCAGACGCCGTGGTGCACGTGAAGGTGCGCAGCGCGGACAACAAACCCGTCGACGGCCGCGTCGAGCTCAACGGCGCCGGCGGTACGTTCACCTGTACAACCAGTCAGGGCAGTTGCACCATGCGGTCGGTCCCCGGCGGGAGGTACGTGGCCGTCTTCAAGCCGGCGAGCGGAAGCGCGACCGCGCCTAAAAAGGTGATGATCCCGCCGGACGGCAAGGCGGATCTGCTCATCGCCGCGAAATAGCCACCTCATGTTGGCGCGGAGCGCCCGCAAAATGCCATAATTTCGGGTGGGGAATAGGCGAGGGGAATGCGCAGGAGTTGGATACTGCCCTGTTTGGGGACCATTGTCGCATGGGCGTGCGCCGCGCCGATCCATGCCCAGTCCGATCCGACACCCGCTGTGGAGGCGCATGAGGCTCAGCTTACCGAGGTACAGAACAGTTTCAGCGGACCGACCGGAGGCATTCGCATCGTCGATGCCGCCTCGGGTCCGAAAGGCACGTTCCGCCTCGCGTTGAACACCGAGTTCTTCGTGACCAGCGACTACTTCGTCCCGACCGATCGGGCGCAGCACTTCGCAGGGAATCTCTCGCTCAGCGTGACGCCAAGCGAATTCCTCGAGGTATTCGCCTCCGCCGAGGTGACCTCCGCCTGGGACGACTCCAACGACCCCATGCTGATCCAGCGCGTCGCCGACGTTTTGCTCGGCCTCAAAGGCTTCTATCGGGCAAAGCCTTGGCTCGCCGTCGGTGGCGATGCGAGCCTTGCGTTCCTCAGCGGTGTCAGTAGCCCGAACGCGAGGCTCCGCGCCACCAGCTTTGGTTTCCGCGGCAACCTCGCATTCGACTTCCGAGAGCACGAGCGCCACGCGGCGCCCATCCTTTTGCGAGTCAACGCACAATACTGGTTCGACAACTCCGCGAACCTCACTGCCGACATCGAAGACCAGCGATACGCGGCCTTCGGAGGCGACGTGCCCCGCTCGGAGGAGACCCGGCACCTGCTCACAGCGTTCGAGCGCTTTGCCTACGGCGTCAATCGGACGGACTTCGTGCGTCTTGCGACCGGGCTCGAGGCTCCTCTGAAGGCTCGAAAGGTAGGGCTCCATCCGATGCTCGAGTGGCGCTGGGGCATCCCGATCGACCGTCGAGGATTTCAGTGTGCGCCCGCGGCCGGTGCAAACGACGACCGCTGCCTCTCCGACGAGGGAGTGAAGGCGTTTCCGATGGAGCTCAGCATTGGTCTTCGAATTCTACCGCCGCCTCGAGGGCTCGCGTTCACCGTGGCCGCCGACGTCGGGCTCACCGGGACGCGACACTTCGTCCGGGAGCTCGCGCCGACCGCTCCGTACAACATCATCTTGGGGGTCGCGTATGCTTTCGACCCCCGTCCCGCTCCGCCGATCGTTTCGGCACCGGCCGCCGAGCCCGTAGCGGACTCGGTTCCTATGGGGCAGCTGCGCGGCCGAGTCGTCGTGGAAGGAAGCGAAAGCCCGGTCTCCGGGGCCTTCGTCGGGATCATCGGCCAGGACGTCTCTCCGCTGCACACCGACACCGATGGCCGATTCGTGACCTACGGTCTCCCCGAGGGCGAGGTCCTGCTCGACGTGTCGCATCCCGATTTCATCCGGACGCGGTGCAGCGCAGCCGTTCCGTCCGAAGTCGAGTGCCGGCTCGTGCCCGCCAGCCGTGACGGTCAGCTGCGTGTCGTCACGGTCGATCGTGCGGGCAACCCGGTTTCCAAGGTGCCGATCACCCTCCGGGGGCCCTCCGAGCACAGCCTCATTTCCGACGAAAGTGGTTCGGCGCAGGTCGATGCGCTCGCGGCGGGCACCTACACCGCCCATGTCGAGGATCCGATCTATCTCATCACTGTTGCCGCAGTCGAGATCCACGAGCGTCGCGAGACCACGCTGCAGCTTCGTGTCCTTCGCAAACCGTCTCGGCCAGGCGTCATTTTGAAGAACAAGCAGATCGCGCTCCGACGGCAAATCAGCTTCGCCACGGGCAGCGACGAAATCCTGCCGAACAGTGAGCCTCTTCTCCTAGAGGTCGCGGACGTGCTCATTCGGAACCCCGACCTCGAGCTGGTGGAGATTCAGGGCCACACCGACAACCGAGGCGATCGCGCGCTCAACATGCGGCTGTCGCAGCAGCGCGCGGAATCGGTGAAGCGATGGTTGACTCAGCACGGCGTGGAAGAGGACCGCCTGACCGCGAGGGGCTTTGGGCCGACACGCCCGCTCGCGCCGAACATCACGCAGCAAAACCGGGCGCGAAACCGGCGCGTTCAATTCAGGATCGTGCGCCGCGCCGAGCTGACCGCCGCCGCGTCACGGTGAGGCCTATCAGGGCAGCGAAGGTGGCCCAAAGAGCGCCGGCCGGGGTTTGGGTCGTGCTGCAGCTGCAGCCGCCGCTGCTGCTCGACGCGGCCCCGGGGCCATCGCAGGCGATTGGATTACCTGACGCAGTGGTTTCGCAGTTGAGCTGGAGCCCGCCGATGGGAATGGCGGTGCAGGTCTGGTCCAAGTTCCCGGGGGGGTAGATTTCGCACACCGCATCGATGTCGTCCGGCGCTAGACTGCGTTTGTCTACGGCGTTTCGCTCGGCCGAGGCGAACATGGTGGCCACGACGCACGGGTCGTCGGGGTCGTTGATGTTGTCGGGATTGCAATGACCGATGCCGATGAAGTGTCCGGCTTCATGGGTCACGATGCCACGCAGGTCGGCGTCATTATCGAGGCAACCGCCTTCGCTTTCTGGGGGGCAGTCCGCGTAAGGGCCGCCGGCGCTGCGGCCAGGAACGAATCGCTGATCGTTGATCATCATGTCCGCGTCGAGGATTTCGCCAGTGCTCGTGTTGTGCCAGACGATGGTCACCGCGAAGGCACGCGCGTCGTAAGGATCGCCGCCGTCGTCGAGGCAAGGATCCTCCCATGGGTCGAGGAAGGCGATGGTGTTCACGTTCCCGACGTTGTTGAACTCGGCTCGCTTGCACGTGGAAGGCTGCATGGATGGCTTGAAAACCAGGTTTGGCGTGCCGCCCTCGGGGCATTCGGCAGTCTCCCAGGCCTCGAACGCGGCGTTGACCGAGTCCTCGATCTCGCTGAGGTCCATCCACACCGAGCCGCGTCCATCGACTGCGTACGACAGGCAGGTGTCGTTCCAGAAGAAGGGCTCCCCGATTTCGACGCAGGCCTGGTTGCCGACCTGTGCGCCGCCGCCGACCGTCATTCGACAGTACGCCGAGGCGTCGTTTGCCGCGAGAGCGGCCATGAGCGCGA
>SHLP01000211.1 GCA_004283055.1 Deltaproteobacteria bacterium
CCAAGCACACCGGCAAGACCGCCCGCGCGACGGCGACGATCGGCGTCGAGATGATTCTCGGTCAGCTCGCCTTCGGTGTGGTGGTCATGCTCGGCAGCATCTTTGGGATGCGCTTCATCGGCACCAACGGCGTGCTCCTAGTGAACGTGCTCTTCCTTTCAATCATCGCGGTTGGCCTCGCGTTCCTAGCGCAGCCGCAGCTCTTTTTGTTCTTCATACGCTTCGTCCCCGAAGCCATTCGCGCTCGCGTGCAGACTCTGGTCGACGCCGTCGGCGCTTATCGTGGCAAGGCGGGCTTGCTGATTCAGGCCGCTGCGCTCGGCGTCGGCACCCACGCTTTCAACAACCTCATTTACGTCTGCGCGGCGCGTGCGCTCGGCGTCGAGCTCGGCATCGGTGAAGTGTTCTTCGCTTCGTCGCTGCAGATTCTCGCAACGCTCATCCCTGCTTCGATCAATGGCATCGGCCTTCGGGAAGCGGCCGCGGTGGCGCTCTACACCTCGCCTGCGGTCGGCTTGCCCCTCGCAGTTGCGGTCCTCATTCCAACGCTCGGCTTCGCCTGTGAGATGTTCGTCTCCTCGTTTGGCGGGGTGTTTTTCCTGTTGCGCAAGTCGGGATACAGCCCGGAGATCAGGGTCTCGGATCCCGAGCGCGAGGAGCTCGTGAGTCAGGCGATCGCGAGGGCGCCGCGCGAGGCATGGCCGCATCCCCTGCGCGGCCTGGTGGTGGGTTTCAGCGCGGGCGTCATGGGCGGCATCTTGGTGGGCCTCGGCGAGGCGCTGGTCATTGCCCTTTCTTCCGCCGGGGCGACCGGGGCGCGGGTCTTCCTCTACGGTCCGCTAGCGTATGGCGTGTTCTGTGGGGCTTTTGGTGCGGGCCTCGGGTTCGCGACGGCGCTCACCGGGCGCTGGATGAAACGCCATGCGCTGCACGAGAACCAGGCCTTCGGCTACTTCGCAGCCGCGATCTTCGGCATGTTCGCGTTTGCCCTCGGCGCCTTTCGGATCCGCCGCGACCTGTTTCACGAAGAGCTGGTCTGGAAAAGCGCGATCGGGCTGGCGGTCCTGCTCGGCTGTGCCTTCGTGGCCGCCGGCATGAGCGCCCTCATCGCTCGCGGGCTTTGGAAGCTGTCTAAGCAGCCCGGGTTTGGGCGGGTGGTTCGAGCTTCGACGGCGATCGGCCTGCTCTTCATTCTGGGTGTCTCGCTGGCCGGCAACATCGCGTTCGGCGGCCGCAGGTCGAGCCTCGCAGCGCCGGGGGGCCGCGCGGCCGCCAAAGAGCAAGCGGGCAACGTGCTCTTCATCGTGGTGGACACCCTGCGTGCCGATCACCTGCCGATGTATGGTTACGAATCGGGGAGTACGCCCAGTCTGGATCGCCTCGCCCAAGATGCGATTCGTTTCGACCAGGCCTTCGTCAACTCGAGCTGGACGCGCCCGAGCTTCGCATCGATTCTGAGCGGGCGTTTGCCGTCGAGTCACGGGGTCATGTCGAAGAGCGACGCGCTCCCCGACGCGGTGACGACGATGCCCGAAGCCCTAAAAGAGGTGGGCTACACCACCGCAGGCTACGCGACCAACTTCAATGTCGCGCCGTATTTCAACTTCCACCAGGGCTTCGACGAATACGTCTACCTCGAGCCAGAGTTCGTCCTCGGCGCGGACGACGCCAGCGCCAAGCTCCTGCTGATGCAATTCATTCGCCAGCGCGTCGAAAAGATGCGGGCGATGCAAGGGGAGGTCCTTCCCGGCACTGCGTATCAAGACGCCGAAACCGTCAATGCGGCGCTCACCGCGTGGATCGACCGGCAGGCCGCTGCCCCGTGGTTCCTCTTCGTCGGTTACATGGACCCGCACGACCCGTACTTTGCCCACCCGTACGACGGCAGCGGCTACGCGCGCGCCGCGCACCAGCACCCGGACCCGTCCGAGGCGCCCGCGCTCTCGGCGCTGTACGACGGAGAGATCAGCTACTGGGACCGCGAGCTCGGCAAGCTTCTCGATGCGCTTCAGGAGCGTGGGCTCTACGATGAGCTCACGATTGTCGTGACGAGCGATCACGGCGAGGAGTTCAACGAGCACGGGGGGTTCTGGCACGGGACGACGCTTTACGACGAGCAGGTTCGGGTGCCGCTCATAGTGAAGCTTCCACAGAGCCGGCGTGGTGGCACCGTCGTGCGTCACTGGGTGCAGAGCATCGACTTGATGCCGACGGTCTTGAAGCTGGTGGAGGCGCCGATTCCCGAAGGCGTACAGGGTGGCGACCTTTTCACCGGCACCGACGTCGTGTACGCCGAAGAGAGCCACGAAGGCAACGTCCTCGAGTCAATTCGCGAGCTCGACGGCACCGATGAGTACAAGCTCATCACCGCAAATCGCGACAACCCGCGTGGGCTCGCCCCCGTCGAGCTCTATCGCGTCGACCTCGACCCCGAAGAGCTGAAGAACCTCGCGCAGACCTCACCCGACCAGGTTCGGATGGCAACCAAGGCGCTGCTCGAGCAGCGCGGGCTCGCGCAACGAGACGCCGTCGTCGCCGACTCCGTCGAGCTCGACGAAGACGTCGCCGCCCACCTCGAAGCAATCGGCTACATCGAACGCTGATTGGCTTCGAAAATCGGGAGCATCCCCCGCGAACTAGGCTAGAGTGCCGCCCAGGGGCGAATGGAGTCACTGGCTGCCGTAGACCTGGGGTCGAACAGCTTTCACATGGTGATCGCGCGCGTCGATCACGGGGGTCTACAGATCCTCGATCGCATCCGCGAGCCGGTGCGTCTGGCCGCTGGCCTTCGCGACGACGGCGGACTGGACGCGGAGTCGCAAGAACGCGCGCTCAAGTGCCTCACACTTTTCGGCCAACGGCTTCGAGACTTCGGCGCCGAGCAGGTCAGGGCGGTCGGGACCAACACTCTTCGGAAGGCCCGCAATTCCCGCAAGCTTCTGAGCCAGGCCCGTGAAGCCCTTGGCCATCAAATCGAAATCATCCCCGGCCGTGAAGAAGCCCGCCTGATTTACCTCGGCGTCTCTCACGGCATCGCGGGCGCGCCCGCCAGGCGCATCGTCGTCGACATCGGGGGCGGGAGCACCGAGCTCATCGTTGGGGATGCCTTCGAGCCGGTCTCCGTGCACAGCTTGTATATGGGCTGCGTTGGTTTCACGAAGCAGTTCTTCGGCGACGGGAAGCTCAGTCGAAAGCGCTTCGGCAAAGCCAAGCTCGCCGCTGGCCTCGAGCTTCAGCCGGTCGAAATGCCTCTGCGGACGGCTGGATGGGAGCGGGCCTACGGAGCCTCCGGCACCATTCGCTCCGTCGCGGCCATTCTCGAGGGGGCCGGCTGGGCGCACGGCACCATCACGGCCGAAGGGCTTACAAAGCTCGAGCAGGCCATGACTACGGCGGGCCGGCTCGAGAAGCTCGAGCTTCCGGCGCTAGACGCCGATCGTCGGCTGGTGCTTGCCGGAGGGGTAGCTATCCTCACCTCTGTGTTTGAGCAGCTCGGCATCGAGGAGATGTGGGTTTCCCCGACCGCGCTTCGCGAGGGGCTGCTCTACGACATGCTCGGCCGCATCCAGCATGAAGACCCGCGCGACCGCACCATTGCCATGCTCTGCAAGCGATACTCGATCGACCAGGGTCACGCCGACCGCGTCCAGGCCACGGCCCTCGGCCTCCTCGGCCAGGTCGCTCGAGATTGGGATCTGCAGTCGGTCGACGCTGCGCATGCGATCGCCTGGGCGGCCCAGCTTCACGAGATAGGGCTGGCCGTGAACTACACCGGCCATCACAAGCACGGGGCCTATCTGGTCGCCTCATCGGACTTGCCCGGGTTCTCGCGCGACGAGCAGGCCCTGGTGGCGGCGCTGGTTCGCGGGCATCGCCGAAAGCTCGATCAATCGTTTTTCGAGGCCCTTCCGACCGAGCTTCGCATGACCGCCGTGCGTCTTTGTGCCTTGCTTCGGCTTGCAGTGCTCCTCAATCGCAACCGCGATCCGGAAGTCGTCTCGCTTCCGCATCTCGGCGCGGAAGGCAATAGGCTCAAGGTGACGTTCAACGAGCAGTGGCTCGATGCTCATCCGCTGGCTCGCGCAGACCTCGAACGCGAGCAACGGCTCGTGAAGCAATCTGGCTTGAAGCTCACTGGCTTCGAAGAGGAATGACGAACCATGGACCTGTTCCTAGTACGCCACGCGATCGCAGAAGAAAGAGGCGAAGAGCTTCCTGATGTCGAACGAGCGCTCACCCACAAAGGCCGCGCCCGGTTCAAGCTGGTTGTGCGAAGTCTCGTGCGGTCCGGGTTTCGGTTCGATCGCGTTTATCACAGCCCATGGCTGCGCGCGCTCGAGACGGCCGAGCTCCTCGCCCCTCTCAACGATGGACCCCTGGTTGCAGCGGAGGGCCTAGCCGGCCCGCCCAATCCTGACTTCTTCGCATCGCTCGAAGGAGAGCACGTGGCCTGCGTCGGACACGAGCCCTGGATGAGCGACGCCCTCTCCCTACTGACCATCGGCGACCCAAGCGGCCATTGGCTCCGCTTCAAAAAGGGCGGCGTCGCCTGGCTCCGAGGCACCCCGGCCCCCGCCGCCATGCACCTCCG
>SHLP01000084.1 GCA_004283055.1 Deltaproteobacteria bacterium
GTGCACATGGGGCGCTCGGAGCCGGACGCCTTCCAGGCGCGCACCTGCTCCTGTACGCGTCGGACTCGTTCGTCGTGCTTTTCGGGTGATGCGCCGTAACGGGCGTAAAGCACGTCGCGGGTCACACGGGCGCGCTCGAACAGGAAGCTGGCAGGCAGGGCCGTAGCCGCGACGACCAAGCCACGATTGTCCGTCATCCATCGCGCCGCGCCTTTGGCCAGCTTCGACTGAGCGAGCTTACTTCGTATCGACATCTCTCTCCTTATGCGGGTCGCTCGGCCGATTGAGACACGGCGGGATAGAACTGCGCGTACCAGCGGCGAAGCTGGTGAATGGGGCCATCTGCACGCGTCAGCATCGGGTTCTTGCGATAGATCTTTCTCTCCCAGATCCCGATGTCCTGACGCCACTGCGAAACCCAGTTCCCCACGATGAACGAGGCCAGGGGCCCGGGCACGTTCCGGCCGCTGAACCAACGAAACCGGACGTGTTGGGTCATCGGAGCGATCGGCGTGTGGCTTTGATACAGCACCACGCGACCGCGCCCTCGCGTCAACGTGAAGTCGAACCGGATGAAGCTTCCGGGGCCCTCGATGCGAACCTCTGCGTGTGCCCCCGATCCCTCGATCGCCTTCCCGCGAAATTCGAGGCTCGCGTCGTTTCCGAACCAACACACGTGCTTCTCTTTTTCGTCCCGGCGCCAGGTCGCTTCGTGACGGAGCGTCATGCCTGGTACGGGGATCTCGGTCCAAGGCAAGCGCAGGCGCTCATGGATCCCGGCGAAGTGCTGAAAGTCTGCGCTGTTCTCCAGGAACTCGAGCAGATGCATGTGCACGGGCCCGGCATCGTGCTCCCCCCGCCAAACGAGATCACCGTCGTCGATTTCAGCCACCCGTGCCAAGCGGTAGGGTGGTTCGGGCGCCGGGCGTTCGACCGTGGCTCCATGACGATGGTAGACGAGCAGCCAGCCGTGAAGCTCTTCGACTGCCCAGGATCTCGTTCGATGACGGGGGTCTGGACGATCTCCATTGGCCTGACCGACGACCGACCCGTCCCCGCGTATCTTCCATCCGTGGAATGGGCACTCGACGCAGTCGCCTCGCACTTTCCCATCAGCCAGGTTTGCGCCGAGGTGTGGGCAATAGGCATCGACGACATGCGCGTCGCCGGAATCATCGCGGAACACGACCCATTGGTTCCCGACGCATTGCACGAACGTCGGGCGGTCACCAAAATCGCGCGACCGGCCGACGACGTACCAGCCCTCCGGATAGGGTGGTGGATAGGTAGCCTCCCGCGTCGACTCCAGGACGGGATCGCGAGTCCTTCGACGGATCCGTCCCGAGATGCCGTGCAGCGGTGCCTCGACACCAGCGATCCTCATCGTGTCGGTCGTCGAGCCAGGAAGAAGTAGTTGGGCGTGAAGATCCCGAGCTCGCCTCCCTTGATGAGCGACTCGGCGGCCGCGCCGAGCATTCTGCTCACCTCGGTGGAGCCCTTCGGCGCGATCCGGAGCGCTTCTAACGTTCGAATCGTGCGGCGCGCCAGGAACCGCCCCGGCCGGCCTCGTCGGAGGGACATCAGACTCTCGGTTTCGCCGACCAACGGCAGGTACCAGGGGGTTTCAGGGTCGCAGGTGCCGGCAGCATCGTGGCTCTCCAGCACCTCGAAGCCGGCGGCGCGAAGCGCGTCGAGCGTCTCGGGAATCGACGCGATGTCTGGAAGGCTGTCTCCTTCTTCGATGCCCTTTTTGGTCTGTAGATGCTCCGCGCTCTTCGGGTCGAACTTGCTGGTCATGCACCACTCGTACGCCGCGAACAGGCCGCCTGGCTTCAGTGTGCGGTGGATCTCCTCGAACACGCCTGCCTTGTCTGGCGCGTGGCAGGTGGCCTCGAAAGCATACGCGGCGTCGTAGTTCTCGTCCGGCACCTGGAGGTTCATGAAGTCGCCTTTGAAGCCGGAGCATCGGCTCGCGAGGCCTGCTTCCTCGTTGTACTGCTGCACTTTGCTCAGCTGGTAATCGTTGTTGTTGACGCCTTCGATCGTGGCCCCCGAAAATCGAGCGATGCTGCGCATGGGTCCGCCCACGCCGCAGCCAACGTCGAGCACCTTCATACCCGGCTTCAGGCCGAGCTTGAGCGCGAAGGAATGCTCGGAGCGCGCGAGCGACGCGGCGAACGACTCACCCTTGAATCGCGGCGCAAAGTGAAACGACTTGGCCCAGCCGTGCTCGTAGAAATCGGTGACGAGATCGTAGTAATGGTTGATCATCGTCGTATAGCCGGCTTGGCGGGCCTTGACGCTGCCACCGTTCGACTCGTCGAAGAAACCGAGGTACTCGTTGATCGCCCCACGAACGCGACCCCGCGTTCGCTCGTCCGAATAGAACCGATTCACTGCTTGCTCTTGCATGACACCCCTCTTCGCATGAGGCGGTTGCGATAACATGATTCACGCGCGTCAACATCAAGGAACTCGGCCGCGAGGAGTTCACAAGCTGTAAACTTGCGAAGAGCGAAACGGTTCACGTGAGCAGGATGACCATTCACACTCGGTACGGTACGATTGGCGCTCGGTGGCCGAGCACGAAAAAAAATCTCGTAGAGGACGAATGATCACAGCGCTGGTTGTGCTTTTTCACATCTTGGGTCTCACCTCGTCGATTCACGCCGTGATGAGCACGCGCACCTCCCAAGGGGCAATAGCGTGGGCGGTGAGCCTCAACACGTTTCCCTACCTGGCGGTGCCTGCATACTGGGTGTTCGGGCGCAGCAAATTCGAAGGCTACGTCGTCGCTCGCCGGAGCACTGACGACCGCACCGCCCAGATCCAGGCGGAACTGCTCGAGACGGTGGCGCCGTACCGCGTTCCGGAGACCGAACGACCAGAAGCAACGAGCGCGGCGGAAGGTTTGGCGGAAATGCCAGTGCTTCGCGGGAACCGGGTCGATCTGCTGATCGATGGCGACGCGACGTTTAGAAGCATCTTGGACGGCATCGACGCGGCGCAAGAGTACATACTGGTGCAGTTTTACATCGTGCACGACGACGGCCTGGGACGCGCGCTCAAGGAGCATCTTCTCGCCAAGGCCGAGCAGGGCGTGCGCGTGTAT
The DNA here is from genome assembly GCA_004283055.1 of Deltaproteobacteria bacterium. Taxonomy (GTDB): domain Bacteria; phylum Myxococcota_A; class Polyangia; order Polyangiales; family Houyiibacteriaceae; genus SG8-38. The sequence goes on from SHLP01000084.1 coordinate 3,113, forward strand.
TTCCTCTACGATGAAATCGGATGCCACGATCTCCCAAGCAGCTACACGCGAGAGCTCCGCGAAGCCGGAGTGGAAATCCACGAGTTCAATACGCGCAAGGGGCGTCGCAATCGCTTCCAGCTCAATTTCCGGAATCATCGCAAGATTGTGGTCGCCGACGGACGCGTGGCGTGGATCGGCGGTCACAACGTCGGCGACGAATACCTCGGCAAAGATCCGAAGTTCGGTCACTGGCGGGACACCCACGTTCGCATCGAGGGGCCATCCGTCTTGAAGGCGCAGATCTCGTTCGCCGAAGATTGGTACTGGGCGACCGAGACGCTACCCAAGCTCAACTGGGCCGCTCGCCCCGCCCCCGATGGCAGCGATAGCCGCGTGCTAATCATGCCAACCGGCCCTGCGGACGAGCTCGAAACCGCGAACCTGATGTTTGTTCACGCGATCAACACAGCCCAGAAGCGGATTTGGATCGCGAGCCCTTACTTCGTGCCGGAGCACTCGGTGATCGTCGCACTGCAACTCGCAGGGTTGCGAGGCGTCGACGTGCGAATCCTGATCCCCGACAAGCCCGATCATTTGCTCGTCTATTTGGCTGCGTACTCGTACTTCGATGACGCAGGTCGCACGGGAGCCAAATTCTATCGGTACCAAGATGGCTTCCTCCATGAGAAGGCCATGTTGATAGACGATGGTGTGGCGACGATTGGAACTGCCAACTTCGACAACCGGTCGTTTCGGTTGAATTTCGAGATCACGGCAGCCGTCGCTGATCCGGCCTTCGCCTCCGAAGTCGAGCAGATGTTCCAGAACGATTTCAAGCGCGCTCGCCTCATGGAGCAGGGAGAGTACGACCGAAAGCCATGGTGGTTCCGCCTCGGCGTCCGCTTCGCTCGTCTGACCGCCCCCATCCAATAAAAGGGGACAGTCCCCTTTTTTACTCAGACTGGTTTTCGCCGAAGAGCTGCTGGTCCATCCGATCGAGACGATCGTTGTGGGCGTTCGCCGACTCGAGGACCTTCAAGACCTTCTCCGCGCGTTCGGGTGCGCCCCGTGCGATTCGGCCGGGCTGGCCGCTGAGCCCGAAGGCGGTGGTCTCCTCCGCTTCGCGGGTCACCCACAGCGCCAAGCCGCACAGCAGAGCGCCTACCACGAGAAGTCCCCCAACCCTCATGGTTGCAGCGTAGCGGGTTTGCATCATTCATGCCCAGCCTCCATCCCCTCGCTGTCGCTGCTCCCGCCTTAAGCCCCGGAGCCCCACGGACGACGTAGAAGTCGACATTGCGGGGCTCCATAAGACAGTCCTGACCGTCGTTGCCGTGGGAACTTATGTTGAGTCGAACCCCTACAATTTACTAGTAGGTGGGCGCGGATGTCGTACGCTTTAGGCCCCCCGATGACGCTAGCCGGGTCCGCACACCACGCACGTTGAAGCACCCTAGTCGACCTAGTCAGGGATTCACTACTCCTTCCTCACCTGCAACAACAGAGGGACTGTTGTTAAAGTTAGAGCCAGGATTCCCGGCGGTCAACTCAGTGCTTGACCGGGCTCGCTTTGAGCGCGGCGCGCCCTTCTTTGACGTACACCGTGAATCGTACCTCCGGCGCATTGTGGCGTTTCATGACCTGGTCGCGTGCGGCGTGAAGTTTGCGGACAAACTTGTCGAAGGTGAGTCCGGTGACAGAAGCGCCGCATTCCTTTTGCGTTGCTAGGAATTTTTCGAAGACTTCACGGAAATGCGCCTCTTCGCCCCGGGCGGCAGGCGCGGACGCCTCGATCAGCTCCTGTGGCACATGCTTCACTTGGGTCGACTCCTCCGCCTCATCGTCGTACTCGGAGTACGAGTCCACAATCGCGTTCGGCCGAGTTGGTGGGTCGTTGACGTCCGACACGACAGGCTCTCCGCTGTGTCGAACGGTAGCTGCGACCGCGTTTCGCGAAGAAGTCGACGGCTTCGGCCAAGAGGAAGGCGACCGCTTCGACCGAGACGAAGACGAACGGCCGGGGCGTGCTGTCGTTGCGAGGGTACTCGCCCCCTGGGCCGGGCTGTCCTTTGGCGCTTCGCTTGGCATTGCCTCTGTGGGAGCGATCGGCGCCATTTGCGGCGTCTTCGCTGCCGTCGGGCTCGATGGCGCTGGGTCCAGAGCTACCTGCTTGGCCGTCGGCGCCTCGGTCGAGACACCGAAGTAGCCTGCATTCCCGCTATCGCGCGTCGAGCTCAGGAGGTGGTCGAGATCGACCGAAGAGCGCTTTGCCGCCTCCTCTTTGAAGCCGACTCCGGCGCGTAGGGCGGTGTTCAGGTTCTCGGCGATCTTCCGATAATGCCGCCGCAGCTGCCCAGCTGGAAGGCTGTCGAGCTCGGCCTTGGATAGGCTCTCGCTCGTTTTGCGAAGGATCGCGACTCCCTTGTCGTGCTCTACGTAGAGTAGCGCCAAACCCAGAGCGAGGAGCAGCAGCGGAAGGCCAATGACCAGAAGCCAAGGGAGCGAGGCAACGTCCTCCTTGAACGTATTCGCGAAAAGCCCTCCAAGCCCGACGGTACTTCCTCTGCGGCCGATCATGTAGCCAACGCCAGCCTCCGCGGCTCCGCCTCGGATGCGCGCCGCGATAGCCCTGGTTCGCTCGCCCACTTCCACCGAGCCCTCGCCGTTTTCCATTTTGGCAAGCGCCGACGCGAGTCCGTTCTTCAGCTCTGCGCTGCTTGGCGCTTTGGCTCCGCCGACGTGAGACGCGATCAATCGGTCCCGATAGAAAAATACGATGGTCGCGTTTGGTAGCTTGGCCGCTAGGCGTTTGGCGAGCCCGTCGCCGATCAGCATCCCGTGCGCTACGGCGCCGACGTATCGACCGCCGTCGAATACCGGGCGCGCAGCCATCCGATAGACGTCACCGTTGTAGACCCAGACATCGTCCCGCATGAAGCCTCGTAGCGCATCTCGGACGAGCGGCATCTTGTGGAGTCGCACCGAATCCATTTCGCTCTTGTCGAGTGTGGCTACGACCTCGCCTTCGGCGTCGATCGCGAAGACCAAGTCTCCCTTGCCTTCTTCGAGCTTCGCGTTGAGGGCATCGAGTTTCTGGCTGAGTCGCTTTCGCGCATTCGTTCCTGGAGTTCCCGCGCGTCCGCTCGAGCTCCGCAAGGTCTGGCGAACCTCCGAATCGACCACGATCGACGCCAAAGCGTCGAGTCGGAGTCGCGCGTCCAATCGCTGCCAAAGCTCGGCCTCGACGTGGTCCCTGCGTAGTTGCTCTTCGAGCTGAAATTCAGCTTCTCGGCTCGCCGCCGACTTGTTCAAGAACGCTCCTGCAAGCGCCCCTCCAACGGCCAAGGCTAGGATCAAGTACCAAAGGCGCGACAACATCGGTTATTTCCTCCGACTCTTGCTGATGCTGAGCGCATCGATTTGGAGTGATCGCCCAGCCGGCACCGTGATTCGGCGAGATGCGACCTGCTCTGAACCGCGCAGAATTCTGAGCGAGTACGGCCCAGGCGGAACGTCTTGAAAGCTGAATTTCCCGTTCGCACTCACAGGCGCGCAGGCAACCAGCTCGCGCATCGAATGCAGATAGCCTTCGACGTGCCCGTAGATCCGGTCACCGAGCTTCCATGGTCCACCCGCAGGCACCGGGATCACGCGCGCCTTACCGGGACCGGCTTCGAGTGGGGTGAACCCCGCCAACCCTTCGACCGAAAGCTCATGCGTGAAAGCGTCTCGATTCTCGACGCGGATGGTCGTGCCCGAACGCGCAGCGATCGTGGAGGGACTCAGCGCGCCGCCGCGAAAGGCAAACTTGCAGCCGATCTCCCGCCCGGTGAACTTGCCCGTTAGAACGGCGAGCAAATCGTCGTGATTGTCGTTTGCCGGTCGTTCAGGCAGTGCGCCATTCCAGACCTTCCAGTAGTGGTCTTTCTGATCGGATTCCGAGCTCGCGTCCGCCGAGCTGCCGCGGACCGATCCCTCGATCGATTCCGCGTCCGCCGCTCCAAGGGCGACGAGCACGGCGGCCGCGCAGACGGCCCCCAACTTGATCCAGTTCTTCCGTTCCCCCATTGGTATTTATGTATTATTACAGCTCCATTGAGAGGGAGTTAACAAAAATCCCCTTTTTTTCTCCCTTACGTCTAGTGCGCCGCGTAGTCGATCAGCTTCACGGGGGCGGGGTGGAGTCGGGCGCACAGCGAGCGCGTCATCCCCGCGGGATCACCACCGATTTCAATGGCGGTGGGTTCATCGAACTCGAGCTCGACGTCGTCTGCATAGAAATCCATCAGGTTCTCGTGCCGGTAAGTACCTTTCCATGCGCTGCGCATGTGTGCAGCAACATGAAGCGGGCTGGTTGCAACGACGCGAAGGCAGAATCGATTCGGAGGACGGTCCTCGGCAAATGGAAAGACCCTGACCCCGAATCCCCAGTACGGAATCGTCGACACCAACGCCGCGATGCAAGGGCCTTCGAAGAGCAGCTCGCCTCTTTCGATCGATTCTCCCTGCGGCTTTCCCCGAAAATCGAGACGCTCCGCGTCCCCGCGGTTGATGATCCGAACGTTCATTCGCGGTCGGAGCGCAAGCTTGGGAATCGTGAGCATCGGGATTGAGATTGCGTAGGACACCGCGCCCGTGGCCCGCTTTCCAATCCATGGCAGGTGACGAACGACGGAGCGAACTTCGTGAAAGTGCTTGAGGCCAAGCGCATCGAACCCCGCACCCGCAAAGGGTGTGAGTAGGCCTTGCGCTTCGATGAGACGCACATCCCGGTGCGCGCTGTCGTGGCGCAGCCGGGCCAAGTCGGCGAACACGTCTTTTCGTGAAGTCCCCGCGCCAAGTGCCCATGCGAGCGAGTTCCCGGTGCCCAGCTTCAGTAGACCAAAGCTCGGCGGCTCTTGCTTGCGACCTCGGGCCTCGTTGCTGATCGACGTCACCATTTGCACGAACGTACCGTCGCCGCCTCCCGTCAACACCACCGGATAGCCGGCTTCGACGATCTCGCGTGCGATTCGATGAGCTTCCTCGAGGCTGCGCGACAGAAATAGGTCACCGCTCCCAACCAGTTGGTCGAAGCTCTCGACCAACTCGTCGGTCACCTGCCTGGCGTTGCCATTCAGGACGACGGCCACGCGATCGGCCTTGGACGACAAGGCGCTAGAGCCGCAAAAGGGCGGCGCCCCACGTGAAACCCGCGCCGAACGCAGGCATGAGAATCAGGTCACCCTCTGCGGCGCGCCCTTCTTGGACCGCCTCGCTCAGTGCCAGTGGTATGGAAGCGGCGGTCGTGTTGCCGTACTTCTGGATGTTGTGGACCACCTTCTCCGGGGCAACCTTGAGCTTCTGTGAGACGAACTCGTTGATGCGTTTGTTGGCCTGATGCGGAACCAGGAGGTCGACCTCCTCGATAGACACCCCGTTGCGTTCCAACACAGAGAGGCTGACCTCGGGCATCTTGGTCGTCGCCCATCGGAACACGTTTCGCCCGTTCATCGCCGGGTGCACCGTCTTATCGTCGATCATTTCGTGCGTGAGTCGAGGCATGTAGGCGCTTGCCGGCCCCTCCAGCCAAAGCTCCTTCGCGCCACTGCCGTCCGCGTGAACTTCGACGTCGATGAGGCCCCGGTTCTCGTCATCGGTAGACCCGAGGATTGCGCAGGCGGCGCCGTCGCCAAACAGCACCGTCACGTCACGACCTTCATCGCTGAAGTCGAGAGCGGTCGAATGAACCTCGGCGCCAACCAACGCGACCCGCTTGTACATGCCGCAGCGAATCCAAGCATCGGCGATTTGGAGCCCGTAGAGAAAACCGCTGCACTGATTGCGCACGTCCAGCGCCGGGACGCCGGCGAGGCCGAGCTTGTCCCCGAGGAAGCAGCCGCTGCCTGGGAAGTTGAAGTCGGGGGAGAGTGTCGCGAAAATGATCGAGTCGATTTCCGACACGTCGATTCCAGCGTTGTCGCATGCCATCTTGACCGCGGGCACCGCGAGGTCACTCGCCCCGATGCCGCTTTCCTCGATGTACCGTCGCTCCTTGATGCCGGTGCGCTGCTGAATCCACTCGTCGCTCGTGTCGAACATCTTCGCGAGGTCGTCGTTGGTTACGACCTTCGAGGGTACGTAGTGCCCCAACCCCAGAATTGCGGTCCTTGTCATAAGTCGAGCCCCTTCCAGATCTGCGCCGGAGGGTAGCGAAAGCGTCCCTCGAAGTCGACGCGGCGCCTTCCAGCAGAGGCTGCGCCTCTCGCTGCTCGAAATGCAAGTTTGCGGGGGCCTGCTATACCCCCGCCAACTCCGGCCGAGTGGCGGAATTGGCAGACGCGCCGGATTCAAAATCCGGTATTCGCAAGAATGTGTCGGTTCGAGTCCGACCTCGGCTACTAAGTGCTCTCAGCTGTCTGAAGAACCCGGGCACGGCAGCAGGAGGCGAGCGGGTTCGACGGACAGGGCGGCTCGCCAGCGTGACCGGAGGGGCTGAGGGAGTGCCAGCGCCAGTGTCAGCGCCAGTGCCAGCGTCAGCGTCCGTGCCAGTGCCAGCGTCAGCGTCCGTGCCCGCGTGACTTGCTCCTGTGACTCTCCGTGGTCATCGTGATCTCCTTTTTGCGAGTGTGCCGGGTTGTGGGGGTGAACCCGACACACTCGCAAAAAGGAGATCACTCATGGGACTCATCATTCAGCAACGGGCGCTTCAGGCAGCAGGCGGGCTGCGGGAGGTGCTTCCGGTGGTTCGGAAACGGGATCGGTCGCTCTTCGACCAAATCCATCGGGCCATGAGCAGCGTCGTTCTCAACATCGCCGAAGCCGATGGGAACGACCCCGGGACCGCGAAAGCACGGTTCGCATCCGCGTGCGGGTCGGCGAAGGAAGTGCGTGCAGGGCTTCAACTCGCGGTCGCCTACGGTTACATGCCAGGCACGAAGGTCGCAGAGGTAGACATCGCGCTCGATGAAATCTGCGCGATGTCCTGGAGGCTCTCAGGCCGGCAGAGCCGGCGGCCCAAGCACCACGTGATGGCGCACACCTCGTCGAGCCTCTCGTCGAGGCGCGTCGCCTTCTGACTCCCGATGTACCCCCAGTCGCTGGCAACGTTCAGCGCCGCCCGCACCTCCTTGGCGGACCCGCAGGCGGTCGAAAATCGAGCCCGCGCATTCCCAGCATCATTCCCCCGCGCCTCGGCAATGTTCAACACCACACTCTGCGCAGCCCCGTGTCGCGCCTTTTTCCGAGTCCCGGTTCCTACGGCTCAGCGAGTGGCGACGTGTTTTTCCATCAGCTCTTGCAGCTCGGAGGGCTTTTCGTCGGGATCCTTGCCGTTGCGACTCTTGTCGATGTCTTCGAGAAGCTCTCGGCACTCTGGCTTGTCGCGCAGGTGGTCGAGCAGCAGGCTCGACGCGGTCCCAAAAGCGGCCTCGTAGCTGAGCGCTTCGCCCACGCGACTGGCGATTCGCTCTCGGCCCGTCTGAAGGTCATGTTCGAGGGCCTCGCTGTATCGTTTCAACTGAGCGCGAAGCTCTTCAATCTGCTTGCGTCGCTCCGCTGCCGTCTCTTCTTTCGCCCGCGCGCGACGTTCGTAGTCGCGTGCGACGTCGGTCAGCACATCGCACTGAGAGCGGGCCGCGCCGAGCGCCTCGTATCCGCGGCGGACGCGCTCCACGTTGCTGCCCGCCTGTTTCACTTCGGCTTCGGCCGCTTGCTGCGCGCGCTTGGCTCGCTTGAGCTTGAGAATCAGCTCGCTCAGCGAGTCGCGCTCCGAAGATGCATCGCGAAGGGCACGTGATTCCTCCCCGGCGAGGTCTTCGACCTTACGCCCGATTTCAGCTCGCAGCGCTCGACCTCGCTTCTCGATTGTCTCGAGCTTCTTAGAATGGCTTTCGAGCTCGCCCTCGAGCCTGGATGCCCGCGACGCAAGCTCCCAAATCTGGTCCGATGCGCCCTGCACGTCGCCTGGGGCGTTTCCGTCGGGGTACGCACGGGCAACGGCGCGCAGAAAGTTTGCTGCGGTCCGGCTCCACTCGACCACGCCTGGCGTCTGAGCCGGCGGCGGTGGCGGGGGCGCGATGGGAGTGATGTCGGTTGGCTGATCCCACTCCCGCGATGGAAGGGTGCGCTGCATCTCCTTGAGCTCTTCTTTGAGATGATGCCCGTCGCGGAAGCGATCTTCAGGCTTCTTCTCGAGGAGCTTCAAGATGATCTTCTCGGCGTGCTCGGGGATGTCGGGGCGGTACTTGCTGGGTTTGGGCGGGGTCGCCGTTCGCTGCATGTCGAGCAGCTCGTCGCGATCGCCCGAGCGGAACGGCAGGCGCCCCGTCAACATCTCGAAGAACAGAACTCCGAGCGCATAGAGGTCGCTCGACGAGATGGCGTCTTCCCCTCGTGCTTGTTCCGGCGACATGTACTCCGGAGTTCCAAAGACCGCACCCTTCGGAGCGAGGCGCGGATCCCGGGTCAGTGCAGCAAGACCAAAGTCCAAAATCTTCACGAAGTCTTTTCGACCTCCGCGTGCGGTGATCATGATGTTGTCACTCTTCAGATCGCGGTGCACGACGCCGAGGTCGTGAGCACGCGCGAGGGCGGCCGTCATTTGCTCCAAGATGTCGACCGCGCGCGCAATGGGCATTGGCCCTTTTGCGATCTGCGATGAGAGCGAATCACCGATCAGGTACTCCATGACGAGGTAGAGCTCACTCTCCTCTGTCTCGCCCACGTCGTGGATGTCGACGATGTGTGCGTGGTCGACACGGTTCGCGGCGCGCGCCTCGCGCACCATCCACGCGCGCAAATGTGTTTCCCCACGAAGGTCCGGCCGAATCAACTTGAGTGCGACGACGCGGTCGATGAGCACGTGACGCGCTCTGTAGACCACGCCCATGCCACCTTCGCCGAGCAGTGATTCGAGTCGATATCGACCCGCCACGACCTTTCCGAGAAGCGGATCTTTCGATTTCTTCGAGCGCGACGTCTTGCGAACAATCCCCATCGTTCCCCCGTAACTAGTGGGCAAACTCAATGATAAGCAGGAACCAACCGAAGACCCAAGTGTTCCGCTCTCGCTGAAACGGGGACTAAGCTGACATCTGGTGCCCGAGCCGCCTATCATGGAGGGGTCGGTCAGTAACGGAGGGATGTGTGAGCGAAGAACGGCCGCTGCTCGGGCCGTACCACATCGAGCGTCGCCTGGCGGCGGGGGGGATGGCCGAGGTGTTCGTTGCACTTCGTGAGGGTCTGCATGGCTTTCAGAAGCGCGTCGCGCTCAAGCGTATCCTGCCTCAGTTTTCGAGCGATCCGGACTTCGTATGGATGTTCATCGACGAGGCTCGCCTCGCTGCGCTCCTCGAGCACCCCAACATTGTTCAGGTGTTCGACTTTGGCACGATGGGCGACGACCTCGTGCTCGTGATGGAGCTCGTCGACGGTTCAAACGTGAGCCGATTGCTGCGTGCAGCCCCTCCGGATTCGCCGATTCCTTGGGACGTTGCGCTTCACATTGCCTACCAAACGTCCCAAGCGCTCGAGTATGCGCACCACGCGGTCGACGAGAACGGAGAGTCACTCGAGTTCGTCCATCGCGACGTTAGCCCGGCAAACATTCTTCTCAGCCGTACCGGACACGTAAAATTGACGGACTTCGGCATCGCCACGGTTCGAAGCCGCGCGCCGACGACCGAGGACGGCCAGGTTCGCGGGAAGCTCGGGTACATGTCTCCTGAACAAGTGCTCGGAAAGGAGCTCAGCGGGAAGAGCGACGTGTTCACGCTTTCCACTGTCCTGGCGGAGATGTTGATCGGCGAGCCCCTGTTTCAAGGCGAGAGTGAGCTCAATGTCCTGTTGCAGATCAGAGACGCAGACCTTCGCGTGTTGGCCCGCTGCGAGCGCCGCATCCCTCAAGACATCCGCGCGGTCGTGCTTCGCGGGCTTCAGCGCGATCCGGAAGAGCGCCCCACTGCCGGCGCCTTTTCCGAAGCCTGCGCCGAAGTGATGCGACGGCGTGGTATGGGTCACGGCCCCGATCGGGTCGCCCGTCTCCTGTCGCGGCTGAACCTGATCGAAGGGGATGCCCCGGACGTTCGTCTTCCCGAGGCGAGCGTGCCGTCGCTGATCGACAGCGATCTGATGCGCCATGCCGGCCAGGAGCTCATTGGGCCTCAGGCTGTCACCTCGCCCACGATCTATCGAGTCCAGCTGCCCGACGGCAGCGTGATGGGACCGATGAGCTATCCGCGCCTGATTCAGCTCCTCACGACAGGTGTCATCGACAGCCGCAGTAGCAGAATCTCCAAAGCCGACGGCACCTACATCGATCCATCGAGCCTTCCCGAGCTCACACGATTCGTCACGTCGCCCGGACTTCAGTGGAAGCTCGAGGAGCTCGCGCAAGCCGAGAAGCAGGGTCAGCTTCGCGCGGCAACTCTCCTGCCGATTTTCTACGACATCGTCGCCCGTCAACAGACCGGCGTCCTTCACCTGTGGCAACGCAACCGACGAAAGAAAATATACTTTGTCGACGGCAAACCGGAGTTCGTTGCATCGACCGATAAATCAGAGCTTCTCGGAGAGTATCTCGTTGCGACAGGTCAATGCTTGCGCATGGAGATCGAAATGGCCCTGGCACTCCTGCCCAAACACGGTGGGCGCCTCGGCGACGCGCTCGTAGGTCTCGGGATTCTGCGCCCAGTGGAGTTGTTCCGGGCAATCAGCGATCAGGTGCGAGGCCGTTTGATGGAGTCTTTTCGATGGCGGCGCGGCGAGTGGGCCTTCGTCCGGGGCGCTCGGAGTCACGAGGAAACGTTCCCCATGGGTCTCGATCCGTACGAGCTCATCCGAGATGCCGTGAACGAAGCGCACCTCGAGGAGATCGAGTCCGTACTCGACCCGCTGCGCGAGAAAGTGCTCGAGCGCTGTGACGACGGGCCGCCACTGCAGACCTTTCGAATGAACCGCCATTGGGTCAGCGTCCTCGAGTCGGTGTCGGGGGATACGACTCTCGGAGGCATCTTGGCGAGGCAGAGCGGTTCGGGGGGCGATCTCGAGCCCGCGTATCGAGCCCTTTATCTGGGGCTTGCGTGCCGGCTCGTTCGGACCAAGGTGAGTCCTTCGCAGATGCCTTTCCGTGAACTGTTCAGCGCATGAGTCCCCCGTGTCCTACGTCGAGCTAACCCATCCGCATACGACGCCGACCCCGGTTTTGGTCGAGGTGCCGCACTCGGGCCTGCAAGTTCCCCCGGAGGTCGAGTCTGAAATTCAATCGACGCCGCTGGCCGTCTTGCGCGACTCTGACATCTACGTCGATCAACTCTACCAGCACGCACCGCAGACCGGCGCGACGCTTCTAGTGGCCCGCGTGTCGCGGTACGTCGTCGATCTCAACCGCGGACCAGACGACGTCGATTCGGCTGCCGTGCCCAGGCATCCCCGGGGTCGTCGCATTCCGGCGCGCGGTGTCGTATGGCGCGCGAGGACCGACGGGACGCCGCTCCTGCGGGCGCCGCTCAGCGTAGAGCAGTTCAGCAGAAGGCTGGAGCTGTTTTACCACCCGTATCACCGAGCGCTTCGCGATGCTGCGGCGCAGATCCATCAGGAGCAGGGCCGGGTGCTCATCCTTGCGGCGCATTCGATGCCGTCCTCCGGACGTCGGACCGTGGGTGGAGGCAAAGTTCGTCGCGCGGACGTCGTGCCCGGGACCCGAGGCCGGTCGACCGCCGATGGTCGCATCATCGATCTCATCGATTCACACTTCCGGCAGGCGGGCCTCAGCGTGAAGCATGACGATCCGTATCGTGGCGGGTGGACGACCTCGAGCTATGGAACGCCCAAACGAGGGCAGCACGCCGTTCAAATTGAGCTCAACCGCGCGCTATACGTCGACGAGCGCACGAGCGAGATCAAAAAGGACGACTTCGCGCAGCTCCGGGTCGTGCTCGAGCAGCTCGTCGAAAAGCTCGGCACGCTCATGACAAGCTCGGGTCAGTTCGCGACCGGTTGATCGACCACCCCAGATTCGCCGGAGCGAACTTCGAGGCGATAACGGCTGTTGGCCGTTTGCAGGTAGTAGGTATCACGCCCGCAGAGCTGCAGGACACGCTTCACCGGGGTCGTGACGTACTCGTGGAGGCCATCGGCGAACTCGATCACGACGACGGAGCCCTTGCGCGGTGGCCGCAGCAGACGCCCAACGACGGCTCGAGACGACTTGCGGCCAACTTTGCGAAGGACGACTTCCACGACCCGAAACTAGCATAATTGGCCTCCTGGGCAAAGTAGGCACGGAAAAATCCAGCGTTTTTGAGCTTCTGCGAACTTTTCGCCTCAGGCGCAAAGTTCGCGCACTCTGCCGCGGCAATCCGGCCGCGGTGTGTGGCGAAACGCCACGGCAGCGGTCAAAAGCGATGCCATTTTAGCGGGAATTCATGAAATCCCGATTCGGCACGCTTACTGCAACGCGGTGCGGCATGACCACCGTCATTACGGCGACGGCTCTGGACCGATACCGAGCCTCCCTCAAGCGGGTCGAAATCCTCGACGCTGAAACCGAACGTGAGCTCGCCCAGAGGTGGACAGACGGCGACGAAGCGGCAGGCATACAGCTCATCGAATCGAGTCTTCCGTTCGTCATCGCGATTGCACGGGAGTACCGGCGCTGGGGAGTGCCGCTCGAGGATCTCGTTCAGCAGGGCAACCTCGGCCTGTTGAAAGCCGCCTCGAAGTTCGACCCCGAAAAGAAGTGCCGGCTCATCACATACGCCGCCTACTGGATTCGCGCTGAGATTCGCGACTACGTCGTTCGGTCATATCGAATCGTACGATTGGGAACGACGCGGACCGAGCGTCGCGCGATGCGGGCGTTCAGGCGGAAGTCGGTCGAGTCCCCCCAGGCGCTAGCCGAGGAAAGCGGAATGCCGCTCCCGCGCGCCAAACAGCTGTGGCCTTTGCTGGCGCGAGGTGATCTCTCGCTCGACGCTAGCGTGACCGATGCGCCGACTGCCATGGAGCGGATGAGCTACAAGCAGCCCACCCCCGAGGAGTCGGTTGCGCGCTCCGAGGCGGTTCACCACGTGCGCGCCGCGCTCGACTCAGCGATGGAGAGCTTGACGGACCGCGAAAGACGTATCGTCGAAGCACGCATTCTCTCGGACGAGCCCTGTACGCTGGAAGCTCTAGGTCGCGAGATGGGCGTTAGCAAAGAGAGGGTGCGCCAGCTCGAGGTCAGGGCACGCGAAAAGCTGCGCGAGCAACTCGAGCACCTGCGACCGGCCGCCTAAGCCGCGCTGCAGCTCGCTTGACTCCGTGGGTCATCAGACGCATTTTCCGGCTTGTATG
>SHLP01000085.1 GCA_004283055.1 Deltaproteobacteria bacterium
TCCGGACTCGGTGCTCGATCAAGCGGCACGGAGGATATGAGTCACGACGGTCGCACCGGTTCCGCCGATGTTCTGTACCATCGCGGTCTCGGCACCTCGCACCTGGTTTTCTCCCGCCTCTCCGCTCAATTGAAGCACCGTTTCCACAATCTGGTAGACACCTGTTGCGCCGACCGGATGCCCCCGGGCTTTGAGGCCGCCCATCGTGGCGATCGGCAGGTCGCCGTCGATGCGGGTGATTCCTTCCTCGCCCAAGCGCGTACCTTCGCCTGGATTCGCGAAGCCCGCCGCCTCGAGACTCAGCGTCGTGATGATGGTGTAGGCGTCATGCAGCTCGAAGATGTCCATGTCGTTCGGCTCGAGACCCGCCTGGGCGTACGCACGCTGGCTCGAAAGCTCTGCGCCCGCGAGCTTGAGCGGGTCGGCGCGCCGGTCGATCGCGAGGGAATCCGTGCCGACGGCTGAGGCCACGATCTCGATCGAGGCGCCGGCTCGGCTCAAGCCACGAAGCGCGTCTTCGCTCGCCAGGACGATCGCCGCCGCGCCGTCGCAGATGGGTGGCGCATCCATGAGCTTTACCGGAGGCACGAGAACCCTCGAATCGAGATAGGCGTCGACATCGATCGGCTTTTTCAACAAAGCATTCGGATTGCTCAACGCATTGGCGTGGGCCGCGATGGCGAAGGGCGCGAACTGCTCCGGTCGGGTTCCGTATCGGTCCATGTACAAGGCCATGAGGCGAGCGTTCAGCGAGATGAACGATTCGCCATGCGCGCCCTCGAGCTCCCAGTCCGCCGCGGTCGCCAGAGCTCGGGTGATGGCGTCGCGCGGGGCCTGGGTCATGCGCTCCATGCCGCAGACGGCGACGAGGTCGTGCAGGCCTCCCGCGACCATGCTGTAGCCGATGTGAACCGCAGCCGCACCGGAGCCGCAGGCTGCTTCCATGGTCATCGATTCGACGCCGCGCAGTCCCGCAGTGTCGGCGTAAAGCGCCCCAAGCTGCTGCTGGCGATCGAGCATTCCCCCCATCATGTTGCCGACGAACAGGGCGCTGATGTCGCTCGCCTCCATGCCGGCGCTCATGATGGCTGCTTGGATCGCGTCTCTCGCCATGTAGCGGCCACGGACACCCTGGCCCTTCGACACCGGTGTTTGTCCGATACCGGCTATGTACACTTTTCGCACTGCGGACTCCGTATGCTCTTCGGCTCGTCATCGCGTGTTTTGTGAGCGCCACGACGGAGCGTCAGGTCTTCTTCAGCATGTACCCAATTGGTAGCGCAGGCAGGCGCCGGCCGCCCGTCGAGATTGTCGGGAGCGAAGCCTCGGCCACGCACAGGTCACTAGCGATCTAGATTTGGTGCAAGAACGCCTGAATCTCGCTCAGCACAGCCCGAATCCGCGGGATTTCCGAGAGGACGGTGGGCACGACGATCTGCAGTGGTCGTTCGCGTCCTACTTCGTCCGGCAGCACGCTCACCACGCCATCTGCAGGAGTGTCTGACCGCGAAATCCCCGCATCAGGCAAGAAGGCGATCCCCATGCCAGCCGCAGCACAGCGGCGCAGCATGTGGATGTCGGGGCTGATCATACGTGGTGCGACCCGCAGCGCCACGCCCTGCCGTGTGGGCCAGATGGTCGGATCGGCGTCAGGACAATCCCAGGCCAGCAGATCGTGCTCTGCCAAATCATCGGGCGTCTTCGGGACGCCCTTGCGTTGAAGATACTCGGGACTCGCAAGCAAACACTCGCGTACTTGCAGAAGCTCGTACGACACCCACGAGCCCGGCGGACTGCGGGTGCCGAAGTGCACGGCCACATCGACGTCTTGGAGCAATCCGCTGAGCGGGTCCTCTGCATAGTGCACGCGCAGAGAGAGGTGTGGGTACTTCTTCTGCAACGCAGCGAATAGCGAAGTCACACCCTCTGGAGGCAGTCCGACGGGAAAGACAAACCGAAGCTCGCCTGCCGGCTCCGCTCCCACTTCCCGGACGGAGCTCAGCAGCGCGTTGGCTTCCTGAAGGATGCGCCGACCGCGAGCGGCCAACACCGCACCCGCCTCCGTCGGAGTCGCGCCGTGCGCCGTCCGGTAAAGCAACGGAACCCCGGCCCGCGCCTCTAGCTCGTCGAGTCGCCTGCGCAACGTCGCCCGCGCGAAGTTGAGCGACCTCGCGGCCGCTACGATCGACCCTGTTTCGGCCACCGCGACGAAGGCCCGAAGCTCGTCCAGGTTCATCATCAGTCCACTCTGCCCCAGATGGTAACTTCTTGTCCATCTGATGCCCATTGTTGGACATTCCTATGCCATCCCTCCGCTCATAGGATGAGAATGTCCAACCCATCGCAAGGAGGAATTGAAATGTCACTCACCAACTATGTCCCCACTCCGAAGTTCGAGGAATACAAGGAACTCTTCAAGGAGCACTTCATCATGGAGCGCCGCGATGGGATCATCGAGCTGCGCATGCACACCCTCGGAGGCGACGTCCAGTGGAACTTCGAGCTCCACCGCGCCCTCTGGCAGGCCTTTCAGACAGTCGGCGCCGATCCCGAGAACCAGGTGATGATCCTCACGACTACCGGCGATACCTGGATCGCGAACATCGACGACTCCAGCTTCGCCAAAGAGGAAGAAGATCGTCCCTACTACAGCTACGAGCACATGTACTACGACGGACGCCGGATGTTGATCAGCTTGATCAACGATATTGAGATCCCAACGATCGGTGTGATCCCCGGCCCCGGTGCACACACAGAGCTGGCGTTGATGTGTGACATCACCATCTGCTCAGACAACTCGATGATAGTAGACCCACACCTCGACCTCGGCCTGGTGCCGGGCGACGGCATCCACAGTGCCTTCATCGAGCTCATGGGCGTCAAGCGGGCGGCCTATGCCCTTTTGACGTGCGAGCTCATGGACGCCAAGAAGTGCCTGGAGTACGGCCTCGTCAACGAGATCGTACCTCGGGACAAGCTCCACGCCCGCTCCTGGGAGATCGCAAAGCGAATCAACGGACGGAAGCGAACGACGGTGCGCATGTCGGTGCCGGTCATCCGACGGCCTTGGAAGCAGCGCATCACAGACGACCTCGATGGCGGCTTCGCCATGGAGATGCATGCCTACCTGTGCGACAACCCCGAGCACAGGGACGACATCGGCAAGAAGACCTATGAGAGGTCGGACGCGTACACAGAGGCCGACCGCAAGAAAGGCCTCCGAGCTAGCGCGTCCTAGCAGCTCCGTCGGCGTGGGACCCGTTGCCGATCGTGCTGCAACGGGTCCCCGCGTGGGTGAGATCATGAGGAGGCGGCCATGAGATTGCGAAGGGTCCGATTGCGGGAGAACGGAGGTTTTTCGGTCGCCCTCCGGGATGGGGACCGGTGGATTCCTGTCGTGCCAGCCCTGGCTCGCCATCGTGCCGAGCGCGCTGCTGAGCTTCCAGGCCTCGCGGCCGTTGCCCGCGACGTCGTTGCGTTTTGTGCGGAGCTCGAAAACATCCGCGTAGAGGTCGACCAACTGCTGGAGCTCGTCCGGGCGGAGAACCTCGAGCTCGAGAGCACCTTTCATGCAGACGCCCTGCTTCCTTTTGCTCCGGTCTCCTTCCGCGACTTCATGCTCTATGAAGAACACGCCATCGCCGCCGCCCGGGGCATGGTCAAACGCTTCATGCCTGGCGCCTGGCGCTTCGTGTCCGCATACGAATCGGTGTTCGGTACGTTGCCGGCTCGCATGCGGCCCAAACCGATCTGGTACGAGAAGCCGATCTACTACATGGGCAGCCACATCAACTTCTTCGCCGATGGAGACACCCTTCCGTGGCCGGCATACACGAGCGCTCTGGACTATGAGCTCGAGCTGGGCGCCGTGATCTGCCGCCACCTGCACGACGCGTCACCGGAGCAGGCGCTCCGGGCGATCGGCGGATTCGTGGTGGTCAACGACGTCAGCGCGCGGGACGTGCAGTACCCGGAGATGACGAGCGGCTTCGGACCGGTGAAGGCCAAGAACTTCGCCAACGCCATGAGCACCGAGCTGGTCACCGCCGACGAGATCCTCCCCCGCATCACCGAGCTCGACGTCGAAGTGCGGATCAACGGCACATCGTGCGGCCGGGGAAACACGGCCGGGATGCAACACTCGATCGGCGAGATGGCGGCGTATGCGTCTCTCGGCGAGCGGGTTATCCCGGGCGAGCTGCTCGCGACCGGCACGATCCCCGGCTGCAGCGGCATGGAGACCGGACAATGGCTCGCGCCAGGAGATGAGATCGAGCTCAAAATCGACGGCATCGGCACGCTGCGCAACGTCGTCGGAACGCCTGCTGCGAGCCGATGACCATTCGAAAGTGGTGGCGCTGACTCGCGAATCTTGAACCGCGCGTGCGCGAGCGGTACGCGGGCGCCTCGTAACGACGGGGCATTCCGTGGGACGCCGCAACCGAGCTGTCGTCCCTCTATTTCCGGCTGACCGAGAACGAGCTCTGTTCGTCGGAAAGCACAATCCAGGTTGCGGCAGCGACGGCCAGAATGCGGCCATCGGCCCCCGCGATTGCTGTTCCTACGTGTTCTTTTGCGCCGTCTGTGGCGACGGTCTCACTCGCTTCTAGCTGGCCGGGATGGATACACAGACCGTCATCCGCTCGCTCCGTACCGCACACGAAGCACTCTGGGAAAAAGTGGTCGTCGGCCATGATGAAGCGCGCCGAAGCCTCTCTCCCCGCTTCCAGACCTGGCACGGTCGGTACGTCTAGGTCGATCTCCCCCTGGCTGCAGGCGGCCACGACTGTGCCGTCTCCTTTGCGGGCGACCATGCCGCGCTCCCCTCTTTCCACGATCAGTTCTTCATCGAGGGGCGGCGGTAGGAGGAGCGTCACGCGGGCGGGCTCAAAGTCCATGAGCCGCGCGAAGCCACCACCGCGAGGCCCAGATGACCGAGGAGTCGGCGGATGGCGCCCTTTCCGCAGTCCTCGTGGCGTGCGCGCCGAGCCGCTGACGGAGGCGCTTAGCGGTGGCTGGGGTGTAGCTTTGACGACATGCCCCTCTTTGAGCGGCGTCTCGGGAATCCCTCGGAATCTGGCGAACACGCGACGAGGGGGTTGGCGCGAAGCTCGAGCACACCTCGCCCCGAGAACACGGGATCGACGAACATGGCTCCGGACTCGGGTCCTCCCCACGTCCCACAGCGGTGCATCGTGTCTCCGAGTTGAAGGGCGCGTAGGACGTTGCGGCCTCTGAAATCGAGACGAATCGCGCCATCGCGTAGACCTTCCGCAACACTGAGCGTGGCGGAGTCGGCGATTGCAGGCTTCTTCAGCGTCATCGATCCACCACGGACCGCGACGTCGCCGCGGCCCAGCGCAGTAGGCGAAGCTGCAATCAAGTCAGCAGACTGGATCACCACGCCCCCGGAGAAATCGTTCTGACCCTTCAAGACGAGCCGTCCGCTGGCGAGTCGAAGGCCGCCCGGTCCGGTGAGATGGATCGGCGCATCCCCATAGGAGGCCCCGTCGAACTCAGCAGGAGAGTTGTCGAAGACACGCACCAGGAGAGCGCTCCCGTCATCCAAAACTGCCTCATCCAAAAAGATGCGCCCGCGCAGGCGCGCAGCACGCGCCAGTACAGGTCGATACTTCTGGTGGGGGCCCAGGCGTCGCTGAAGCACGTGCCCATCTTTGCTAAGGGCGAACCAAACGGTGCCGGTACCCACGCCGCCCGCCCTTGCACGAGCATGAGGACGGTACTTCGGCAAGGAGTAGCGCCCTTCCTCGTTCTTCCTCGAATCGGGGTCGAAGTGAATGGTCGCGCTTGAATCGACGACCGGGACAGCAATGACTTTGGTCACTTCTTCCTTGAGGGTTCCGCGGCCGTCGTAGCCCTTGGTCATGGGATCGACCACGGTTGGCGTGCCCACCACCACGAAGACGTGCCCCGTATCTCTGGGCTTGGGACGGTCCGGATCGGACGGCTTAGCATAACGTCCCATCGCATACGCACCGATGTCGCCTGGCTGTAAGTCCTCGAAGCTCGTCACCGGGTCGAAGCCGGTCTCCTGTGCATGCTTGCTGCGAAGGTGCTGCGTCACCACGAACGCCCGCGGCCATGGTCTCCGGCTCTCCCGCAACGCGAAGTCCTCGGAATAGACGCGGTTGTGCTCATCCAAGCGTCGCTGCGAATGCAATACGGCTGCGTGGAGGGGCGATACTGTATTGAGCACGAAGCTGAGCCAGCCAGAGCAGTCGGTCGACGCGAGCATAGAGTGTTCGTCGGTCGACTCGAGTTGAACCTGCGGCTCGCCCAACCGCTTTCTCAGGCCTAGTAATCTTTGGTGGCTATAGCTGTTGCTCGCAGGCGGCTTCTTTGCGTCATCATTGAGCGCCTGGGTCATCGAGGTCGAGAACCGGACCATTCCGTCGGACAGTTGCTCGGTTGAATCCGTGGTCGCGCGAAGCGGCCTGCGATCCTCGCCCGTGGTCGGTTCGTGGTGTGACGAAGCGCAAGATGCGAGCAAGAAGACGATCGCAAGATGCATTTTCAAAAGCAAGACTGGTTCCCTGTTTCCCAACTCGAGCGAGGCGAGCACCCCGGCCGAGAAACAGGCTAGTTCGAGTCGAGGGCCTGTACCAAATCCTTGTCCGCACAGCGAGCTCTGGCTGCGGAAATCGAGTCCGCGGGCTGGGCCTCGCCACGGCCGTTGCGGGCGTCGCGGTCTTGATCACCACACGATTCCTGGACCTCTCGAAAGGAGGTCGGGCGGCAGGCTACACGGCCGGCGCGCTTTTGGTCCTAGGCGGGGGGGTCAACTTCGCAAGCTCGTTCGGGACGCCACCACCGATGAAGGCGTGGAAGGCATTTCGGCGCGGCCAAGCGCCAAGCCGCGGGAGCAGCCTGTTGGAGTTGACCCGGTTTCCTGGACGGTCAGGCGCTTGCGCTATCCCCAGGGGCGAAGCCCCGTGACAAAGAAGGGAGTGGAGTCTGGGGCTGCACTCCCTTCTTTGTTTTACGGGGTGACCCCAACGATGCGAAGTTGGAACCAATTTTCCGCTTTCATTGAAGAGTGGAACGCGCTTCGGATGGCAGCATGATGAGCTTGGACGACGGCAATCCGTGCACAGCTGCGCTTGCTGCGCACGCCACGCTCGATTCGCGCTTATCGAACCGTCGGTAACGCGCGCACGGGTCCGAGTTCCGTCCGCTGAACTACCTTTGCCATCATCGCCGCTCACGTCTCGCGACGGACAAGGCTTTGAGGAACGACAAGTTCAGTTGGGAAAAGCCCCCGAACAGGGAGCGCCGACCGGCACGGTCCTTTACCGTGAAACCCAAGGATCACTCCTCGCGCTGTCACTCTCAACTAGCCGCGCAGCCTAGTCGCTTTCCACCACTTCCAACACACGCATCATCTCGTGGTCCTCGTGCGAGAGGATGTGGCAGTGCCAGACATAGCGGCCCGGCTTATCGAAGGTGACCTTGATCCGAGTCACCTGCTCGGGCAGGGCGGTCACCATGTCCTTGGGCGCGTTCTCAACGTACCCGTCCCGGGATGTCTCCACGTTGCCGTCCAGCACGATGTTCTCGAGCCGGAAGCCGACCCCAAGCGTTCCGTTGTGCTGCAAGACCGGCTGCTCGATCGAATCTGCCGTGAACCCTTCTGTATTCAAGATCTCGAAGTTGACGAGATGGAGGTGCACCGGATGAGCATCACCGGTGGCGTTGTAGATCTCCCAGATTTCCGTCGCGTCGAGCCCAGGCCTCTCGGTGGTCGGGCTGTGCCAGGCGATCGCGCCGCTGACCAGATTACCTGCCGCATCTGTGGTCGGCTCGGCGGTACCGAGCAATGGCTGAAGCCGCCCGTACTCGTCGTTGCCTTCGAAAAGCGCAACCCTCCGGGTGTTGGTGACGGTACCGGTGTTCCCTCCATAGGCCGCGATGGCGGCCGGATTGAACGCGTCCGTGACGCTCGGCACGTCCGCCACGTCGAAGGCCATGATGCGGTCGGTCTGCCGATCGGAGAACAGGTCCTCCTCAGCCAAGTCATCGCCGAAATCGCCGCCAAACGGCGCGTCGCCGCCAATGTTTTCCATGATGATCCGCATGCCCTGCAGACCTTTGAAGTCGACGACGATGTCGTAACGTCCGCCCGGTTCAAACACCGAGGTATCGGTCATCGTCGCGCTCGAGGCCAGGCCCTGGTCGCTCCCGATCACGTGGAAGGGAATCGGTGACCCCGCGTTGGTCAAGTCCGTCGCGCCCGCCGGCACGGCGCGGAACCGAAGCACGAGGAACCGGCTGTCACAGCCATTGACTAGGCGCATCCGGTAATTGCGCGGCTCCACATCGGCCTTGGGCCAGATCTTGCCGTTGACGACCATGTGATCGCCAAAGAACTCGGCAAGCGCCGAGGGCTTTGGTACGTCGCCGTTGCCTAAGCCCTCGCCGGTGATGAAATCATCCCAGAACGGATCACCCGGCTTGGAAGGGTAAAATAGCTCGCCGCCTCGCTTGAACATCCGGTCCTGGATGGCGTACGCCAGCTCGTAGGGAAATGCGGGCAGATTGAGCGCGTTGTCGGGCTGTCCCGTGTCCATCTCGTCGCGGACGAAGTAGAGGCCAGCCATCCCCGCGTAGACGTTGAGTCG
Organism: Deltaproteobacteria bacterium; assembly: GCA_004283055.1. Taxonomy (GTDB): domain Bacteria; phylum Myxococcota_A; class Polyangia; order Polyangiales; family Houyiibacteriaceae; genus SG8-38. The sequence continues at coordinate 8,640 of SHLP01000085.1, forward strand.
CGTGATGCCGAGCGCGTGATCGTGATACCAGAGATTTCCGGCGGGTACGTCGTTGTCGTAGACGAATCGATTGGTGAAGCCACCGGGAACGTTGTTCCACTGCGGCCCCACAACCGACGCACCCGGGTTGAAGAAGAACTCGGGATTGCCATCGAACTGGAAATCCGAGTGACCACCATGCAAGTGGACCACGCTCGGCACCCCAGTCTCTGCGATGGTGTACTCCTCGTAGCCGGGCAGACTGTAGGCCCAATGCAGCGACTCATCGAGCGGCAAGAGGTGTTGAGTGACGCCGAAGAGATTGTTCTCCCAGTTGACCACCGTGGTGTCCGGTCCGCTTTGGACTTCGAACGTCTTGCCCGGCCAGGTATAAGCACCGTCCTGGCCATAGCCCCAAACGGGTGTCAACACCGGCCTCCCGCCTTGATTGAGTAGCCCGGCATCGTGCAGCGTGGGGCCAACACCGACCGTGAACTCTCCGTTCGCGGCCACGGTGTACTTGAAGCCAGGGTCCAAAGCGTTGGGCGCGAGGCTCACGAACTTCGGTTGCCGGGCTGGATCCGACAGTTGGTTGCTCAACCGTACGGCACGAGCCCGTGCGCCCCAACTCGTAAACGGTGCCGTGGTAGCAATGCCAGCCGCGCCGGTGATTTTCAGGAAGTCCCGGCGGCGGACATTGCCGAAACGTCGTTCACCGGCCGCTCCTCGTCGCACCTTTCTCCTTCGCACCGGACATCCCTCCTCTCAGAACAGTCGGTGTCCACTTAAAACACAATTCGCTACATCTGTGAGCTGTAAAAGCGCGCCTCCCTGCAAAAAGGAAGAAGATCGCACCGAGGTTGGTGTTGTGAAGGCTGCTACGTCCGTAGACATTTGCAGGATCGATGTTCGCAACTGCGACAACCCCGTAAGCAAAGATGAAATCGCCCTGCCCGACTGCGCTCGGCGATGGAAGAAGCCCGGCGAAAGCCGGGCTATGATGGTGACCCCAACGATGCGAAGTTGGAACGAATTCTCCGCTTTCATTGAAGAGTGGGACGAGCTTCGGCGGGCAGCATGATGGGCTTCGCACGCCCGAAACGGGCTCAGCCTATGCCGAAGAACAAGATCCATGTTCCGAAACAGGCGGCTGCGTAGCCGAGCGGAAAGGCCCAGCGGCAGACGCGATCGACCTTGTCTCCGAGCTCTGTCCGACCGCGCCGATTCAGCTTGTCGACGACCAGGCTAATGACGACCCCTGCAGCCGGCATGAAGAACGAGATGATGATGAAGGCGTCAATGAGAGTCAGGTAGTCGATGTCCGGCACGCTGTCCAAGATGACGAAATAGTAGGCAACGACGCTCAGAATCCCGATGAACTGGATGTTGACGCGATCGGACAGGCCCTCTTGGTCCATCCAGAACACGCTGAACGTCAGCCATACGAGGAGGACCAGCGGCAGGACCAGGCTGACCAAGACGTGCATCGGCTGACGGTCGAGCCCGATGGATATCACGAACTCGGAAATCGTGGTCTTCGAGCCGTCGAAGTGGCCGATCTCGACGGGGCGCTCCGTCATGGTCAAGTCGCTGCGCGTCCATTCCGCGATGCCCATGTTTTGATTCCAGCTGCGAGCCAACCGATCTTGTGGGACCAGGACCAACTCGTCGCGGTCGTAAACGAACGGGTGGATGAAGACCTCGAGGGCCTGCTTGTCGAAAGGAAACCTCCGTAGCTCCATGGGCGTCTCCGCCGTGGCATCAAACGTCTCCGCGTAGCCGACTCGGCCGTCCGGCCACACCCCGAGCGACAGATTGGTGGTGTTGCGGTCGCCAATGCCGTTGGGGATGACGACGCTCGGCCACCAGCCTGGGAAGAGCTCCTTCACGGCGAAATCGGTGAGGTAGACGCGCCGGGGCGTCTTGGAGTAGTCCCCGGGCGTGAACTCGCCTTCGGCCATGCCATATTCGGCCGGATCGTACGCGAGCCGGGGATCCATCCAGCTCATGTGGATCATCGCGTCGAACTCGATGGTTTCTTCCTTCTCGTTCACTGCGGTGATGTTGACCAGGCTGAAGCTGATCCACACTTCGAGGGGTTCTTCTGTGCGCGGGATTGCAGCTAGGTCAGGCGGATCCTCCGCCGCGAACGCCGACGCCGCAGGGATGACGAGTGTAAGTACGAGTAGAAGAGTCGACCCCGAGTTCACTTCGTTTCCTCGGTCTTTCATCATTCGTGGTGAAGGTACCACACGGCGGGAAGGTGAGAAGTTTGCTCTCGAGGTGCGTGTTGATGAACGGGCTCCTCGCGAATGTATTCTCGAATTGCACTTCGTCAGGTTTGCGAATAGGGTCTTTCCAGCCCAGGTAGAGCGATGAGCGATCGGGAGAAGAAGCGATGACGGTCTGGAGAATTGGACTCCTTTCGCTCGCTGTACTGATGTTGCTCGGAGCTCACGGCATCGCCTTCGCGCAGAGCGGGGAGCAGAGCGGAGCGCATCGGTCGGCCGACGAGATCCCCGAGGGCATGCCAGATCCGCCGCCGGACGCGCCGCCCGCGGAGGCTCCTCCGGTGGAAGGCACGGAGGACCGCCCGCCTCATCCCGAGACGCCCGAGGCGCTCGAGGAACAGTCGCCGACCGCGGAGGTGCTGGGCCAAACTGTATACCACTGGCTGCCGGGCCACTGGGTGTACACCGGCGAGGCCTTCGAATGGCGAAACGGCTTCTGGGTCTACAGGGTCAAAGACATGGTGCTCGTCCCCCCACGCTGGGAATGGGATGGGAAGCAGTGGGTTTTTCACAAGGCAGGCTGGGCGAAGCCCGGTTCCGTCGAAGTCGTCTATCGGCCGACTCCCGCGCCCGGCTCGGCCGAGGCGGCCGAGGACCCCGAGAAATCACCGGACGCAACCAAGTCGGAGCCGGAGCCGGAGCCTGCGACAACGGCGGTGGTCTACGTATCGACCGGCGCGTACGTCGCTCCGCTGGTCGTGTACCCGGTGTGGCACCCCTGGTATCACTACCACTGGTACTGGAGGCATCCGGCATTCCGACGCGCGCCGGTCATGCGAAGCCGACGCGCCCGTCACGCCCGAACGCATCGGCGTGCGACCTATCGACACCGGACCCGTGCGGCGAGCACTGCAAGCCGATCATCGAGCTCGAGCCGCCCGCCGAGCAGCACCAGCAAAAGCAGCGGCTCGGCGAGCAGCGCCGGCGGCTCGCCGAGTAGCACCGGCAAGAGCTCAGGCTCGGCCAGCAGCAGCAAGAGCAGCGGAAGCAGCTCCGGAAGCAGCAGCGGCTCGGGCACGAGCAGCAGTCGGAGCAGCAGCGGCTCAAGCACGAGCAGCAGTCGGAGCAGCAGCGGAAGCCGGAGCAGCGGAAGCCGGGGCGGCGGTCGCCGGGGCGGCGGTCGCCGATAGAAGGAAAAGGCTACTGCCGCACCCACACGCCGATGACCGGCAGGGGCTCGGAACGTCCCTCACTGGTCTGACATGATGCGAACGAAGCCCCGATAGGCGCCGAGGTAGATGGCGTTATCGGGCCCGAACGTGAATGTTCCCCAGAGATTGTTGAACACTTTCCGGTCGTAATCTTTTTTCCCGAGCGATCCCCGTTTCACGAAGACGTTGACGTTGTCGCCGAACTCGCCCTTCTCGAAATAGCCTTTGATGCGGAAGACGCGGAGCCCCGTTCGGAAATCGAGCGCGGTCAACTGCCAGTCGTGGTGTCCCTCCCTTTCCACGTCGCGGTTGTACACATAGATCAAGCCGTTCGGGGTCGAAAGCTTCGGCGTTGCGGTCTTGGCATCCAAATGGCCGGTGGCCGGCCAGCCTTCCAGTTTGACGTACTCCCCCGACTCCTGGTCGAAATCGATGCGGTGAATCCCGCCAGGGGTCGGGTTCTCGGCGAACGGATCGACATAGCCGTACGTGTTCCCAACGATCAGGTGATCCTCGTAGGCGACGACCGAGTTCTCGACGGCGCCCGCGCCCGGCTCGAAGATCGGGACTTTGCTCACCAGTGACCCGTCTTTCTGGCTGTACGCCATCAGATGAAGTTGCCCCGGCGCGTTGTCGACAATCACCACGTGACGATTGCCAACGAGCGTCGGCGTCGTGCCGCTTCCATCGTTGAGATGCCCCGGTTTGATCTGGAAGTCATTGTCGTAAATCAGGTTACCCGTGGCGTACGCGGATGCCCACGTGGGGTCGAGCTCGATCTCCTTACGCTCGTCGTTGAATCGGAGCTTGTAGAGCGCAAGGTTACTGACCACATAGACGCCGTCTTGGCCGACGGAGAACGAGTTCTGGATCTGCTCGGCGAGGCCCTCCCTTCCCTCGAGGAAAATCCTTCGAAATTCATCGCGAAGCTCTGCGAAGTCGTCGAGGTCCTGACCCGGCCCGAGCTGTTGGTTCATCTTCTGGATAAACTCCTCGCCGCCTTCGGGCAGCGGATCAAATAGCCGCCGGAGCTTCGCTTCAGACGCGAAGGTCTGAACCGCCGTCGCGTATATCGTGGGGCACCCTTCTTCGGTCCGCACCTCTTCGTCGATCACTCCAATGATACCGAACTTCGAGGTGAACCAGATCTTCCCGCTCGGGTCAGGAAGAATCGCGGTGAGCTTGTTGTCCTTGGGTTTCTTTTCCAGGATGGCCTCGGTGATGGTGCCTGTCGCGACCTGGTGCGCGAGGTTCAGGTACTTCATCTCGTCACGCTGAATCTTGCGATCGCGGATCGGGATACGCATGATCGTATTGTCCGCGCCAGGCACGTACATGTAGCCCTTGGCGTTGAGGTAGGAGTATGCGCCGCCCGACGTGTCTCGAAACACTGCCATGCGGGCTTCCTTCTTCATGAGGTCCTTCATCTTGCTTCCGCGACCGGGAATATCGACCTGGTCAAGGATCTTCGGTTCGTCGGTGATGTCGACAACCATCAGCGTGGCAGAGTCCCGGCCGAAAGAGATGCTGAGCAGGGTTTGGTCATCCAAGAAGGTGTACACCGGTGCCATTCCGGTAAGTCGTTTCCCTTTTTCGAGTACGTGGAAGTACGTGACTCGCGCGTTATTCGGAATGGGCCCCCTGAAGTTGCTCACGTCGCTGGCCTGGCTGTCTTCGTGCATGGTGCCGGCGTAGCGCCCCGATAGCAGCGGGTGTTGCCAGTTCTGCTGCGGCGGCAGCTCTTCGGGGAGATTCTCGCCGTACTTGGAAACCCATTCGTCGTGCCACTCGACGTCGACACGCGCCTCGTTGACCTTGTACTTCAGCGCGTGCTCGGGAACGTTGTAGGCCGAGCACGGCTGAGTTGCGACCATCTTGCTCGCGCCACAAGCGGTGAGAGACGCAGCCTGCAGCAAGGCCGCTACAACCAGGCAAAACCGCGAATGAGGGCCCCATGGGTACAGCATGTCATCGCTTTTGTGCCTACCGGAGTCGAATGTCAACAACGGATCACTTACGGGTTCCGCGCGAGCGTGCGACGAAGCGTGCGACGAGACGACTAGAAACCCGCTTTGAACGCCATGTTGATGCCGATCTCGTTCACTGTGACGCCCACAGGAGTCGGCTGACCGATTCGCCCTCCGGAGCTCGGAAACGACGTCGGAAAGGTGAGACCCAGCAACTCTCCTCGTCCATGCGAATAGCGAAGAGCTACGGAGAGCGCGAGGTAGAAGCCATCCTCTCCACGTTCGGTCGGCTCCTCCTTGTTTGCGAAGTCGACGCCGAGCGTGCACCCGTAGAAGTTGATCTTCGTGTCCGCGAATTCATCGAGGCCACGCTCCGGGCTGAAGTCAGTGAAGAAGCCGGCTCCGAGCTTCAGCCGTTTCGTCAGCCTGAAGACTCCGCCGAGACGCACGTCGGCCTTGGTTTTAAGATCGATACCGAGCTCCGGGGTCCGAAGCGGGAAACGGACGATGAGATCGAGCTCGATCCAGCCCCAGCGCTCCAAGAACGCTCCACCCACGCGCGTGAGCCCAGTCTCGACGCCCGACCAAGTGCCTCGTATCTCGTCGATTTGCGTCCCTCGAAACACTGGAGGTCCGGCCGGCGGCGAAATGCTCTCGGTTCGGGTTCCCTCTTCTGAGAGGTACACGAGGTACGTGGGTGTCGCGACCATCCATCCGAACCGGAACCGCGGGACGGGCGCCCACTGCAAACCGACCTTCATCTGAAGGCCGCCACCCGATTGGTCCAGATTGAGGCTCTGGCTGAACGTGCCGCCATTGCCGTCCTCGCCGTAGGCTCCCGAGACGGTCTCGCTCAGCCGTTGGGAGGCGATCACGATGTCGAGACCACCGCCAAAAAGAAATCGCTCGCTCTTCTTCCACGCCACCGTGCCGCTGATGTGGTAAAGACTGCGTTCGCTGTCTGCGGTTGCGAAGAACTCAGACGTCTCAGGCGTGCCGGGCGCGACCGTGAGTGAATCCTGGAAGAACTTGTCGAACGACCGCGTGAAGAAGAGGCCGATCCCCCAACGAAGCGAGGGTCGCGGTGACATGACGAACGTCAACGCTCGGGGTATGGCCTGCACGGCGGAGAACACACCGTCGCTTCGCGCCCCGCTTTCCGACGAAAGAATACCTGGTGCCCTCGTGCGGCTGTAGGACAGCACGGCGCCCGTCAGACCGACCGATCGGCCGTCGAGCCTCGCGACGCCAGCCGGGTTGAACCACATTGCGCCGCCTGTCTGTACGTTCGCCACGACTGCACCACCGGTCAGCGCGACGTCGCTCCCGGCAATGATGTCCTCGCTGTTCTCCGCCTTCGCCGAGCCATGGAGGGCGAAGAACAGCAGCATGAAGACTCCGACGGCGCGCGGCATCGCCGAACTGTACCGCGAGAAACCAAGCCGTGCGCACGAAAACAGGGCTGGCTTGCCTCGAAGAAGATGCGCGCTTTGAGCATCGGGAACCAGGCGAAGTTGGTGTCGGGGCGCGCTGTTGGCCAAACTGCCCGACCCCTTAGGATTATTGATCTTCTCCCGTCCATGATCATTGCGTTGGCATGTAGTCTTTTCCGGAAAGTGCTCGACTAATTGTCGCGAAGATTCTAGAAATACGACGACCGAGAACTCGGTGGACACCACGGCACCTAGCAGCATCGGAAGGATGATGTGGAAGCATGTTGACTGGGCCATGGTGGAGGAAGCGAGCGCTGATGCTCGCGGTCTTGCGCCTCATCGCATTTGGATGCGTTTGGCACATGGGTGGTCGAGTCCGCGCGCAACCACCAACAGACGATGTGGCCCCAGCGATCGAGGAACCAGAGCAACCAGCGGACGCTCGACCCCAAGGGCAAGAGCCACAGACCCCTGAGCCGTCCGACGACGAGGTCGTCGTGAGGAGAACGACACTTGGGGCACGCCTCCTGGTAGAGCTGCCAGAGCCTGCGGAGCGGCTGTCCTACCCCGTGCCGAAACGGGGCGTTGGCATGCCGGCCAACATCGAGACCGACCTCCAGAACGGCTTTCCGGAGCGCGGTTCCGTGCTGCCACCCATTCGGCCGCCGAAGCGCTACTTCGAGTTCAAAGAAGGGCTCTACAACCGGATCGGCCTGAAGCTGGCGTTTAGTTATCAGATGATCGCGCTGGGCGCGACCAGCGCGCTACCCGCGGGCGAAATTTTGTCGCAAGGCAGGCAAACAGCATGGGCCGGGAACCTTCTGATCGAGGCCCAATGGGTCCTTTACCAGCGCGAAAAGGACTACCCGGGAAGTCTCGTGACCGCCTTTGACTGGCGTCATACGCTTCAAAACACCGCGCAGCCTGCGTT
>SHLP01000086.1 GCA_004283055.1 Deltaproteobacteria bacterium
GCGAGGCCGGCACCTTCACAGGCCGCGCTGGCGCTGCTCGGGTAATGGGAGTTGCTGACTGATACCAGTGCGCCCGCAACGTCAGTTTCATCGCTCGCTCCTGTGTGTCGAAGGTCCACCGTCGTGAAGCAAGTTAGGGAAGCTCGACTATACAAATCACTGATGAGTTTTGGAGCGTGAGATCCGCGCCAGCCGTCTTCCCGCACAGACATATGGGTGAAATCGGCCTCGAATCGCGGAATGGGAATTGCCGGTCGGCATTGCCGTTTCCCTCCGATGAAGCGCGACCTATACTCCGGCGCACATGAGCACATCGATCTCTCTTTGCACGGCGCGTTGCGGCGTGGCTTTCGCGATTCTTTCGTCCTTTGCCGTCCTCGCCTGCTCGTCGGACAGCAGCAGCACAGGCCCCGCTCCCGGCAGTGAGCTTCTGGCACTGCCTTGCACCGATGCGCTCGACAGCGTCTATCAGGGCCAGACGCCGCCCGCCGACTGGGGCCCAGAGATGCGCGGGGATGTGACCCAGTGCGCGTTCGAGCGTACGATCTCGATCGAAGAGATGGCGGCTGCCTTCGCCGTGTCCGACTCGTTCGTCGACCCCGGGCTGTCGACGCCGGTCTACAAGTACCGTATTCAGTATTGGACCGAGCGAAACGAGGGCGAGCCGGTTCTTACGAGCGCGGCGCTCTACATCCCCGAGACGCGCCGCGCCGACCCGTCACCGCTCGTCGTCCTCGGGCACGGCAGCGTCGGCATCGCGGACCAGTGCGCTCCGTCGCTCGAAGACCCATCCGGCTTCGACAAGGACAACCTTCCACTGGTGTACACGTACGTGGGCGATGGATGGGTCGCGATCATGCCGGACAACCCCGGGCTCGGGACCCCTGGAAGCACCGCTTGGCTTTTCAGCGTTGATGAGGGTCACGCGATTCTCGATGCGACGCGGGCCGCTCGCAAGGTCTTCAACGACGACGCGCTCACGGCGAAGAACTCCTTGATTGGGCTTTCGGTGGGCGCCCATGCGGTCCTGAGCGCGCAGGCTGCCGCGGCAGAATACGGCTTGGAGGGTTCGCTCGACTCGGTGGTCGCCATGAGCCCGATCTGGCTCTCGGCGGGGATTTGGGGTGCGCTCATTTCGTCGGTCGGCGCTGCGCTCGTCGACCCGACCCTGATGTCGGTCGCGATGCAGTTCTTCGTCGGCCATCTTGCGGTCTACGAAGGGGAGGACAGTCGCCTCGATGCCTTCCTTCCTGAGAAGCGCGAACAAGCGCGCGAGTTGCTCGAAGAGGCATGCTGGAGCGAAATCACGAGCGCCGAGCAAGGACCGCCGAGCATTGGGGTCAACGTGGGGGCGGACCTCTTTTTGCCAGCCTATGTCGACGAGGTCGGCAACTGCGGCCTGACCGATACCTGCGAGACCGAGCTCGCGCAGACCTGGCGCGCCCGCTGGGTGGTCGACCGGCCCGCGCCCGACACCACGATTCCGATTGTTCATTGGACCGGTGGCATGGATACGTTCATCTCGCCGGGCTTTCAGAAGTGTGGCCTCGATCGCCTAGACGCCCAGGGAGGGGTCGTCACCGCATGCGTCGAGCCGGACAGCGACCACTCGGGCATCGTCACGAAGAACGCCGATTGGGTGCGACAGCATTTGGACCAAGTCCTGTTGGGGGGCGACGCCCCAGCTCCCTGCGAAACTCTCGATGAGTACGACGCGGCGCTCGAATGCAGCCTCCCGATCATTCCGAACTCGCTAGACCCCGACGACCCCTGAGCGTCCAGGTGTAGCGCCAAGCCGCGTAACGCGCGGCGCGGCCGGGCACGTGGATTCGGGCGGCCTAGATTCCCAAGTTCGCGAGGCTCTCCGAGACGCTTCTCAAGATTTCGGTGAACTGGGGGTAGGAGGCTTCGAAGTCTTCGATGAGCTCGGTCATGCGCTTACTCAAAGGACCCCCCTCGCCGGGTCGGTCTCCAGGCTCGCCCTGGCTGAGCGCCTCCTCGATCTCTCGAACGGCTTGGAGCAGCGCCTCACGATCCTCCGCCTCGATTGCGGCACCGGACTCGAGCTCCCGATGAAGTGCGACCAAGGCGCGGTTCAATTGCTGGCGTGGCATACTCACGATACTGCCCGCTTCCGTCCTGCAAGGGAAGAGGCTCGGTGCTACCGTCGCTCCATGGATGGCTACCCCGTACAGCTCGAGATACGCGTCGCCTGGGGCGACATGGACGCCCTCGGCCACGTGAACAACACGATCTACCTCCGTTGGTTCGAGTCGGCGCGTATTGCGTTCTTCGAACGGATCGATCTGAGCGCGAGCCGGCCTGAAAAAGTTGGTCCCATTTTGGCATCCACGACCTGCGACTACCTCACGCCGGTCGAGTATCCGGCCACGATCGCCGTGGGCGCCCGCTTGCAGCGAATCGGCAATACCAGCTTCGTCATCGAGCACCTTGCGACCAAGGACGGAGCCCCTGTCGCTCGCGGCAGCGCCGTCGTGGTGCTCATCGACTACGAGACCGGCGAGAAGGTACGCGTACCCGATGAGATGCGGGCAGCGGTAGCCCGCCTCGGCGGCGGGGAGGCCGCAGGGCCCGGCTGAGGTTGACGCAGGCGATTGCCGGGGAGCCCTGGTTCACAGGGAATAGTCGCGCCCAGCTTGCTCCAGGAACCGCCAGTCCGCTGCGGACGAGATGACACTGGAAAAAAATCGCGGGAGCGTGTCGAATCGTCAGCTCCCGGCTCGACTGGGGAGTGACGGGCAGTCGCCTCGATACGAAAGGAGCCCTCATGAGCTACGAACACGGAAGATTTGTGTGGTTCGAGTTATTGACAAAGGACATCGACCGCGCGACATCGTTTTATCCCGAGACCTTTCCCTGGCGCTTTGAGCATACGCAGATGGAGGGAGGTCGCGACTACCTGATGATTCAGGCGGGCGAAGCCGGCGTAGGCGGCGTCTTGTCCCCTCAGGACGATGTACCGACGGCATGGGTCAGCTACGTTTCGGTCCCCGACGTCGATGCAGCCGCGAAGAGGATCGTCGCTGCGGGTGGCGCGACGCATATGGATGCGTTCGATCTACCCGGGGTCGGCCGGATGCAGTCCGTCAGCGATGCGCAAGGCGGGGTGTTCTGGCTCTTCAAGGGAGAGAAGGGCGATCCCCCACGGGTTGACGGGCCTGGTTCGCTACACTGGAACGAGCTCTGGACCGATGACCCCGAAGCGTCCCTCGCGTTTTATAAGAACGCGCTTGGATACACCCACGAAGAGATGACCATGCCAAACGGCAAGTACTACATCTTCAAGGACGGAGACCAAATGCGGGCCGGCATGCTGCAGGCGCCAAGCTCCGATATCCCGACAATGTGGCTTCAGTACATCACGGTGGATGACTGTGACGAGACCCTCGCGCGCGCCACGAAGAACGGAGCCACCCTCGTCGCGGAGCCGATGGACGCAGAGCCCGGACGCTTCGCCATTCTGAGAGATCCTCTCGGTGGAACAATCGGCGTGATTAAACCGCGTGGCTGACTACGACTACATCGTGGTGGGATCCGGGTCTGCAGGGGCGATCGTCGCTGCACGCCTCGCGGAGAACCCCGAGGTCAGCGTCTTACTCCTCGAAGCCGGAGGCACCGATCGCACGACCTTCGTCCGCAAGCCCGGGATGATCAGCCTGGTCCAGCAGGTCAAGCAGCTCAAACAGAAGCTCGACTGGGGCTTCAGCACGGCGCCCCAGGCGAATCTCAACGACCGTCGCATCACCTTTACGCGCGGAAAAGTCGTCGGCGGCTCGAGCTCCGTCAACGGGATGATCTACCTCCGAGGCAACCAAGAGAACTACAACGACTGGGCCGCGAGCGGCTGCGAAGGTTGGAGCTTCGAGGACGTGCTGCCCTTCTACAAAAAGCTCGAAGACCACCAAGACGGGGAGACCGAGTATCACGGTGCTGGGGGGCCGATTCGAATCAGTCGGCACCCGTCAGAGGAGCTCAGCCCCGTCTCGATTGCGTTCATGGAGGCGGTGTCTGCGGTCTGCGGCGTTCCAATTCGCGACGACTTCAACGCGGAGACGCAGCACTGTGCGGGCATCTTGCAAATGTCTTGCCGCGACGGTATCCGCAGCGGCACAGGGGAAGCCTACGTTCAGCCGAGCCTTTTGCGCCCGAACTTCCACTTGGAAATGCGCGCTCTCGCTCAGCGCGTTCTCATCGAGAAGGGTAGCGCCACAGGCGTGGAATACGTGCAGTCTGGCAAGCGCGTCGTAGCTCATGCGAGGCGTGAAGTGATTCTATCCGGAGGAGCGATTGGCTCGCCGCAGTTGCTCATGCTCTCGGGAGTGGGCCCTGCAGACCATCTTCGCGAGCACGGGATCGAAGTAAAGCAGGACCTGCCCGGCGTCGGCCAAAACCTGCACGACCATCTCTTGGTCCCTCTCGTCTTCCGGTCGCGGACGAGCCTTCACCGCGGGACCGCAGCGCACTTCTTCGGCGGCATGATCAAGGAATACATGCTCGGAAACAGCTGGTTTGGGCGGACGGTGTTCGAGGCCTGCGCGTTCATCAAGAGCCATCCCGGCGCGCCGATTCCCGATCTTCAACTCCATACGCTCCCCTGGGGCTACCCCGATCCGAATCAGGACGGTCCGGAGCGCGCGTACGTCGACACCGGACACTGCTTGTCGGTGCTACCAACGCTCCTCTATCCGAAAAGCCGGGGAGAGGTGCGATTGACTTCCGCGCATGCAGCCGATGCGCCTCACATCGATCCGGCATATCTGAAAGAGCCCGAGGACATGCAGCTCCTCCTCGGCGCCATTCGCACGTGCCGTGAGATCTGCGGCCGTCCGGAGCTGTCGGAGCACCTCGCGGAAGAGCTGGTGCCAGGCACGGAGCGCAAGACGGACCAAGAGCTGAGGGAAGAGATCAAACTGCGCGCCGGTACCGTCTACCACCCCGTCGGAACGTGCAAAATGGGCGTCGACGAGACGGCGGTCGTCGACCCGGAGCTGCGCGTACGTGGCATCGAAGGGCTGCGGGTCGTCGACGCCTCGATCATGCCAACGATCACGGGCAGCAATACGAACGCACCCAGCATGATGATTGGTGAGCGTGCGGCCGCCTTGATTCAGCAAGGCTAAATTTCGGTTTCAAGCTTTGACGAGGACGAGGAGCGCCAGGGCGATCATCGCGGGCAGACCCTGCATGAAGAGGATCGACATCTTGGCCGTGACTCCGCCGAAAAGCCCGGCGAGTGCCACGCAGGCGAGAAAGAACACCTTCAGGGTGAACGCGGTCTCTGGATTCTCCACTAAGAAGCTCAGCACCAAACCAGCAGCCAGAAATCCGTTGTAGAGGCCTTGATTGGCAGCGAGGGTTTTCGAGGTCTCGGCCTCCTCCTTCGAGAGACCAAACGTCTTTCGGCCCAAGGGCTTGGTCCACAAGAACATCTCGAGCACCATGGCCCAAACGTGGAAGACGATGACGTAGACGATCAGTGATGTGATCACGATGCTCACGCCGAGCGAGCCTATCAGACCTGCGGACTCGGTTGCCAGGGACGATGACCGTAGCCCCTCGGACGGGGTCGACTTCTCGAATTTACCCCAAATTTGGCGGTAACTAGTGTGTTGCGCCGGCGGCTTGCCGCGCGAGCCGCCGCTGGCTTGCGGGCGGGACCAGTTTGCGGGAAACGGTCGCGCACATCTTCCGCACCGAGAGAAGCATCACGATGACTCACAAGCCCAGCATCCAGTACACCAAAACCGACGAAGCGCCTCTTTTGGCGACCTATTCGCTCCTGCCGATTCTTCGCGCGTTCACGGCACCCGCCGGAGTGGCCGTCGAGCTTCCGGACATCTCCCTTGCGGGTCGGATTCTTGCGACCTTTCCCGAGGCGCTGGCCGAAGATCAGCGCATCGACGACGCCTTGGCCGAGCTCGGGCGCCTGGCGAAGACACCGGAAGCCAACATCATCAAGCTGCCCAACATCAGCGCCTCGGTTCCGCAGATGAAGGCGGCTGTCGCCGAGCTGCAGGCCAAGGGCTTCGCGGTGCCCGACTATCCGGAAGAGCCGAAGACCGATGAAGAGCGGGCGATCGCGCAGCGCTACGGCAAGGTCAAGGGAAGCGCCGTCAACCCGGTGCTCCGTGAGGGCAACTCGGACCGGCGCGCACCCCTGGCCGTGAAGGAGTACGCGCGCGCGAATCCGCACCCCATGGGGGCCTGGTCCAGCGATTCGAAGACACACGTCGCGACCATGAGCTCTGGAGATTTCTTCCACAACGAGAAGTCGATCACCCTGCCCGCAGCGACCATGGTGCGCATCGAGCATGTGGCGAAAGACGGCCAGACCACCGTCTTGAAGGATGGCCTCGCCCTACTCGAGGGGGAGATCCTCGACGGCACCTTCATGAGCAAGAAGGCGCTCCTCGAATTCCTCGAAGCTCAAGTGAAAGATGCACAGGCGCTCGGTGTTCTCTTTTCGCTCCACATGAAGGCGACCATGATGAAGGTCAGCGACCCCATCATCTTCGGGCACGCGGTTCGTGTGTTCTTCGACGAGATCTTCAAGAAGCACGCTGCGACCCTCAAAGGGCTGGCCGCCAATCCAAACGACGGCTTTGGGGAGATTGTCGCCCGAATCGAAAGCCTCCAGCCGGACGAGCGCGCCGAGATTCAAGCCGACATCGAGGCCGCCTACGAGCGCGGTCCCGCATTGGCAATGGTGAACTCCGACAAAGGCATCACCAACCTGCACGTCCCGAGCGACGTCATCATCGATGCCTCGATGCCGGCCATGATTCGAACTTCGGGGCAAATGTGGAATGCCGCCGGCGAGCAGCAAGACACCAAGGCCGTCATCCCCGACAGCAGCTACGCTTCCGTCTACCAAGAGGTGATCGAGTTCTGCAAGAAGCACGGCGCGTTCGACCCAACGACGATGGGAAGTGTGCCGAACGTCGGATTGATGGCGCAGAAGGCCGAGGAGTACGGGTCACACGACAAGACCTTCGAAGCACCGGCCGAAGGGGTGGTGAGGGTGATCGACGAGGGCGGAAAGGTGCTCATGGAGCACAACGTGGACGCCGGGGACATCTGGCGCGCCTGCCAAACCAAGGATGCGCCCGTGCGTGACTGGGTTGGCCTTGCAGTTCGACGAGCGCGCGCCACCGGGGCGCCGGCGATTTTCTGGCTCGACGAAGCGAGGGCGCACGATGCGCAGCTCATCGCCAAGGTCAACGCTTACCTTCCGGAGCACGATCGCGAAGGATTGGACATTCGTATCATGGCTCCGGCCAAGGCCACTCGCTTCTCGCTCGAGCGGATGAAAGAGGGCAAGGACACCATCTCGGTGACCGGCAACGTCTTGCGTGACTACCTGACCGACCTCTTTCCGATTCTCGAAGTTGGGACCAGTGCCAAAATGCTGTCGATCGTACCCCTCATGAACGGCGGCGGTTTGTTCGAAACCGGCGCAGGCGGTTCGGCGCCCAAGCACGTGCAGCAGTTCGAAAAAGAGAACCATCTTCGCTGGGACTCGCTCGGCGAGTTTCTCGCCTTGGCGGCCTCGCTCGATTTTCTCGCCGAGCGTCACGAGGCCCCAAAGGTGAAGGTTCTCGCCGAGACGCTCGACGCAGCGGCGACGAAGTACCTGCTCGAGAACAAGTCTCCGTCGCGCAAAGTGAACGAGCTCGACAATCGCGGCAGCCATTTCTACCTTGCGCTTTACTGGGCCCAGGCGCTCGCGGAGTCTGACGACGCCGACTTGCGCGACTACTTTGCACCCGTCGCGAAGGCCATGTCGGACAACGAGGCGAAGATCGTCTCCGAGCTGATCGAAATCCAGGGCAAACCGATGGATGTTGGTGGCTACTACCTCCCCGATGACGAGCTCGCCTCTGCGGCGATGCGGCCCAGCGCAACCCTCAATGCGATCATCGATGCGCTGTAGACGAGATCAGCGGCGAAACGCCCCTTCGCTTCTGGCACTCGCCAGGAGCCAGCCATGATCCTCCGGCGTGCCGCAGAGGCTGCGAGACGCTGGGCCGATGCGCATCGGGAGCTGGTGATCATCTGCGTCGCCCTCCCGCTGAGCACGGCCGCTACCGCTTGGCAGAACGTCAAGAGCCTCGGAGCCAAGAGGAGCATCCCAGAAGGTCACGATGCGCGGGTAGCTCGGGTCCAGGCGGAGGTGACGAGGTACGCAGAGGCTCGCCGCCGTGGGGAGGACTGGGCGCAGAAGCCCCTCCGCACCGATCGAAAACCCGCCGCGTCTCTCAACACTCGCATGACGGACAAGTCGGCGTCGCAGACGGTGCGCATGAGCGATCTCACTTCGATTCTAGGCGTGGACCGTACAAAAGGCATCGTTCGGCTCGAGCCCTTCGCGACGGTTGGCGAAGTGGCCAAACACCTCGACCAGATGGGACTTCAGCTCGAAGCGACCATCGAGATGAAGGACGCCACACTTGGGGGCCTCGTGATGGCGCTCGGCATGACCACGCACTCCCACGTGTGTGGGCTGGTCCACGACACGGTGACCGCATTCGAAATCATCACCGCCAACGGTGACCTCGTTCGCGCGACTGCAGACAACGAGCACGCCGACCTTTTTCGAGCGCTTCCGTGGAGCCACGGCACGCTAGGGCTGCTCGTCGGCCTCGAAATGCGTGTCATTCCGGCGGCCGCGCACGTTCGGATGGTGTATCGGCCGTTTTACTCGCTTCAGGCCTATGCGCAGGAGTATCAGCGACTCGTTCAGCAAGAGCAGCCGCCGCATTTCGTCGAAACCATCATCTTTGGCAAAGACCGCGCAGTGATCATGGAAGGGCACCTCGCGGGCCAAGGCGATGCACAGGCCTCCGAGCTACCGATCAATCCGGTCAACCGCTCGTATAAGCCGCTCTTCTACAAGCACGTCGAAAGCATGCTCGAGCTCGGCGAGGGTCAACGCTACGAAGAGCTCGTGCCGATGCAGGACTACCTCATGCGTCACGACCGAAGCATGTGCATGTGCCTTGCGCAGATTCTCCCGACGGCCAACGAGCCCTGGTTTCGCTACACGATGGGTTGGATGCTCCCGCCCAACACCACCTTCCTCAAGGGCACGAGGCCCGCCGCCGAGAGGGAGAACACGATTCGGAAGCAGGTCTGGCAGGAGTACGCCTTCCCAGCAAAGCACTTCGCCGAGATGGTCGCGCAGGTTCACGACGACTTCGAGATCTACCCCTTGCTTGCGTATCCCTGCAAAGTCATCGACAAGGGGGGCATGGTCCGTCTCCCCAGCAATCGCGGATTGCCTTACTCCGGGCGCGCGGAAACCGCCGCTTTTCTCGATATCGGCGTCTACGGTTTTCCGCAGAGGGTAAAGGACGGCGACGAGCAGTACCCCGCCGTGACCAAGGTTCGGGCGTTCGAGCAAAAAGCGCGATCGCTTGGCGGTTTCCTTCACACCTATTGTGACGTCTTCAGCACCGAAGAAGAGTTCATGGAGATGTTCGACCATGCGCTTTGGCGCCGGATGCGCGAGCAGTACCAAGCGGACGGCACTTTCCCGACGGTCTACCAAAAGGTGAAACCCGAGATGGATCCGCTCGAATTCCTGGCCCAGGAGGAGGCCTGGGAACGCGCTTCAGCTCGCCCCCAGTCGGACCAGACGCTCCGTTTTTAGAGCCGTCGCTCTGCGGCGATACGGTCGAGACGCATCGAGCGACCCCGGGCGTTGGTGCTGAATATTCCGAGGACGTAGACCCGAACCAGCATCCACCAGAAGCTCTGGTCGTTCAGCCGTGGGTCGATTTCGTGCGCGATCTTCGCGTGGGCCTCGGGCGCCTTGCTCCAATGCTGCCCCGGGTTTTCATGGTGGACGGTGTGAAGGCCGTTGTTGAAGAGGAACCAGTTCATGACGGGGCCCACGATGTTGCGAGAGTGATTGAGCGACGACTCCTCGTCCGCGTGCACGTGCTGTACGTAGTTGAAGATCAGGACCGAGTACAGGGAGACCTGCTGCGGAATCACTACGTAGAGCAGAGCCTTTTTCCAGTCCACCAGGAACGCGGCCAGTACGAACGCGACCAAGAGAGCGTACTGCGAGATGCAGAACCAGAAGCGACGCTTGTTGATTCGATACTGCTTGGCCAGGTAATCGCGAATCGGCTTCTGCTGATGGAAGGCACTGACGGCAGGGTAGGTCAGCAGGGTGAAAAGATTGGCCTTCTCGGTGTAGCGATAGGTGATCGTGTAGTCGCCCTCGCGGTTGTTGAACTTGTGATGGTTCTGGTTGTGCGTTGGTATCCAACCGAAGGCGGGGAATCCGTAGAACAACGTGAGCCAGTAGTCCGTCAGTGCGTTCAACGGCTTCGACTTCCAAATCGTCAGGTGATTGTGGTTGTGCGCGATCACCGACACCGAAACGGACATGAAAAGGTAAGCAACGAAGAGCAAGGGGTTGAACGAGTCACTCGTCCACAAGACCACGAGCATCCCCGTCGTCACGACCATGTAGAGCAGAGTTCGAATGTCGGCAGCGAATCTGAGCATGGGAGTTCTTGGCGGGCCAGGAGCTTTGCCGACTCGCCCCAGCGCTTTGCGCTGATTTCGTGCAGGGCGCCAGCCGACACTCTGTAAAGCAGCTCTGAAGGGCTCAAATCCAGATCGTCACGCCGACGCCCGCAGCCCGTAATTCGTCCACCAGAGCTTTCTCGAGCGCTCTATGCTGAGAGCTTTCGGGCTCCTTGAAGTACTCGCTGTGGAACTCGACGAAGATGTGTGTGATGTGCTTGGCAGCCCCGGTGTCGAGTAGGTCTCGAAGCACTTCGTACTCGGACGATTCGATATCCATCTTGACGACGATCTCATCATACTCTTCGGCTTTGCGAGTGAGCAGCGCGCTGAGAGAGAAGGCATCGACCTCGAGCGCGGCTTCTTGGTTCGCTTGATAGTCGCCGCTGTTGTGGTCGGCGACCACCGAGGCGCCCTGCGTCATCGCGCCCCTGTCGTCTTCGACTAGACCGAACAGCTTCAGCTTTTCGTTCCGAACCCAAGCGGCGCCTTGGATGATCTCCAAGTTTGGGTAGCTCCCGAACTGCTCTCGGAGCAACTTGATGCAGTTGGGATTCGGCTCGATCAGGACCGCGTCATAGCGCCCGGGTGGCAGGTACTTCTTGAAGAATGTGTAGCCTTGCCCGACATTCGAGCCGCAATCGAGGAAGAGCCGACGCTGGCCCTCTTCCGCCGGTCTCGAGCCCAGCGCCCGCAGCTGAACCTTTGCCCGCGCGATGTAGGCCCTCTGCCTGATCCTTCTCAACATATCTTGCGGTCGTCAGCTCCTAAACGTCGTGATAGCTGCACACTCGTCAAGATCCAGCCGACGTCGCCCGCCACCCCCACTGGCGCTCGAGTCCAGCCTGGATTACCTCAACTCCCTCTGGACTCTGCATCTCAACAGAAGAAGACGTTTCGACGGAACGTCATCATTTACACGATGGCGAGCGCCATGGGCGGCCTGGTTCAACTGGCGAACCTGCTTTGGACCCACCTGCTCGACCAGGCCGATTACGGCCGCTTTGCGATTCTGGAAGGCGTCGTGTTTGGGGTTGCGGCCGCCAGCATCACACTGGCGCCGCAGACCTATATCCTGGTCTACCTCCACAAGAAGCCACGCGTCGGGCTTGCCGGTGACCTCGGCGGCATGCTCGGGCTGTCGCTCTTCATCGGAGCTCTGACGGTGCTCTTCATTGCGGCCCTCCCCGATTCTCTGTTCATGTTCGAGGGCGAAGCCGTGCCTCGATGGGCCGTCGTGGGAGTGGTCGTCGCTGCCACGATTGCCACGGCGCGCATCATGGCCCAGACGGTGCACGAGGCCCAGAGTCAACCTACGCGCGCGGCGATGTGGTCGGAATTCGTCGACGGAACGCGCCCCTTCATCGCGATCATACTCTTCTTCCTACTCGGGTGGACCTGGGAGGCTCGCTGGGGTGGTCTGGTGCTCGCTCAAATTGGCGCGGGCGTTGCGGCCTTCTTCATCCTCCGTCGACGAGGCTGGCTCAAACGGCCTCCCTCGCTCGCTTCGATGAGCGTTCCAGTTCGTTTTTCGGGTCCGATGGTGCTCACTGCGCTTGCCTACGTTGGATATCAAAGCGCCGATCGTCTCTACGTCGCGCTCTGGAATGGGATCGCTGCGGCGGGGCGCTACGAGTCTGCCTACCGAATCGCGTTGCTCGTCAGCACGGTCAACATCGTAACCCTCCATTCGTTCAACCCGCTCTACTACTCGGCCTATGCGAAAGGCGACCGTGATGGCGCCGCGAAACTCTTGCGACGGAGCAGCCTTCAGATTGCTGCCTGGGTCGCAGTTCTAGTGATCGCGCTTCCGTTGATCGTGAAGTACACGCCGATCTTGGAAGAATCCTATCGCACCTCACCAGCCGTCCTCACGTCCATCCCCATTCTCGCTCTGGGTTTGGGATGCCTTGGCGTCTCCATGCTCTGGCAGTCGGCGCTCCTCGCGGCGACCCACGCAAAGACCGTTTCCGCAGTCGCGGTAGCGGCCGCCCTCGTCAATCTTCTCGCCGATTTCGTCCTCGTTCCTCGCATGGGTGAGGTCGGCGCGGCCTGGGGCACGCTCATCGCCTTTTCCTTCATGATGACGACCACGATTCTCATGGTCCGGGTTCGTCGCGCCGAGAATTAGTCCGCTTTTGGCGGCGGCCTTGGCAAGCGTCTAAGCTGAAGAGACGGGGCGTCTTTTTGGAAAGAGCGTGGCGGGCAGGAGGAGGCATCTCTTCGGACTGCGGCGACCGGACTCGCGACGCGACCGAGGCCTGCGACGATGGAAACCAGGCAGACGGCGACGGCTGCGCTGCCGACTGCATGATGATCGAAGCGGGGTACCGTTGCCCGACCGTCGGGGTGCTCTGTGTGGCCATCGTTTGTGGTGATTCGCGGATCGACCTCCCGGAGACGTGCGACGACGGCAACGGCACGCCGTTTGATGGATGCGACGCGACCTGCAGGAACGAGCCCGACTGCGAAGGAGGGGTTTGCCAGGCCGTCTGTGGCGACGGAGTCATCCTTCCGGGCACCAGCGAAGCCTGCGACGACGGAAATACGAACGACGGCGATGGTTGCTCCAGCAGCTGTCAGGAGGAAGAGGGCTTCGAATGCGTGCTTTCTCCGGTCGATCTGGGCGATGAGCTTTCGATTCCCGTCATCTACAGGGATTTTCGCAGCAACGACACGGCCGACCCGTCTCCGACGACGTTCAGCTTGGACTTCAACAACCCCGACGACTCGAACGGGTCCATCGCATTCCGCATTACGACGGATCAGCTCGATGCAGACGGCAAACCCGAGCTTTCGGGAGACAACCCGTATGTCTACGGCTCCAACGAAGGACCACCTCACAGCGCAGCTTCGTTCGCGCAATGGTACCGAACCAGCCCTGCGCTCGATCCGACCGGCAATCTGGAAGTCGTCGGGGAGCTCGTCCTTCCGAACATCGGTGCCAACGTGTACGAGTTCGACAGCTTAGACTTCCCTCCGGGCTTCTTCCCGCTCGATGACCCTGCGCTTGCGCCCTTTGGATGGCCGGCCGAGCCGATGTATGGGGAAACCCTTTTCATTCCAAGCGGTGGAAGCGATTTCCGAAACTTCGGATTCACGACGGAGGTGCACTACTTCTTCGTCTATCAAGGCGATGAGGTGCTGACGTTCAGCGGTGACGACGACCTCTGGGTTTTCGTCGATGGTTTTCTCTGCCTCGACGTGGGCGGACTGCATCCGAGAGTCACCGACGTGATGAGCTTCGCCGACCCCGCAGATGCAGGAAGCGCAACTCAGGAAGCCGTCGTAAACGCCTGCAAGGCGCGTCTCGAAGAGGACAGAGCGGCGGCGCCGCCAGGACAGCCATTGGTCTACGAGGTGGCGATCTTTCACGCAGAGCGGCACACGGGCGCCTCCAATTTCAGGCTCACGCTCGACGGTTTCGTTACTGAAATCTCGACCTGCGACTACACGTGTGGGGATGGCATCGTGACCCGCTTCGAGTTCTGCGACGACGGCCCGGGGCAAAACACCGGCGTTTATGGACAATGCTTGCCGGACTGCTCCGGGCTGGGCCCGTACTGCGGCGACGGCAACGTCGACGCGGGTTTCGAGGAATGCGACGACGGCGACAACCTCGGAGGCTCTGGGGGCTGTAACCCCGATTGCACCTCAGGCCCGACTTGCGGCGATGGCATTCGGCAGCCCGAGCTCGGCGAGGGTTGCGACGCTGGACCGGACAATGGCGTGCCCGGTTCCGGATGCAGCGCGACCTGTGAGGTCGTCGTCGAGTAGCTCGGCCCTCTTGGTCAGCCGCGCACCCGGCTCTCCGTCAAACTTTGGGCATCTGCTGCGATTCGCGAAGACGCTTTTCCGCGTTGCGCCGCTGCGTCTCGGCTGCGTCGCGGAGCTGCATCGCGCCCCTGAGATTCTCGATGAGCTCGGCCTGGTCTTTCAGGCTCTGGTTCAAGTGGTTGGTGATCACGTCGACACTCACCACCGCGATTCCGCAAAACACTGCGAAGATTGCGGTGATACGGAGCCAGTTCATGAACACGGTCGGCTCGTAAAACGCCAGAGTCTCGACGGTCGTCAGACCTGTCGACAAGGCTGCTCCGACGACGAGTAGGGCGATCAGGTTCAAGCCGAGTGCGATGAGGGTGACGCGACGCCCGAATAGCACCGATGCCAGGACACTTTGCCCGGCCAAGATCAGAATGGGCGCGCCAAGGTAGCCCACGGCAAGCAGAGCTAGGACGCCCACGATCCAAAGGAGAGCCAGAAACCCGAGAGCACGCACGGCGTAGGGCAGGCGCTTCATCAGGAGCAGCACGAGGGCGCCCGCGTACATAGCCACCGCTCCCGCCAGCACCATCCATGCGCCTCTATCGACCGAGTCGATGACGGTCCGTACGAAAGCCGCGCCGCCGACGACGACCGCGATCAGGAGCGACATGTTGAGAACTTGCTCGCGAAGCCCTCTAGCCTCGTCGATGACGTCTCGTTCCAATGAAGTGACGCTCTTCGCAGCCATGGGCCCGTCATCGTAGCCCTTTGGCTCGTGAAGCTCCAGTCTGGGCGAGCGGAACCGCCAGAATCTTTGAGCTCACTGGATGATCGCAGCTGAGATTCCGGCTATGACCCCCCGGATGAGCATCCAGACCATGCGGCCTCTGAGAGCAGCGCGCGCTCTGCGCGAGCTCTTTGCGAACCCGGACGACACGCAGCAGGTCTTCGAGATCATCGACGCCATGCAAGGGCCGGCCCTGGTCCGAATGCGCAGACGGCTTCAGCAGTCCGAGCAGGGCCGTCGGCTGCTAGCCGAGCAACCAAACCTCATCCCCTTGCTGAGCGACCGGGAGCAGCTTCGCGCCTTGCCCGATGGCAGCTTGGGGAGGGAATATCTCGCCTTCGTCGAAGCCGAGGGCATCAGCGCCGATGGCTTGGTCGAGGCATCGGACATTTCGCGCCAGCGCGACGAGGCCTCGGAGCTGCGGTGGATTCGCAATTGGCTGCGCGATTCGCACGATTTGTGGCACGCGGTGCTTGGCTACGAGGGCGATTTGATTGGCGAGGCGGCCCTCTTGGCGTTCAGCCACTACCAGACCCGAAACATCGGCGTTGGGATCATTGCGACCATGGCCTGGTTCAAGATCGGCCGCGTCACCGAGCGCCAGCTCGGCGCGCGCGACGTGATCTTTGATGGCCGGCGTCGCTCGAAGGGGTCGGCCTGGTTTCTCGATGTGCCCTGGCACCGATGGCTTGCTCGGCCCGTCGACGAGGTGCGCCGCGACCTCGGGGTCGAACGTCTCGCGCGGTATCGGCCGGTCCGTTCGCACGAGGTGAACGTCAGCTTCGTCGCCTGAGCCTCGCGCCAAGCGGCGGGCTCGCGCAATCTGCATCGTCGGGGTAAAAACCCGCATGGCTCAAATCGACATCTTCAATGGCGACGCCGACGGCATTTGCGCGCTGACCCAGCTTCGCAACGCCGAGCCTTTGCAGAGCACGCTCATTACCGGAGTGAAGCGCGACATCGCCTTGGTGGCCAAGGCCGAGGTCCGTGCCGGCGACCGAATCACGGCGCTCGATCTCAGCTTCGACAAGAACCGCGACGGCGTGCTCGAGGCGCTCGAAGCCGGAGCGGAGGTCTTCTACGTCGACCATCATTTTGCGGGGGA
>SHLP01000212.1 GCA_004283055.1 Deltaproteobacteria bacterium
CGCTGACACTGACACTGACACTGACACTGACACTGACACTGACACTGACACTGACACTGACGCTGTCCCTGGCACTGACGCTGGCGCTGACACCGCGATCCCGCTACCTACCCCCCGTGCTCGACGACTCCGTCAAAGAACTCCTCGAGCGGCCGCACGAGCTGGTGCTCTGGCTCACCGGCGCCGGGATTTCTGCAGAAAGCGGTATCCCCACCTTCCGCGGCAAAGAGGGATACTGGCGGGTCGGCTCTCGGAACTACCAGCCCGAGGAGATGGCGACCCGAAGTGCATTCGAAGCGATGCCGGAGGAGGTTTGGGCCTGGTATCTGTACCGACGTGGGGTCTGTCGCGGCGCCGAGCCCAACGCAGCGCACCTCGCCCTCGCCAAGGCCGAGCAGCGCGGCCGCGACCGGTTCTTGCTGGTGACCCAGAACGTCGACGGGCTCCATCTGAGGGCCGGCAACACCCTCGAACGCACCTACCAGATTCACGGCAACATCGATTTCATGCGCTGCAGCGAGGAATGCCTTCCCGCGCCCGTGCCCATGCCGGACCGTGTCGAGGTCACCTGGGAAAAGGGCCGTGCGCTCAGCCGCCATGAGCTCGAGCTGCTGCGTTGTCCTTCCTGCGGCGCGATGGCCAGGCCGCACGTGCTCTGGTTCGACGAAAGTTACGACGAGCCAAACTTTCGGTTCCAAAGCTCCATCGAAGCGGCGCGACACGCGTCTCTGGTGATCGTCGTCGGCACGACGGGGGCCACGACCCTGCCGATGCACATCGGCACGATCGCCGCACAGCGCGGCGTTCCCATGATCGTCATCAACCCGGAGCCGAATCCGTTTAGCTCCCTCGTGGAGCGTACGGGCGTGGGCGCGTTTCTCGAGGGCACGGCGGGCGACTGGGTGCCCACGCTCGAGGACGCCCTTCCGAAAGCCTGAGGCGCCTTGCCTCCATCGCCCTTCGGCGATACCTATCCGGAGATGATACGAGTCTTCCTCTCGGTTTTTTGCCTAAGTCTGCTGGCTTCGTGCGCGAAGCAGAGCGAGCCGTCACGCTATCCGGATCGGCCCGGCGGGCAGTGCAGCCGCGCGGCAGGAGCGACGTGCGCATCCGGCTTCGTCTGCCACTACGCCCCCGATGCCGAGTGCGGAGAAACCGGCGCCGAGGGCGCCTGCTTCCCAATGCCGTCGACCTGCACGAAAGACTACAGCCCGGTCTGTGGCTGCGACGGCCGGACCTACCTCAACATTTGCGTTGCGCACTCACACGGGGTGTCCCCACGCCAGTCGGGCGAGTGCCCGAGCTCGGCGGCGCCTGGCGTTCCAGCAGGCCCGGTCGGCAGCTGTGGCGACGGCGGAGCGGCTGCGTCCTGCGCAACGGGTTTTTTCTGTCGCTACTCCGAAGCGCAGTACTGCGGCGAAGTCTCCGGGCCGGGCGAGTGCGCAGCGCAGCCCACGGTGTGCACCAAGGAGTGGGCGCCGGTCTGCGGCTGTGATGGCCGCAACTACAGCAACGACTGCGTAGCGCACTCGCATGGCGTTTCGATTCGGCATCGGGGCCTATGTCAGGATCCGGGACAGGCTTCGGCCGGGGCAGTCGGTGCGAGCTGTGGGGTCGCAGGCGCTGCCAAGTGTGCCACCGGTCTGTTCTGCAAATTCCCCTCTTCCGCACGGTGCGGCGCGACCAACAAGCCAGGGAAGTGCCAACCCCGCCCGCAGGCATGCACGGCAGACTACGACCCGGTCTGCGGCTGCGACGGCAAGACGTACGCCAACGCGTGCTCTGCTCAAGCTGCCGGCGTGTCGATCAAGAGCAAGGGCGGCTGCACAGCTCCCTGATCGAGCGGTTCATCGCCCCGAGAGAAAAGACCCGAGCATGCCGCCGAGGTCGTCGACGATGGTGCCGTCATCATCCTTGTCGAGGAGGGATGCAAGGACACCAAGCGCAGGATTCTGCGCCTGAGCCCGAGAAGACTGCGCGCCGAGGAGCTCTCCGAGCATTCCCGCACTCATGCCCTGCTGTTGCTTCTGGCGGCCGAGGTAACCCAGTACGATCGGCGCTAGGATCTGAAGCAGCTGAGCGACTTGACCGCCTTGCAGCCCCGTAGCCTGACCGATCCCAGCCTCGAAGCTGGGCTCACGCTTCCCTAAGACGTGACCCAGGATCGCCGCACCATCGGAGCTTGCGCCAGCACCGAGAAACCCTCCAAGGTCGTCCAGGATACTTCCGTCATGATCGCGATCGAGCGCACCGGCCAGCGCTTCGGCGCCTCCGCGATCGGCGCTGTTCTTCGCAAGTGCGCCTAAAAGCAAAGGCAGGGCCGCTTGCACGGCGTTCTGCGTGCTGCGGCTGTCGGTCCCTAGCTGGCTGCTGAGCTGCGCCATGGGCGCTCCATCGAGTTGAGCCGCAATCGACTCCATCAAATCGTCCATGCTGTCTCCTCATCGAGCGAATGGGGCATCATGCGCGTTCGGCGAAACGGACACAACACCCGATTCTTGCGGCCAAATTAGGCTGATTCGCGCCCGTGAATGCAAATACGGCTTGCGTTCGATGTCAGCCCATCCGTATGCTCCGGCCGCACTCATTGGAAAAGGGGAGTCCATGAAGATATCCACACTTGCGCTGCTCGTCCTCGCGGTGGCGTCGACGTCAGCCTGCAAGAAGAAAGAAGCCGCACCGGAGCAGCCTGCGCCCGCTGCCGAGGAGACACCTGCACCCGAACCCAAGGCAGCAGAGCCTGCGGAACCGGCCGGCCCCGCAATCCCGGAGGTCGCACTCACGGGGAGCGCATCGGAGAACCTGGTCGCGGTCTTCGAGGCAGGAGTCAATGCTCTCGAGGGCGCCGGTGATGCGGCGACGGGAGCGGCAATCCTGACGGGCATGCTCGAAAAGTACGACGTTGCTGACCTTCGTGCGAAGTCCAAGGCCGCCAAGGCCGCGGGACAAGGCGCGTCGGACGCGACCAAGGCAAAGTTCAAGGCTCTCAAGGCGGAGTACGCCGAAGCGTCGACGAAGCTGGGAGCAAGTGATCCCAAAGCGTTTGGAGGGGCCGCAAAGGCCTGGGCCGCAGCTTGGGGCCTGAACTAGGAGTGAATGATGGCATCAGATGACAACATCGCAGCCTTGCAAGAGGCGCTCGACATTTGCGGATACAAGCCCGGCAAGCATGACGGCGTGATGGGCAAGCGAACGCGCAACGCGATCCGCGACTTCCAAAAGGACGCTGGCGTCGACGTCGATGGCGACGTCGGACCGCAGACCCGCGGAGCGCTCGCTCAGCGGCTCAGCGAGGTCGCCGTTCGCGCACAGCACCTCGCAGGTTTCTTTCAGGGCGGCGGCCAGAGCGTCGAAGACGAGCTCTAGTCAGAGCTCTGGAATCGAGAGGCTCCATTGCGCTGGAGAGGTCGAAAGCAGAGCGCACACGTCGAGGATCGCCGAGGCGTGCGCGCGCGGCCCAAGCTCGCGGGCGGGGGCATCGGGCTATTGGTGCTGGTTGGGGTCGGTCTGTTCTTGGGGGTCGACCCGAGCGCGCTGATGCAGGTGGTACAGACCCAACAGCAGCGCGTGCCGGCACCGACGACTGGAGGCGCGAAGCTCGAAGACGAGCAGTCGCAGTTCGTCGCCGTCGTTCTCGCGGACACCGAGGACACCTGGAACGAGATATTCGGCCAATCCGGTCGCAACTACCGCGAGCCGAGTCTCGTGCTGTTCAGCGGCTCGGTCCGCTCGGCCTGCGGCTTCGCACAGGCCGCGATGGGGCCCTTCTACTGCCCCGCCGACCAGAAGGTTTACATCGACCTGAGTTTCTATTCCGACCTGCAGAATCGATTTCAAGCGCCGGGAGACTTCGCCCAGGCCTACGTCATCGCCCATGAAGTCGGCCACCACGTACAAACTCTGCTCGGGGTCTCGGAACAGGTGCAGCGACAAAAGGCTCGGCTGAGCAAGGCCGAGGCCAATCAGCTGTCGGTGCGCCAGGAGCTGCAGGCCGATTGCCTGGCCGGAATTTGGGCGCACCATGCAGACCGCACACGTGCCCTGCTCGAGCAGGGTGACATCGAAGAAGGTCTCAACGCCGCGAGCGCGATTGGAGACGACCGTTTGCAAAAGCAGTCACGAGGCTACGTCACGCCAGAGTCGTTTACGCACGGAAGCTCGGCGCAGCGGGTCAAGTGGTTCAAGCGCGGGTACGCCAGCGGCGACGTCAACGCTTGCGACACGTTCGGAGAGGCGAGTCTCTGAGGCGATTGGCGGTGTCCGGTCACTTGCGCTGACACCGCGCCCCTCCATTCCTATCCATTGGATAGAAGAACGGCTCGGGATGGGCAGCACAGCGATTGGGCCGGCGCCTCGTCGTAGGTCGACTTGGGGAAGCGCGGCGACGGGGCGCCCGATCGCGAGCACGCCCGTCGCGCGCCCTTCTTCGATCGTACGGTCCACAGACTCCACCCCATGACGCGTTTTTTCCGCGCCCCTCCATACGGTGACAGGGCGAA
>SHLP01000213.1 GCA_004283055.1 Deltaproteobacteria bacterium
TGTGGACTCCTTTGCCCGAAACCGGGCGAGTGTCCACGAAACCGGGTCAACTCCACCGCGGCAGCAAAAACCAAACAGCGCCACCGCCCCCCCAACACCCGCGGCACCACAAGCCGACGAGCGCCACTCGCACCCACCCGTCACAGCAGCGGCATCAAGCGGGCGTAGCTCCGCTCCCGGTCCTCTCGAATATCATCCAAGATTCGCTGGATCTCCGCCCTTCCCTCTCGCTCGAGCATTCGCGCGTTGTGGGAGACCACCGAGGCGGCGACGCTCTGCGGCGCCTTTCGCGTATTCAGGCTCTGGAGGTCCAGGTCGAAGATATCGGCGTAGTGCGGTGGGTCCTGTGCGCGGATCTCTTCGAGGCGCGTTCTTCGAACCAGTTGCACGGTGGGGTCGGGGCTTTGCCGCAAAAACTGGATCGAGCCCGCAGACTCTGCAGCGCTCGGGTAGAACGCTGCACTGAAGAACGTGCCCGCCTGCCCCTCAGCCAACGACGTTGCCCATTGCGCAAACGCTTCCGAGCCCGCCGCGAAGCGTGGCGCAATCACGAAGGCGACATCGACGGCGGGGTCATTCGCCCAATCGGCTAGCACCGGCGCTAGCTCCTCCAGCTTGCAGCTCGCATCCGTGACGACGTGTGCGCGAGTGCGACCCCCGGCTCGGGCTGGCTTCGCCCACGGACAAACTGAAAAACGCTCGATCAACTCGCGATGGTAGCGCTCGTGAAGGCGAAGCGCCTCGCGCCGGAGCGCATCATGGGGATTGCGTTGGCTCAATCCGTCGCCCGCGCAATTCGTTTCGAAAGATACTCGTCCAGGTGCGGCACGATTTGCATCCCCAGCGCTTCCTCTGGAATCAGAAACTCCGCGCGAACGACCTCGCGATTGTCGACATCGATGTTTGGCTCGGCTTCCATCTCGAGCTCGTAAATGTCGAGCGTGTCCTGACGGTGCTCGAACACATGGGTGCCGTGATACGCGTGCACGAGTCGCTTGGGCTGCACATTGATGCCGACCTCTTCGCGAAGCTCGCGTGCCGCCGCGGTGCGACGATCTTCACGTGGTCGGATATAGCCACCGGGCAACGTGAGCTGAGCTCGGTAGGAGTTTTTGACGAGCAACACGCGACCGCGATGCCAGACGGCCACGAGCGCTCCCGTCGTCTCGGGCCGTCGAATGAACCAAAGAAGCCGCAACCCCCAATGCGCCACCCGATACAGCGCCCTGATCAAGGCGTTGAACATGGCCCCAGGTTACCAAAAGAGCCGGTCGCAGAGAAATCCCTGCCTGGTCGGGGCTCTTCAGAGCGTTGCGCCTGCGCGGGCCCATTCGCCGCGCCGGTACGCGACGATGCCGAGGAGCATACGCGCCACGAACGAAATGGGGACCGCAACCCAGATCCCAAATGCGCCCCAACCCACGACGAAACCGAGGAACCAGCTGAGCGGAACTTGAATGATGAGCGTGCCGACGATGTTGATCATCAGGCTCGTGTTGGTCGCGCCGGCCCCGCGGAGCATCCCGATGAGGGCGATGTGGATACCAACGACCGGCATGCCCCAACCGAGGACTTGCATCCAGAGGATCGAATAGCGGCCGAGCTCGGTCGCGGGATCGAGATCGAAAATCGCAAGGATCGGCGTCGCGCCGAATACGATCGACAAGCCGAGGAACGTCATGATCGCCGTCGACAAGATGATGCCGCCATGGACGACCTGACGGGCTTCGGGCTCATCGTTGGCGCCTAGCGCGTTTCCGACCATGGCCCCGATCGCCTGTGACACTCCGAGGCCGGGCACGAACGCCAGAGACTGAACCCGGAGTCCAACGCCGTGGGCCGCAACGGCCACCTGCACGACCCTCGCCAGCATCCCAACGACGGAGAGAAACGCGATGTTCATGACCAGCATATCGAGCGCGGCCGGCGCTCCGATGCGAAAAAGATCGCGAGCGAGCGGCTGGTCGAGCCGTGCCAGGCCCATACGCGCACGCACACCATAGACGACATCACGCCTCAGAATGGCGACCATCAAGACGACTGCAAGCGCCTGCGAGATGACGGTCCCCCAGGCTGCGCCGCGGACCCCCATCGCGGGGAGGCCGAGGCGCCCCAAGATCAGTCCGTAGTTCAACACGATGTTGATGAGGTTGCTCAAAAGGGCGATCATGAACGGCAGCATCGTGTTGCCGACCGCGCGCAGCGCCGCGGCGAACAGCATGTTCAAGTAAAAGAACACAGTGAGTGAGAGCAATGGACGTAGGTAGCTCACCGCGAGGTCGCGCACGCCCGCTTCGGCGCCGAGCCACTCCATGATCTGTCCGGCAGCGAGGTTTCCCACGATCGCCACCGCAATCGACACCAGGTAGGTGAGGAGAATGCTCTGGTGAAGAACGTGGTTGATCCGGTCCGATTGGCGGGCGCCGTGGGCGCGGGAGATGAAAGCGACGGTCCCCACGGTCAGCCCGAGCATCGCCACCATCAGCAAAAAGACGAGTTGGCCAGCGAAGCCGAGGGCGGTCAAGGCTTCCTCGGCATCGGGAAGACGACCGCACATCGCGGTGTCCACCGCCAGGGTGAGGACGCTGAGGAGATTCAAGCCGACGATCGGCATCGCCAAATCGAAGAGGCGCCGGAAGATGGTGCGATCGACGCTCTTGAATGGACCTGACGCAAATTTCATCAGCGGCGGGGGACCTTGCATCGCCGGTAACCACGGCGCCAGTGCTTTCACGATGGTGCTAGTCTGTTGGGGCAATGGCCGGCGAGCCGCGAGAGTTTGGTGCCTACTACTTGCTTCGACGTCTGGGCGTGGGCGGGATGGCCGAGACTTTCGAAGCGACACGCGTTGGGGCCGGTGGATTCGAGCAGCGCGTTTGTTTGAAGAGAGTGCTGCCGGCGTTCGGTGCTGATCCGGAATTCGTCGCTCGCTTTCGGCGCGAGGCCGTGCTTGCAGGGCAGCTACGGCATACCAACATCGTGGGCGTCATCGACGTCGGCGAGGTGGACGAGGTTTACTACATGGCGCTCGAGCTCGTTGACGGCGTCGACCTTCGCTCGCTTTTGAAATCGTCTACCGGCGAGCGGCTTTCGCCCGAAACAGTCGCCTTGATTGGCTTGGACCTCGCCTACGCGCTCGAACATGCGCATGGAAGCCTGGTCCATCGTGACATCTCGCCCTCGAACATCTTGCTGAGCCGCTCGGGTGAGGCCAAGCTCGCCGACTTCGGGATTGCCAAGGCGCTCGACGATGCGAAAGCGACAGCAAGCCGCAGCGCGAGGGGCAAGGTCCCATACATGTCTCCCGAGCACATGAGGGGCGAGGCAGTGGACGGTAGAACGGATCTATTCTCGCTGGGAGTGGTACTGTTCGAGGCGCTTGCCGGGCTGCGGCCTTTCGACGGAGCACATGACGTCGAAACCATGCAACGGATTTTGGATGGCAACCGCGTGCCGCTGGAGGACGTCGCGCCGGAGGCTCCGGCGGAGCTCGTGGGGATCATCGAGCGCTTGATTGAAGTCGACCCCGCCCTTCGCACCCCCAGCGCGGCCCGTTTGATCGAAGAGCTAGGGTCCGTGTCGCCTCCGCCTTCGATTCGATCGCAGCTCGCGTCGACCATCGAAAGGCATCGAGGCGGTCCTCGGGCCCGAATGCACGTCCGAGCGCAGGAGGAAGAACGGGACACGGAGCTCAGCCGTCCGCCGAGCCTCGCGGCCGAGGAGAGGCCTCCAGACGCGCCCCCAAGCGTGGTCAAGCCACAGAAGGCAGTACGCGCCATCCTGCTGGCGAGCGCATTGGTCGTGGGCTTCTTCGCAGCCGCCACCGGCGCACGATGGCTAGACCAGCAAGCCCAAGAGCCAAGAGCAGCGTCGGTGCCAGCGTCAGTGCCAGCGTCAGTGCCAGCGTCAGCGCCAGCGTCAGCGCCAGTGCCAGCGTCAGTGCCAGCGTCAGCGCCAGCGCCAGTGCCAGCGTCAGTGCCCGCGCCCGCGTCAGTGCCCGCGCCAGCGTCAGTGCCCGCGCCAGCGTCAGTGCCCGCGCCAGCGCCCGCGGCGCCCTCGCGCAAAGGCTGGCTCCACGTCTTCGTTCAGCCCTGGGGAAATGTCTGGATTGACGGAGCGTTCATGGGTAGAGCCCCGGTCAAAGCCCGCCTCTCCAAAGGGAAGCATGTCGTCAAGGTGGGGCGCGAGCTGCCGAGCCAAACGAGGGTCGTCCGAGTCGAAGCGGGTACCCGAAAAGAGCTCGAGATCAAGCTCCCTGAGTAATCACTACTCGACGACGATGGCGCCGCACGGGAACTCGGCCGAGAACGTCACGTCGCCGCTCTTGAACGTGTCGCAGGCGCTGCCGACCAGCTCGATGATGTCGTCGACGCCAGGCTTGACCCGCCATTCGGTCGGGCAGCTCAAGGGTACGCCGTTGAGCTGAACGTCACTCTCCGGGTCGTTGCAAGCCTTCTCTTTGTCGTCGAAGCGCTTGTCCATCTGGATGTCGCAGGA
>SHLP01000087.1 GCA_004283055.1 Deltaproteobacteria bacterium
CGCGGGCCTCCGCCGAACGGCTCGGCTTCATAGCGGGGCTCGGAAAAACCCGCGATATGGGGCGGAGTCGACGTCGCAAGTGACAATCTGCAAGACAGCAACCACCGCAGATTGGCGCGCGCGCCGAGGCGAGGCTTGCCTGGTCCCCGCCCTCAAGCCCGACCGACCAGATTTGCAAGCCGAGCCGTTCGATGGAGCCCCGTGTCGCGGGTTTTTCCGAGCCCCGCTATGAAGCCGAGCCGTTCGGCGGAGGCCCGCGTCGTGCTTTTTCCCCGCCCCGTCTACCCGTTAGTCACCCGCGTAGACGAAGTCTTTGAAGCTCACTCGGTACAAGAGCGAGTAGAGCAGGGGGACGAAGCCGAGCGTCAGGAATGTCGAGAAGAGGAGGCCGGCCATGATTGCCACCGCCATCGGCTGAAACATCTCTTCGCCGCCCACGTAGAGTGGAATCAAGCTGCTGATCGTCGTCGCGGTGGTGAGCATGATCGGGCGGAAGCGCTGCTGCGCCGCTTGAATGACGGCCTGGGGTGGAGCGAGACCGTTTTCGGTGATTTCGATGTCGATGCGGTCGATCAGCACGATGCCGTTGTTGATGACGATGCCGGCGAGCGAGACGATGCCGAGCAGAGTCATGAAGCCGAAGTACCCTCCGGGGAGGCCTGACCAGTGCACCGCGAGGAGGCCGATCGCGACCCCGACGAGCGCAAAGAGGATGGTTGCGAGGACGATCGCAGGCTTGCGAAGCGAGTTGAACTGCCAGACCAGCAGCATGAGAATCACCATGCCGGCGATCGGGAGCTTCGCCGCGATCGACGCGTTGGCGTCGCCCGAGCCTTCGACCTCTCCGCCGAGCTCGTAGCGGTAACCGATGCCCCAGGTCTGCTTTTGCTGTTCGAGCCAGGGGGTGAGCTCCGCGATGACGTCGAAGGGAGTGACGCCGCCTGCGGTGTCGCTGTCGACGGTGACCGTGGGGTAGAGGTCGCGCCTCAAGATCTCGGACGACTCCCACTCGAGCTCGCCGCTCGCGACCTGGGTCAGCGGAACGGAGCTGCCGTCCTGCGCGAAGACGCTCAGGGTGGCCAGGCGATCGATGTTGCGGCGGCCCTCCGCGACCGATCGCAAGACCACGGGAATGGTCTTGTCGTCTTCGCGGTAGCGGGTGGTTTCGTAGCCGCTCAGAAAGGTTTGAAGCGAGGTCGCGACGTCTTCGTTGGTGATGCCGGCGCGGCGCGCGCGGTCGCCGCTCACTTCGATGAGCAGCTTTTTGACCTTCGGACCCCAGTCGTCGCCCACATTGCGTGTGTCCGGGCGGTCGTTGAGCCACTGCTTCACCTGGTCGGCTATTTCGAAGACCTTGTCCGCATCCTTGCCGGAGATCCGTACCTCGATCGGCTTTCGCACGGGCGGGCCGTTACCGAGCGGCCGTATGTGCGGGCGAAGATCTGGATATCGCTCGGTCATGTGGTGCTCGAGCTTCTCCATCACCTCGGGGACGACCTCCGCTGTCGAGGTGTGGAACATGGTTTCCGAGTACCGAGGCCTGGGGGCGTCCGGGTTGTAGGTGAGCGTGAAGCGCGGGGGGCTCGTGCTGATGAACGAGGCCCAGTGGGTGACGCCTTCTTTGTTTTCGTCGACGCAGAGCTCGCTCTCGATGAACGAGTCCATGTCGCTGATCATGGCTTCGGTCGCTCCGATCGAGGTGCCCGGGGGGAAGGTGAGCTCCGCGACGAAGAAGTTGCTGGCCTGCTGAGGGAAGAAGAGCTGCGGAACGAACCTGTAAAGCTGTATCCCGGCGTAGAACCCGATGACCGCGATCCCGATACTCAGCACCGGATGGCGGAGGACCGTCAGGATGTTCCTGCGGTAGAAGCGGTAGAAGCCTGAGTCGAAGGGCTCCTCGACCTGCTTCGGCTTGAGGAACTTCACGCAGAGGATGGGGATCATCGTGAGCGCGAGAACCCAGGAGATCAGCAAGGTGATCGTCACGACCGAGAAGAGCACACCGGTGTATTCGCCGACGGCAGATTCAGCGAGCCGGATCGGCAGGAACGCGGCGGCCGTGGTGAGGGACGCGATCAAGAGCGGGACCCTGAGCTCCTTGGCAGCCGCGAGGGCGGCAGGGGGTCCTTGTTCGCCGCCGGCCATCCGCACCATGATCGACTCCGAGACCACAATCGCGTTATCGACCAGCAGACCGAGGGCGATGATCAGGCCCGCGAGGGACATTTGATCGAGCTGAATGCCGAAAAGGCTCATGACCCACATGGCAATGATCATCGTGGCCGGCACGAGCGTCGCTACCACGAAGCCAGTCCGCAGACCCAGGGTCAGCAGCATGATCACGAGCACGATCACGACCGCCTGAAACACGCTATCGACGAAGTCGCCGACCTTCTTTTCGACGATGGTGGGCTGGAAATAGGTCTTGTAGAAGTCGACGCCGTGCGGGTACTGCTCTTGGATGAACTGGAAGAACCCCTCGAGCCGCTCTCCGAGTTGAATGAGGTTGCCTCCCTCGGCCATGGAGATCGCGAGCGTCAGTCCGGGGTGACCGTCGATGCGTACGAGCCCTTCGGGCGGGTCGACGTAGCCGCGGTAGATGTCGACGATGTCTTCGAGGTAGACGAGCTCGTCGTTTTTCGGGAGACGAATGACGGTTCGTCTGAGCTCGGTCACCGAAGAGAAGTTTCCGCTCGGCTCGAGGGCGATCGACTCCTGTTCGACGTCGATTTCGCCTCCGGGCTGGATGATGTTTCGCTGCTGTAGGCTGTCCTTCAGGAACTTGGGTGTCATTCCGAGCTGGCTCAGGACGGCGTTGTTGTACTCGACGAAAAGGCGCTCTTCCTGTGCGCCGAGAATGTCGACTTTCGCCACCGATTCCACGCGCAAGAGCTCGTCGCGGAGGTCGTCGGCGATGTCTTTGAGCTCCATGTATGAAAACCCATCGCCGGTCATGCTGAACATGATGGGATAGACGTCGCCGAACTCGTCGTTGACGTTCGGCCCGATGACGCCCTCCGGCAAGCTGGGCGCCACGGCGTCCACTTTGCGCCGGAGGTCGTCCCAGATGGGGCGCATCTCCTTGAACTCCTCGCGGATATTCACGTAGATCACCGAAACGCCCGTCCGGCTCTCGCTGCTGACGAAGTCGAGCTCGGGGATCTCTTGGACGGCCTTTTCGATCGGGTCGGTGATGAGCTGCTCGACGCGCGCCGGGCTGGCGCCCGGGAAGTTGGTCGTGATCATCGCGGTCCGGATGATGAAGCCGGGGTCCATTTGGCGCGGCGCATCGAAGTAGGCCCCGACCCCGGCGAAGATGAGAACGACGATGAGGGTGCCGGTGACGGTGCGCCGCTGTAGTGCGAACTCGGTGAGGCTCATGGCGTCTCGGGCGCGTTGGCCGCCGGCTGCTCGTTTTGAACAGTGGGCGCGACGTTTGCAGGCTCCGACCCCGGCTTCGGCGGAAGCCGAACCTGCAAGCCGTCGTAGATGCGGCTGACGCCGGCGGTGACCACCAGGTCGCCAGGCTCTACGCCGGAGTTGATCTCGACGCCATTCGAGAGCAGCTGACCGACCTCGACGGCGCTCCGATGCACGATGCCGAGCGCGGGGTCGTCGGTCCGTTCGACCTTGAACACGAAGCGGCCGCTGCGATCTTCCCCAAGCGCGCTCGTCGGAAGCGCGTACTTGGGGCCGTCGGTCGTATCGGCCAAGACGAAGGTCACGTCGGCCGCCATGCCGGCTCGAACGAGGCTTTGCCCTTCAGTGAGCCGGACGGTGACCGGGAACGTCGTCGCACCCGCGACGCTCGCGACCCCGACTTCGGTCACGGTTCCTTCGAGCTCCCTGCCGTCGAGCGAATCGAAGCGGGCGAGCGCTTTCGCGCCCTTCTCGATACTGCGAATGATCGATGCCGGGACAGAGACCCGTACTTCGATTTGCTCGCCCGCAAGCAGCGTGGCGACGAGCATTCCAGCTTGCACGTATTCATTGACCTCGATGTCCACAGTCGCGATCGTCCCCGGCTCCGGCGCCTTCAAATGGGTGTAGCCGAGCTGTCGCTGGCGAAGGCGAATTTGCTGGTTGGCCGATTCGAGCCCTGCGCGCGCCGACTCGTAGGCTGTGCGGTCGGCGTCGAGATCTTGTTTCGAGGCGTTCTGGTTTTCGTACAGCGCACGAGTTCGCTCGTAGGTCGCTTTGGCGTTGCGCTCCTGCGCGCGAGCCTGCGCCGCGGAGGCCTGCGCGTTCTGAAGCTGCAGCGCGAAATCGGCCGGGTCCATTCGCGCGATCGTTTGGCCCTTCTTCACGACTTCGCCGACGTTGATCGGCACGCTCAGGACCTGGCCCGAAACCTGGAAGCTGAGTCGGCTTTCCTGCCCTGCCTTTGCGACGCCCGAGTACGTGCGCTGCGTTGCTGCGTCGCTTCCTTCGACCACGACGTATCGAACGGGCCGGATGATCTCCAGCTCGTCGACCACATCTTCGCACCCGAGTAGTGCGAAGGCGGCGGTCAGCGCGAGAAGGGTTGCTGTCTTGGCCATCAGTTCTGCTCCCGGGGGTTGGTTCGCGTGGGTTCGGCCGCCGGCGGCGCGGCGCGGCTCTCTCGCTTGCGTACGGCAGCGAACGCGTCGAGGCGCTCGATGAAATCGTCGCGCTCCTCTTCGGACCCTTCGAGGGAAAAGGCACCGGAAGCACGCTGGACCCGAAGCGCATCGATTAAAAAGTCGTAAAGCGCGTTGGCCGCGGCGAGCGCGGCGCCGAGGGCCTGGTTCTGCGCGTCCACGAGCTGAATGATGTCGGCCGCGCCGCGCTGGTACAGGTCGGTGACCAGCTCCAGGTTGCGCGCGGACGCCTCGGCGGCGTCTCGGGTGAGGGCGATGTTGGCGTACGAGAAGCCGGCCTGATGGAGCGCGGATCGCACGTCTTGTTCGAGGCGCTGGGCGATGACGGCGCGGTCGGTTTGCAGGCGATCGATTTCGCGGAACTGACGACGGATGCGCGCGTAGTTCGAGGCTCCGTCGAAGAGCGTCAGCGAAGCGGTCGCGCCGACGCTCCAGGTGAAGGTTTGCCGGCCCACGATGTCTACGTTGGGGATTGGCGCTGGCGCCTCGGAACCTCGACCGCCCGCGTACGGAACGTGCGTGAAGCTGCCAACGACGGCGATGTCCGGAATGCCGAGCTGGCGGCGCTCGCCCTTGACCAGCTCGTCGCGTGCGGAAATCCGGCTGTCGATGCTGCGGACCTCGGGGGAATTCCGGATTGCCTCTTTTGCCATGAACTCGCGAAACACTTTGAACGACCAGGCGTCTTGTAGATACTTCACCAGGCGTTGGTCGCTCCCGGGCGCGACTGTGCGAACGTCCTCCGGGGGCGGAACTCGAAAGGGGGCCTCGAGTTGCCGGTTCAAGATGCGGTTTAGGTTGATCTCCGTTTGGTTGCGGAGCGCGCTTGCTTGGATGACCGCCGAGCGGCTTTCGGCGATTTGAGTCTGCCAGCGAAAGACTTCTTCTCGGCCTGCTACGCCAATCGCGTTGCGCGTTTCGGCGAGCGAAAGGTTTTTTCGCGTCAGCTTGAGGTTGTCTCGGTTTACGCCTTCGTTGTTCTTGGCGCGGAGCACATCGAGATAGGCCTCGCCCGCTTCGAGCATGGTATCGAGGCGGGCCGACATGTAGTCGTGTTCCCGGCTCCAGTAGGTGTCGCGACGAAAGCGCAGCTCGGCGTGAGCTTGCGGCGAGTACAGAAGCTGCGAGCCACCGATGCCCCAGGTGAATTGACGCTGCGCCTGTGCGAACGAGGTCGAAACCGCCGGGTCGTTGATCAGGAAATCCCCGTCTGCGCCCGCCTGGGGAAGCCAGCTCCCGCGTGCCACCTTGACGCCTTCGTAGCTCGCGTCGATGTCGAGGCCCGTTGCCATCAGGTCCAGGTTCGCGCGAAGAGCGTCGCGCATCGCGATTTCGAGGGTGATGAGCGGCCCTCGCGTGCCCGACTGGTCGTTGATCAGCCGCGCTTCCGCCATGACCTCGAATCGCGGCCAGGTTCCGATCGCCTTTGCCGTAGCCATGTTGATGACGAGCACCGGCCGCTGGTCGAACGAAACGGGCAGTGAGGCAGCCGGCTCTCCCATCTGGATGCGCTGCACGAAGAGCGCGGCCCGACGCATGCGGCGGGTTTCGTCCTCGTCGGTCTCCATCGTCGCCAGGGCGCCTCGCTCGACCCAGTGCACGCCGCCGCCCGCGTACGAGGGAAGCTCCTGCGCGTTGATGCCGTCGACGAGGCGCTGCATCTCCTCGTCGCTCCACTTGAAGATGGGGCCGATGTAGATCGCTTCGGTGTCTTTTGGAATTGCGGCGAGAGTCGTCTCCGCGCCTCCGTTGGCGATGACCAAGCTCGTTCGAACCCCGAGGCGTTGGCTCGCTGCCTGTATCGGACGCTCCGGGGCGTCGAGGTGTTGGACGACCTCTTCACCGACGATCAGCGCCATGCGATCGAAGCGTACGATTTCCTCCAGCTGACGGATGTTGCGCTCGAAGTTCAAAAGCCCGGCGATGTAGGCGAGGTTCTTTCGGCCGCTGCGGTTGCCGTTTCGGGGAAGGCCCTGGAGCTCGGGTGCGGCGTACGGAATGAGGACGGGTTTGCTGAGCTTCGGGATTCGACCCACGGCCACCCCCGCCATCGGGCCCGAGACGATGATCATGTCGACGCGGCGATCCGCGAGACCCTCTTTGAGGGCCGCCTCTGCCGCTTCGAGCGTCC
Source organism: Deltaproteobacteria bacterium (assembly GCA_004283055.1). GTDB lineage: Bacteria > Myxococcota_A > Polyangia > Polyangiales > Houyiibacteriaceae > SG8-38. The sequence goes on from SHLP01000087.1 coordinate 6,754, forward strand.
AGTTGGTCTTGGTTCCGGGCTCGACGAAGGTGATGGCGGCGTCTTCCTTCATGAGCTCGAGAATTTCGCTCTTGAGCGCGCTCTGCCGCTCGGCGAACAACGGCGACTCGCCGTCCGCGAGCATCATGATGCGGAACGTTGGCCGGGCATTCCTTTGGGCCACAGCCGACGAGCCGAACGCAAAAAACAGAGCAGCTGTGAGGACCAGCAGTGTGCGCAGCCCAGATTTCGTCATGACCACCTCGCCCGGGGGTTTCCGGAAGGGCGAGCCTAAAGCCCAAGTCACCAGATGTCTACGGGGCTGGGACCGCGCTCAGCTCTGGTCGATCCGCCGCCAAGACGAACGCGCTGAGCCGCCGCGCGAAGTCTTGCTGTGCCTCGGGGGTGTCGAGGTTACGGAAGTGCCCCGCCTCGCGATTGACGAAGAGCAACGCAAGAACGTAGTCGTAGACCGCGTTTGCGGCGCCGAGGTCGGCAACTAGGCTTTGAGTCTGCGCGTCGACCAAGGTGATGATGTCGACTTTCCCGCGACGATACAAATCGGTGACCAGAACCAAGTTGTTGGCCGCCGCGACCGCGGCTTTGCGCGTGAGCTCCACCGTGGCGAGCGCCGCAGCTGCGCTGTAGAGCTCGGTGCGCACGCCGGTATCGATGTTCTGTTCGACGCGATCGAGCTCGGCGCCCAGTCGTTCGACCAAGATTGCGCTACGACGCATGTCCGCGACGCCCGAGCCGCCCCGCGAAAGCGGAATCGCCAGGAAGAGCCCAACGTCCCAGCCGAACTTGTCGGGCTGCGGGATGTTGAGCGGATTCGGCTGCGGAACGGTGGCGCCTTCCCCGTCTCGCCAAAAGTCGTGCTGGACGCCGCCCTCGACGAAAAACTCGGGCAACCAAAGCTCCCGAGCGCGGCCTTGGTTGAGGCGTCGCTCCGCCGCTCTTCGCGCTTCGACTTGGCGGGCCTCGGGCGAGTTGCGCAAACCCTCGCTAACCATGAAATTCCTGAGCTTCTCGAAAGACCACGGGTCGTTCATGTATTTGCTGATCGGGTCTTCCGGGGGTCGCGTTCGGCCGGCCTCGTCGACAGGCAAGTCGATCGGCGCAATCGGCCGTTCCGAGGGCCGGTTGAGCACTCGGTTGAGCTCGATCTTCGATTGCTCCACGATTGCGCGCGCGTCGACGACCGCCGCCTGGTTGTCGGCAAGCGTCACCTGCCAGCGGTAGAGCTCGCTCGCATTGGCGACCCCGACTTCGAGTCGGAGCCGAGCTAGCTCGAGGTACTCCCGCGTGAGTTGGATGTTCCTCCGCTGGATGCGCTCCTGCGCTTGAGCGCGGAGCACCGCGACGTAGGCCGCACCCGAGCTGAGCATGACGTCGAGGACATCTGTGAAGTAGCCGTACTGACGCCCCTGCTGCGCAAGCTTGCGCGTCTTGAAGCGTGTCCAGGCCCGCTCTGAATAGAGGCTCTGGCTCGCGCGGGCGAAGGTGGATGCCTGCCATTCGGCGACCTGCCCTCCGACGATGATCCGATCGGGGTCTTGATAGACGACGCCAACTTGCAGTTGCCCCTGGGGCAGCAAGGGGCCTCGATCGACTTTCACGCCTTCCTCGCCCGCCTCGACGAACCTCTCGGAGACCAGCAGATCCAAGTTCTCGTCCACCGCCTCCTTCATTGCGCGGCTCATCTGGAGTCGGTTTTCGTCGGCAGTTTCTTCTTCGTGCACCATGTTCGCTTCGAGCAGCACTTCGAAGCTAGGACGCACGCCGACGGCGCGCGCCGCTTGCATGTTGATGAGCAGCTCCTGGCGTTCTTCGAACTGCACGTGAATCTGAGAGGCAGGCCGGCCCTCGAGAATCAGGTCGAGGTTGAGGGCCGCGCGCTGAGCTCTCCGGGCTGCGTTGTTCCTAGACCGAATCGACATCATCGCGCCTTGGTCGAGCCAACGAGGGCTGACTGCGATGTTCGGGATGCGGCGCTTGGTGATCTGGTCGAGAAGCCGAACCCGAGCTTCGAGGCTGAGCTGCCGCATCGGAGTGAGGATCAGGCCGTCGGCGGCGTTGGGAATGGCGGCTAGCAAGGCCTCGACGGTTGGCTCGGCAACCGCCGCCGTCACCCCTTCGATGCCCGTTACCGAGGAGAGCATCGCTCGCTGCGACTCCTCTGCCAGGAGGACGATTCGTTTGGAGCCGGCGACCTCTTGCAGCCGCGCAGCCTCGTCGCGGATGTCGAGCTCTTCGCTGATGTAGCAGAGGTTGCGTTCTCCGCTGACGTCCCCTCTGCGAGGCAGTCCTTTTTGCTGCCCACCGAAAACAAACGGAAGAATCGTCGGCTTGGGCAGCTCCTTACGGGCTGCAACGGCAAGGACCGCAAGGTGGCCGAACCCGAAGACCGCAGCGATGTCCGGATCGGCATACGCTTCATCGAGCTGACGTTCCACGCCTTCGGCCGTCCAATCGCCTTCGAAGCTCAGAGGAACCAGAGCGACGTCGAAGCGGTCGGATAGCTGAGTTTGAATCTCGCGCGCCAAATCCTCGGTGACGGCGTCGAACACAGGCGATGGTCCGTCGAACACCGCGGTTACTTTCACTCGGGGCTTCTCGGTTTGTGCGTCGGCGAGCGGCGCGGCGAGGAAAAAGGCAATGAGGGATAGGCAAAGCAGCCGCATAGGGGGCGCAGCATAGTCGACGCGTCTCCGATTCCCTAGGCCGTCGTGGCAATTTTTCCTCTGGCGTGAGCTTGCGTCGTGATAGTTTGCGCTGGCAAACTCCGCCGGCCCGCACATGCTCGCGGGCGCCGAGACGTCCTCGGAAACCCAAACACTCGCCTTGAAGACGGAACCCGCCATGCCCCCTAGAATGCTTGCCCGCGGCTTCGGCCCGGTGCCGTTCGTGCTCGTGTTTCTGATCCTGGTCTCTTGTAAGGACGAGGTGGTGGACGAGCCCGAGCCCGTCCCGCGGCCAATCAAAATTTACAGGCTCGCGGGGCAGCAGGGGACTACGCGGCCCGACTATCCGGGTCGCATCAAGGCCGTCAAAGAGGTCGAGCTCGCCTTCGAGGTGGAAGGCCGCATCATCGACTGGAACGTCGAGGAGGGGCAGCGCGTCAAGAAGGGCCAGATCCTCTCGCGTCTGGATCCGAGGGACTACCAGGCCCAGGTCGAGGCCGCGCGCGCACGTCTACGGCTTGCCGATGCCGAGTATCGTCGCGAGAGCAAGCTGTTCGCGTCCGGATCGGGAACGCAGCGCGACCTCGATGTGGCCACGCGTTCGCGCGACGTGAGCCGCGCCGAGCTCAGGATTCAGCAAAAGGCGCTCGAGGACACCAAGCTCCGAGCGATTTTCGATGGGGTGATCGCCCGAAAGCTCGTGACCGACTTCCGGAATGTGGCGGCGCGGGAGCCAGTCCTGCTGCTGCAAGACGAGTCGGTGATGGAAGTCGTGGTCGATGTCCCGGAACGGGATCTGGCCGGAGGTCAACGGCGAACCAACCTCGAAGAGTTCAACGCACGGGCCAAACCGATGGTCGAGCTCTCCGCGCTTCCGGGTCGGGAGTTCCCCGTCGAGCTAACCGAGCTTGCCACTGCCGCCGATCCAAACACCCGCACCTTCCGGGCGACCTTCAGCATGAAAAAGCCGGAGGGTGTTGGCGTTCTTGCAGGGATGACGGCAAAGCTCGTGCTGACGGGCCTGATGACGACGGCTGCGGATGACTTCTTGCTGCCCGTCGAGGCCGTGCTCGCCGACAGCGAAAGCAAGCCTTACGTCTGGTTGGTCGACGCAGATTCGATGACGGTGTCGAAGCTGCCGGTCGAGGTGGGTAAGATCACCGGCGACCGCATCGTGGTGAAAGAAGGTCTCGAAGGAGGCCAGGCCATCGCGATGTCCGGCGTCCACCTGCTCGACGAGGGCACGGTCGTCACCGAGCTGATGGAATCCGACGAGACTCGTAAATGAACCTGACGGATTTCTCGCTTCGAAACCGTACCCTGATCGTCGTCCTGACGGTGGGTGCGCTCTACGCCGGCTTTCAGTCGTTCAACGGCCTTCCGCGGCTCGAAGACCCGGAGTTCACCATCAAGGAGGCGCTCGTCATCACTCCGTACCCGGGCGCGACGCCGTACGAGGTCGAAGAAGAAGTGAGCGACGAGCTCGAGCTCGCCATCCAGAAGCTCGGCAAGATCAAGCGGATCGAATCACGAAACATTCCAGGCCTGTCGACCATCACCGTGGAGATGCGTTCGACCGTCAAGAGCGCAGCCCTGCCGCAGGTCTGGGACGAGCTTCGGCGCAAGGTCGGTGACGCGCAGGGGAACCTGCCGCCCGGCGCCGGGCCCTCGATCGTGAACGACGACTACTCCGACGTGTACGGCGTATTTTTGGGGCTCTATGGCGACGAGTACAGCTATCGAGAGCTCTACGACGTCGCGAAGATGCTGCGCAAGGAGCTCGTCCTCGTCAAAGACGTCGCGAAGGTGGAGCTCTTCGGCGTCGTCCAAGAGGTGGTTTACGTCGAATTCGATCGGGAGCGGCTTTCGCAGATCGGGATCTCGCCCGATGCCATCTCGGAGAAGCTCGTTGCCGAAGGCGTCGTCGTCGAAGCGGGCATGGTGCGGGCAGGCCCGGAGTATCTGAACATTCAGCCGGATTCGCTCATCGATTCGTCGCAAGACCTTGGCGACATTCTCATCAGCACGGGGGACAAGTCGCAGGTGCGTCTTCGCGACATCGCGAACATCAGGCGCGGGTACCAGGAGCCGGCCAGCAGCAAGCTGCACATGGACGGCCACAAAGCCATCGGCATCGGCGTCTCCACCGAGAAGGGCGGCAACGTCGTCACGATGGGCGAGGGCATCAAGCAGCGGCTCCAAGAGCTGGAGGGGCAGTTCCCGCTCGGGATGGACCTCGAGGTCATCTACATGCAGTCCGACATGGTGATCACCGCGATCGATGCCTTCCTGGTCAATCTCATCGAGGCCGTGTTGATCGTGATCGTCGTCCTCTTGCTGTTCATGGGGCTTCGCAGTGGCTTGATCATCGGCTTCGTCTTGGTCCTCACGATCGCCGGGACGTTCATCTTCATGGGCCCGGCTGGAGTCGCCCTCGAGCGCATCTCGCTCGGTGCGCTGATCATCGCGCTCGGGATGCTCGTCGACAACGCCATCGTCATCATCGACGGCATGCTGGTGCGCATCAAAGATGGGATGGACGCCGAAGAGGCTGCCCGCGAGGTCGCCGGCCAAACCTCGATGCCCCTCCTTGGCGCGACCGCTGTCGCGATCATCGCCTTTGCCGCCATTGGGTTGTCGCCGGACAGCACCGGTGAGTTTTGCCGGTCCTTGTTCATCGTAATCGGCATCTCGCTCTCACTGAGCTGGGTGACCGCCATGACCATCACGCCGCTGTTGGGCATCTGGTTCCTCAAGCCGCCAACCGAGAAAGAGAAGGCAAAGAGCGCTGGTAAGGGCGCGTACGACAACGCTTTCTACAACACGTACAAGACGTTTCTCGCGCTTTGCCTCCGCTTCCGCTGGGTCACCGTCGCCGTGGTGTTCGCGGCCTTTGCGGTCTCGCTCTACGCCTTCCAGTTCACCGACAAGACCTTCTTCCCGGCGTCGACGACGCCGAAATTTCGCGTCGACGTCTTCTGGCCGGTCGATCAGCACATCGACAAAACCGAAGAACGCGCGAACGTCATCGAGAAGGGGCTGGCGGAGCTCGAAGGGGTCACCCACGTTGCCTCGTCGATCGGCCAGGGGCCGCTGCGTTTCATTCTGACCTTTACGCCCGAGAAGACGCACAGCGGCTTCGCCCAGTTCCTGGTCGACATCGAGGACTACACGACGCTCGCACGCGACATCAAACGCGCCGAGGAGTACGTCCAGAGCGTTGCGCCGGATGCGATCTCGTTCGGCCGAACTTTCGATTTGGGGCCGAGCAAGCCCGGCAAGATCGAAGCGCGCCTCGTGGGTCCCGACGTCAACGTTCTTCGAGACCTGGAGCAGCAGACGCTGGCGGTCATGGAAGCCGACGGCGACGCGAAGGGCTCACGCGGGCGCTGGTTCGAGCGAGTCAAAGTCATTCACCCTAGGCTTTCGGAGGAACAAGCGGACGCGCAGGGGATCACCACTCGGGGTGTCGCCCTGGCGATTCAGTCGACGTTCGAGGGACATCGCGTCGGAGTCTATCGGGAGGAGGACGAAGTCATTCCGGTCCTGTTCCGGCAGCCTGTTCCACTTCGGCTCGACGTCGCCAACCTGACGCAGATTCCCATCTGGAGCCCCGTCGCGCAGCAGTACGTTCCGATGGCCAACGTGGTGACCGGCCTCGACACGAAGTTCAGCGATCGGGTCGTCGAACGCCGCAACCGTAAACGCACGCTCACGGTCGTGACCGACCCGGACAAAGATTCGGCGCCAACGCTCTGGGGCCGGCTCGCGCCGAAAATCGAGGCCCTGCCGTTTCCCCCGGGCTACCACGTCGAGTGGGGCGGTGAATACGAGAGCACCCAGGACGCGCAGGCGGCGCTCTTTGCGCCCATCCCCATGTTCTTGGGCATCATGGTTTTGATCGTGGTCGGCTTGTTCAACGCGATCCGCCAACCCCTGGTCATTTGGCTCACGGTGCCCCTGGCGCTGATCGGCGTCACCGCAGGCCTCCTGCTTCTCGAGCAGCCCTTCGGCTTCATGGCCTTGCTCGGCTTCCTCAGCTTGTCGGGGATGCTGATAAAAAACGCCATCGTGCTCGTCGACGAAATGGATTTGCAGGTGCGTGAAGGGAAGCCAACCTACGACGCCGTTCTCGACAGCGGCGTGAGCCGGTTGCGCCCGGTCGCGATGGCTGCGGCGACGACGGTGCTCGGTATGATTCCGCTGTTCACGGACGCGTTTTACGTCGCGATGGCGGTTACCATCGTCGGCGGCCTGCTGGTGGCCACGGTGCTCACCATGATTGTCGTGCCCACGTTTTACGCGATCTTCTTCAAGGCGAAGAAGGGCGACGACCGAAACACGACCCCTGCGCCTCGGGACGGTGGAGCCAGAACGACGGCCCCTCCCGCGCCCGCGTAAATCGCGACGCAGTCGGCGACACGCGGCTCGCCGCCGCCTAGTCCTTCTCGCTATTGCTGTGGGCGATGTGCAAGCCGACCAGCCGGGCAATCATCACCGCGAGGTAGAGCTGCCCAAACACCCCTTCGAGCACAGCTAGCGATCGGGCAAAGTCTGAAACGGCGACGATGTCGCCGAAGCCCACGGTCGTGATGCAGACGAGGCTGAAGTACATGATCGAGTTGTGCAGCCCTGCGCGATCGCCTCCGGGAGAGATCGGGAGCCCTGAAAAAGACCCCGGGCTTCGAAGCTCGATGACTTCGAATGCCATGCCGAACGCAACGGCGACCAGGAGGTAGGTCACGATGGCCCCGAGAATCGTGTCGGCCGTCACATCTCGACGCTGAAAAAGCACACGAATGATGATCCAGACGGCGTACGCCAGCCAAACGATGGTGATGACCAGGGCGCTCAGATCGAGCGCTTCGACGCCGGACAGACGCTCCCCCCATCGAACACCGAGGGTGGCGACCGTCAGCACCAGGAACGGCCATCGGTGCTTGCCGGCGCCCGCGGAATAGACGCCACCAAGGAGGATCGCGTCGAAGACCAACTCCACGAGAAGCCAAGATTCCACGTCTGCAATTGCCGGGTTCACGGCAATCAAGGCCAGCAGAGCGATGAGAAGAAAGCCGTTTCGCGGGATGCGCTGTAAAAGAGCTGACATTCGACGTCGGCAAGGCTAGTGCGAGACCGTCCGACCCGCTAGCGCCGAAACCTGTGGAAGCTCCAGTGCTTCCCTTGCTCGCGGTGGACGGTGCAGGTCTCGTTGCGGAACAGGGCGCGGACTTCCGAAAGCGAAATGAGCGGAGCGCCCTGGGCCCGTTGGTCGAGCGAGGGCTCGAGGTAGACCGATAGCAGCAGCTCCTTGATGGCGATGGGACGTTCGTACAGCGCGCGTGCGGTCGAAGGGCCCGCTTCGATGGACACGCACTCGCAGCCCCTCGAGACCTGAAGGTGCCGGATCGCACGCCGGATGTCGGGCGCTGCGTCCGCAACGACGGGGCAGGGCGCCGCGGCCAGCTTACGAGCAGCAGTCTCATCGCTCGTGAAGATGAGCGGCCTCGCCCAGCCGTGAAAGACGGGATGGTCGAAGTCGAGCTCGCCTTGGTTCGTCAGGATCAGCAGCCACGGTGGTTCGAAAAGCGCCCATCGGCGTTCCCGCCAATTGAGCAAGGCGTCCCCCCAGCGCGGGTCGGCGCGCAGGTCGAAGCTCAGCCTGGGCTCGTCGCGAAGGATCTTTCCGGTGATGACAATCGCATCGGCCCGCGCGCGCGAGAGGTGCAGGGCGAGGAAATCGAGGTCGCTTTTCGGACTGTGCTCGTTGATTTGGATCGTGGTCAGAGGCTCGCCCTCGGCTGTGCGCCAAGCGGCGAAGCTCTGCGAGACCGCCGGCCTCGCGTCGAGAGTGCTGCCAAACAAGGCCCGGGCGGCGCGGTCGACGCTGGCGGCGTCGGTCAGCTCGACGAGGGAGGCGGCCATGGGCCGATGGAACTGCGAACTAGCCGGCCAAGTCAACCGGCATTCCGCCCAAAATTCGCCGGGGCGCGCTCGTCCTGTTAACGTCGCCGCATGTGGCGTTGGCCTTTCTTGTTGCTCGCCTTGGCGATCGGCTGCGCGGGTCGGCAGACCCCGGATGGCGCTCAGGAAGTCGTCGTGAGCCCCATTCCGGTTCCGCAGCCGGTCTACCCGCGCGAGGAGCTGAGCAGCGATTTGCAGGAGCTCTGGAAGCGGGTGGAAGAAGCGGTTGCCGTGCGCCCGCCCGAACCGCCCGAAAGCGCGAGCCAAGAAGTCATTGAAGGCTGGGCCGAGGGAGCGTTCCGCGATTGGGTTCTTCGGCGCCAAGCGGCGACCGACCGAGCGCTTTCGGCGACGAAGGCGCTTCGCACCCACCCGCTCTTCGAGCGCGGCATCGGCACCGCCCTCTTCGGCTACATGTACGAAGACATGGCCGGGAGCATCCGCGGCGCGCCCGTCCCGAAAGACATCGCTACAGACGAGGAGCTGCTCGCGATCTACACCGGCGCCCTCACCGAGCACCTCACCCCCTTCGCCGAGCTCTCGGCACGCGCCTACTACGCGTGCGTCGCGCTCTTCCTCAAGCTCGACGACCCGCAGTGGGGCGAGTGGGCGTACTACTGCGACGAACGAGGCGGCGAAGTCGTCGACACCTTCAAGCTCGAGCCCCCCGAACCCGAAGACCCCGGCGCGACGCTGACGCAGTTGGTTACGGGGCGGTAGGGAGCGGGGGGTTGGTGCCGCCTGCCGTCCGGGAAGGTGGGTGCGGGTGGTGCTGAGTGACTTTTGCTGCCGCGGACGCGGACACTGGCACTGGCACTGACGCTGGCAC
>SHLP01000214.1 GCA_004283055.1 Deltaproteobacteria bacterium
TGCTGGGCGGGCTCGGTGGGCTGGGGGTCGGCGTCTACGAGCTCACTCGCCGATTTGCGACTGCATCGAATGTAACCGACCAGGCGGTTTCGGCATTGAAGAACCCCAAAGACGGCTACCGGGTTCGCGTTGGGCCGCACCCTTCGCTCAATTTCCCGTTCGTGCTTCTGGCACGGGCGCTCGACCATTTCGACCGCATTCAGGCCTGGGCGCACGCCAACAAAGAGCTGCCACCGCCAAACGAAACAGGGCGCCAAATCCTCGATGAGTTGGACGCGTCTACGCGTCGCCGACTCGGCAAGGCCTTTTCCAGGATTCAGAAGAGATACCGAGACGTCCCAGGGGATGCGCGCAGTGGGCTCCGCGAGCTGATTCATCGAATCGTGAACGAGAACGCCAGGTCTCTGCGCGTTCCCTGAAGACAAGCCACACCGCGTTCGCGGTGGCGTTTCGATGCGCGCGCGGGGAGAGCGGTCAGACGGGGCTTGCCCTCGCGTGATCGGTCCGGTACCCAGGGAAGGTAGGTCTCGTCATGCGGGCGGTCTTTCTTACTTGGCTCTCGATTCTGCTCGGCGCGACGGCGCTAGTCGCAGGGTGCCTCTCCGCGGATCGGGTCGAGCTGGAGATCGTGAGCACCGAGCCCGTGACGGGAGCTCCAGCGCCGGATTTAATTCGCGTTCGGATCTTCGAGGTCGAAACCGGGCAGCAGGTCGTTTCGCAAACCGTGACCTCCGCCGAAGGCAGTCTCGCCGGCCTCGGCGCGCTTCAGAGCGGAGTGACCTACGCACTGGCGTTCGAAGCGCAGTACGCGTCGGGAACCTGTGCGGACGACCGTGCGCTTGGCGTTTCGTTGCCGTTCGTACACCAGGAAGGCGGATACTCGATCCCGATTCAAGTGGGGTGCGCTGATGAGTTCGGCCGCACGCTCTCGCAGCCCATCGAAGCCCGTCTTGCGGCGGGCCTCGAGACTGCTGTCGATGGTACGGCGGTGCTGGCCGGTGGCGTTCCGAGCATCGAGCTTCGGACCGACCTGGAAGTGACGGAGGTGGTTCCCCTCGTCGAGCGTTACGATCCGTTCGCCGAGGGCTTCACGGCCTCGGGAAACATGCTGACGGCGCGCGCGTTTCCCGCGCTCCAAGCCGTTCCCGAGGGTGGCGTAGCGGTCTTCGGCGGAGTCGTCCCGGGTTTTCCGGCTTGTGAGGCCACCGTCGAGCTGATCGTCGGGTCGGCGTCGACCGCGACGGGCTCGCTCGGTACGCCGCGTTGCTTCGCAGACGCGGCCTTGCTCCCGGGGGCTTCGCGCCTGCTGGTCGGCGGTGGCTCGAATTTCCCGTCGATACGCCTTGCCGACTTCGAGGCCTTCGATCTCGAGGCTCAGCCTTTGCCCGACGGCGGGATCGAAGGGTTGGTCTATCGAGAGGCGCCACGATTCGTCCCGCTCGGCGACGGTCGAACGATGCTGGCGATCGGGGGCGTGGACCCGGCCGCCGGCGGACCTGTGATCGAAGCTGTCCACTTCGGAAACGAATGTCCGCAAGGTGAGGCGCCGTGCACGCTTCGGGTGCCGGCCGCTGGTCTCGATCAGCAAGGGCTGATTGCCATGGCTGCGACCTATGTGGAATGCCCCGCCGGCGGCGGGACGGTGTTCATCACGGGCGGCATCACGGGTGCCGGCGACGCCAATCGCACGCTCGACCAAATCTCGTGCATCCGCGAGGAGTCGGACCCGTCCGAGCTGCGCCTCGTTCGCGCGGGCACGCTTCCAGAGCCGCGGGCGCGGCACGAAATGGTCGTCGTCCGTGGCACGTCGCCCCGCCTGCTGATCGTCGGGGGAGGGCGTACGACGAGCATCACGAACGCCCTTCTCGACGACGCGCTGCTCGTCCCCGTCGATCCATGTGACTGCGTCGAAGCCTCACCGCAGGTGCTCAAACGGATTCCGCTCCCGTTTACCGGGTCAGCCGTCTTTCATCAGCTGACGACCTTGCAGGACGGCAGTGTGCTCCTGGTGGGTGGGGCACGAGTCTTCAATGAACAAGGCGTCGTCCGCTACCAGGCGCTCGGTGAGGCGGCCCTTTTCGTCCCGGAGATCCCATGATGCGTAGGTTCACGGCAGCTCTGCTGAGCCTTGCGGTCGTTGCGCTTGGCTGCGCGGGCGCAAACGGTCAGGGCCAGGGCGAAGCGCCCGATGCGCTGAGCTCAAACGAGACGACGGGGGGCGAGCTCTCGCAGGGCGCCGCGCAGCCTATCCAGCCGGAGGCCGCGGACGCAGCGCCGTCGCAGGCATCGATCGAACGACGTATTCACGTAGCTCGCCGGCTTTATCGGGATCTGGCTTTCCAGGCATCGCTCGACGAGCTGAGGCGCGCGCAAAAGGAGCTCGAAGTAAGGCTCGACGCCCAGAGTACGTACCCATCGCTCGACGATCTCGTTTTGATGCGTGCCCTCGATGAGCTGGCGCTTGGAAATCAGCAGGCCGCGCGCGCTGCCCTGCGCCAAGCCGTCATCCTTCGCCCCGAGCGAATCTCGCTCGACCCTGCGGAGTTTGCGCCCGGGGTGCGCGCTGAATACGAGCGGGTTCGAGACGAGCTTCGCCGGGAGGCACCTCTACCCTTAGCGACCGAATCGAGGCCCGAAGGCGCAGAGCTCGAGCTCGATGGGCGCCCGGCCGGGCTCACTCCGATGTCGGTGCGGCTTCACGATGGGCGTCACTATCTGGTCTTCCGATCGCCTGGTTACCTTGCAGCGCCGCGCATTATCGACGTGGACGGCGCGCCTCTGGGCGTCTTGCGCGTCGAGCTCGAGCCCCTCGGGCCCGTGTTTACAGGGGCGGATGCCTCCCCTACCAAGCCCCTCGTCCGGAAATGGTGGTTCTGGACCGTGATTGGCGTAGCGGTCGTCGGTGCTTCGCTGGGGCTCTACTTTGGCCTGCGAAAAGCCCCTGAAACGCAGCTTGTGATCGCCAGGCCCGCTCAGTAGCGGCAAGCGCACAAAGCGTGTTCTGTTACTCTGTGCAGACGTGGATCGCGGTAGGATCATCTCGCGCTATCGAGTCTTGGATCGCATTGCCGAGGGCGGCATGGGCGAGGTGTACCGCGCGAAGATGGCCACCTTAGGCGGCGCCGAAAAGGTGGTTGCCCTCAAAGTCGTACGCCGCGATCTGGCGAAGAACGACGAGTTTGCTTCCCTCTTCATCGACGAGGCGCGGCTCGCGATGGGGCTTTCGCACGCGAATATCGTCCAGTCATTCGACGCCGGCCGCATCGATGATCAGCTTTTTCTCGCCATGGAATACGTCGCAGGCGTGCATCTCGGCGATTTGCTCCAGGCCTGCGAGCGGCGTTTTCAGCAACCGATCCCGCATCGGCATTTGATCTACATCGCTGTCGAAGCTCTCAAGGGCCTCGACTACGCCCACCGCCGCGTCGATAGCAACGATCGGTCTCTCGGCGTCGTGCACCGCGACGTGTCGCCGGGTAACATCCTGGTCTCCTGGGAGGGAGAGGTGAAGGTCGCCGACTTCGGAATCGCCAAGAGCGCGCTTCGGTCGAGAGAGACGACCGGGGAGCAGGTCAAGGGAAAGCTCCCGTACATTGCACCGGAGCAGCTCCGTCAGTCCGGTGTCGATCGCCGTACGGACATCTACAGCTTGGGCGCCGTCATGTACGAAGCGCTCACCGATCGTTGGCTCGTCGATGCAAACGACAGCGAGGAAGCTATCCGAGACATCCTGCGCGGGCGGTTTCCCAAGCCTCGGGAGATCAACCCCGAAATCCCAGAGGCCGTCGAGGCCATCGTGCTTCGTGCGCTCAGCACCGACCCCAGCGCCCGGTACCCCTCCGCTGCCGCGATGCGACAAGAGCTCGAGCGATACGCGCTCTCCGACGGGTATCTCCTTTCTTCCACCGACCTGGCCGACTTCCTCGGGGCAATCCGCTCGGATTCCGTTCACTGGAGCGAGGCCAGCGACCCGGGCTCGTCCGAGCGACCGAGAAGCGCTTCGTCCGCAGATGGCGCGCTAGAAAATGGGCCCTTCAATGCCTTGCTCGGGGCGGAGCTTCGCAAGCTCGATACCGCGGACGGCTACAGCGTGTTCACGACCGGTGAGGTTGCCGGGCTGCTCGACGTGGCTGCGCTTGGATCCGCTGACGTGCCTCCGCCCATGCGTCGCAGGCGTCCCTTCGGCTGGCTGCTCGCTCTCATCGGCCTTGTCACGGTGCTTTCGTTGTACGGGATTTGGGCACGTCGAAGCGACCCCATCGAAACCGCTTCGGTCAGCGAGCCCCAAGGCGCGCAGCTGCAGGCGAGGCAGCCGCAGGCGTCGAAACTGGAGGAGGACATGCCCGCGGCGATTGAAGTGTCCGCGCCGGTTGTGGAACCCGAGGCATCCGCATCCGCTATCGACGAGGTTTCGTCATCCCCCACGGTCGCTCCCGCCCCCCCGAAGGCCCGAAAGCCTTCCCGCCAGTCGAGGAAGCG
>SHLP01000088.1 GCA_004283055.1 Deltaproteobacteria bacterium
TACTTGGGCTGTTAGCTCAGTTGGTAGAGCAGCGGACTTTTAATCCGACGGTCCAGGGTTCGAGTCCCTGACGGCCCACCCTAGAGGCGAGAGCCTCACTTGCTTATTGTCCCCATCGTCTAGTGGCCCAGGACCCTGGCCTTTCACGCCAGTAACCGGGGTTCAAACCCCCGTGGGGACGCCGGCCCCGAGATCAGAGATGGTCTCGGGGCCTTTCTCTGTCGGGTTCTACCGATCTCGCTCGCCCTTCCGGGCCGCGACCAGCGGCATGAGCACGAATGCGAGGAGCATGAGGAGGTACACGGGTCCGGAGATGGGGTCTCTCGAGGCGAAGTAATCGTCGAGGGAGATGTCGCGGAGACCGAGGACCAGGCTGAGCTCGGCGCACAGGAGAAGCGCGAGGGCAGCGATGCCCACAGCGAGCGCGACCGGCCTTGAAGCGAGCTCGAAGCGCCTGACGACCGAGCGCGCGGCGACGACGATCACCGCAAGCATGAGCGGCGCTTCCAGTAGCTCAGCCCACATCACGCCTACGAGGGGCACGACCCAAAGAGTGCGAATGACTCCGAAGACGAATCCCGCTCCGAACACCATGCCGAAGTAGAGGGCCGCCGACTGCAAGATAGTGAGAGCCATAGGAATTGAGAAAACTCGGCCCCGATTCCGACGATGATACCCTGGCGTCTCGGGCCTTCGCTAGCCTTGGCACAAGAACTTCACCACATCTAGGAGATCCCAGGAGAACAGGAGATGACGCCCCTCTACTGGATCGTTGTGACCGGGCTTGGAATGAGCGCGATCGCACTGTTGGGGAGCCTCACGCTTCTCATGAAGAAGTCCACGCTCGATCGAATCGTCATGCCACTCGTTGCGTTTGCCGCGGGCTCGCTTCTGGGAGGCGCGTTTTTCCATATGCTTCCGGCAGCGTCACAGAGCATGGCCGACCCAGTATTGATGTACGTGTGGACCTTGGCCGGGTTCACCGCGTTCTTCGCACTAGAGCAGTTTCTACACTGGCACCACTGCCATCGAGCTGCTTCGGACTGCAAAGAGCCGCTGACCTACTTGATCTTGATCGGAGATGGCCTGCACAATTTCCTAGGCGGCCTCGGGGTTGGAGCTGTGTTTCTCACGGATGTGCGACTCGGGCTCGCAGCTTGGCTTGCCGCTGCCGCGCACGAGATTCCGCAAGAGCTAGGCGACTTCGGCGTGCTGGTTCATGGCGGATGGAGCAGACGAAAGGCCCTTCTGTTCAATCTGTTCTCGGGCCTCACATTCCTAGTCGGCGGCATTAGCGCATGGATGGCTTTCCCGAGAATTGAGATCTCGTTTCTCGTCCCCTTTGCAGCGGGAAATTTCATTTACATTGGGGCTTCCGATCTCGTGCCTGAAGTCAACAAGCACCGAGATCCCCTCACGAACATCATCTATTTCCTCTGCTTCGTCGCTGGGCTTGGGCTGCTCTGGCTGCTGCGTCTGGTGCTCGCCCCGTGAGGAAGCCTGAAGGGCCTCGACCTCACGCCACAAGCTTCCGCAGTCCCTTTCATTCTGTGAGAAACCCCACCACTTGGTTCCAACTCTTAGTGATTAGGGACGCCGGCCCCGAGATCACTAGTGGTCTCGGGGCCTTTATCGTATTCGGTGTGATCAAAGCCTCGCTCCTGCGGGCCTTTCTTGCTTTCACGCTTCTGCGCGAAACCGACGAGCGCTGACGCAATTGGGGTTGCGCTATGCTGCGACCGTGCTCGGTTGTCGTTCCTCACGTGGGTCGAGTCGTCGATGAAGCAGAGTCCACTTCTTACTTTCGGGTCTTCGGCCTTCGCGGCGCTCCCTGGAGAAGAGGACGAGACCAACCCCGGAATATTTGGAAAGGCTCTAGCGCGATGGCTTTCGGGACAACTCCGCGATGCGGGTTTCATGACGGGCGATGTCATCGCCGAGGATTTCGGCTGGTGCGTCCCTGTCGAGGCGAAATCCCATTCACTCTACGTGGCATGTGCGAGCACCGACGAGACAGCCGAGCGTTGGCAGGTCTTCACCTTTGCGGAGGGCGGGGTGATGAGCCGCCTCCTGGACAAGGACGAGCGTGCCCAGTCAGTAGCGTCGTTGTTCTCAGCCGTGCGGCGGTGCCTTGAGTCATCGCCCAAGGTCTCTGGACTCCGCGAGCAAGGCCTCGACACCGGCTAAACCCAAGATCTCCGTCGCAGATTCCGCGAGCACAACGCTGGCGACGTCGCTTCGACCCGCAATCGGCGCCCGTTGCGACTGCTCTGCTACGAGGCGTACATGGCTGCCGGCGGCCGCTCGTGACCCCGCCGCTGGTGGGTCGTATCCTACGGCCGAGCCTGGAGGTATTGCGCAATGGAGCAGATCTTTCCCTATGCGAATGTCGTCGCCGGCCTCCTGTTGCTGGTCATCGGCTTCGGAGCGCACTTCGTGGGCCAGCTCATCTCGGTCGTCGACTGGGACCTCGCGACTCGGTTGGGCCTCCAGGAGGCGAGCCTGCGTCCGGAGTACCGACACTACGAGCATGCGATCGCCATGTCCGACGTCCTGGTCGGTTGGACGTACGGGATCGCCGCAGTTGGGTTGATCATCGACGCTCCGTTCGGGTACCTCTGGGCGTGGCTCCCGGGCGCGATCCTCACCTATCATTCCATCGGCTTCCTGTTCTGGACAGGGCATCACAAGGCGTCCGGGGACGACTATGCGACGACCCGCGCGCCGCTGCGGCATGCCTGGGCCGCGAGCAATCTTGCAACCGGTCTGCTCACCCTGGCAGTCGCCGCGTCGCGGACGGTCGTCGAGTAGGAGGGAGCGGCGATGCCTTCGGTCGGGCGTTCTCTTTGTTTGGGCGGCGTCAGTCCTTCCACTTGGTCTTCGAGCCCGCACCGACCAAGCCGAGATCGAGAAGCACGGTGACGACCACCAGGACGAGATACATGCCGTCGACCGAGCCGTTGCTCTGAATTGCAAACGCATAGGAGAGCGTCGTCAGAGGCATGAAGAAGAACCCCAAGAGCGGCCAGATCGTCGTCTCGTAGGCGGTCCCGATGTAGTCGCTGAAGATGACCACCAAGACGATGGCGAAGCGCGGGGTGGCTAGCGCCAAGCAGCCGACGAGAAATGGCATCGCGCGAGGCTATCACAGCGGAGGGAAGGTGAGAGCTGCTCGCTTGAGCAGACTGTGCCCATCGCGCCACAGCGATCGTGCCGTGTGGTCACAGGTGCAACTGCGCCGGCCCGCGATCCCCCGAGAAAACGAGCGGCATATCTCTTGCTTGTGAGAACGTCATGCGCCGAGCTGATCCCCCAAGCCACTCGACCCTGATGGTCCTCCGCGAGCGGCTCTTGCTGTGGATGTGGAAGCACGGCTGGGTCTCCCGGCCTCTCTGAGCCACCCATCTCGAGCTCCGTGATACCGTCGCGGCTCATCGGAAGAGCGGATGCGAGCGGCATGGTACGAAAAGCAGGGGCCTCCGGAGGAGTCGCTGGTCGTTGGAGAGATGCCCGAACCAAGCCCGGGGACTAACGAGCTTCGAATTCGGGTCGTCGCGTCTGGAGTGAATCCGGGTGACGTGAAGAAGCGACAGGACACGTTTGGGATTGGGATGCCCTACCCGCGCGTCGTTCCGCACAGCGATGGGGCCGGAACCGTCGACCAAGTCGGCGACGGCGTCGACCCCCGGTGGGTGGGGAAGCGGGTCTGGTGTTTTGGCGCTCAGAGCTACCGGCCGTTCGGGACCGCCGCGGAGCTTTGCGTGGTTCCCGTAGCGCAGGTCTCCGAGCTCCCGGCGAACGCGAGCTTCGAGCAAGGCGCGCTGCTCGGAATTTCTGGGCTTACCGCACATCGGGCAGTACATGCGGGCGGCTCGGTCGACGGACGCACGGTTCTCGTCCAAGGGGGCGCAGGGGCGGTGGGCGCCTGCGCCGTGCGACTTGCCAGGCTCGCGGGCGCGACCGTCATCGCCACGGTGCAGCGCGAGAGCCAGTTGGACACGGCGGAAGAAGCCGGCGCGCACCACGTGGTCCAGTCGGGAAATCAAATCGTCGAGCAGGTGACGGCCTTCGCGCCGGACGGAGTCGACCACATCGTCGAGGTGGCCTTCGCGGCCAACATCGGCGTGGATGAACAGCTGCTCAAGCTCGGCGGCTCCATCGCGGCTTACGCAAGCAACGCGCCCGAGGCGACGATTCCTTTCTGGCCGCTGGTATTCAAGAACGTGCGCGTGTTCTTCCTAGGCAGCGATGACTTCCCGCTCGAGGCCAAGCGCGAGGCGGCGAAGGACTTGAGCGCGGCGTTGGAGCAAGGCTGGGTCGGCCTACCGATTGGCGCGCGATTCGCACTCGGAGAGGTCGGCGACGCGCACGCGTTCATCGAAGAGCGTCGAGGGCCGGGCCGCGTGGTCGTCGTCTTGTAGCAGCGAGGCGAGGAGCGCTGGAGCGGTGACGTTACGAGCCGCTCATCGCTCCGCGAGCTGAAGGCCGGCGGCCTGCGCGTCCGGTATCCGTTTGAACTTCACCCGCTTCTTGAAAATCAGAATGTGCGCGGTGAGCTCGAGGCTGTCAGCCTCTGGAACCTCGATGTCGATCGGTACTTCGCGCTTGCGCTTGATCGAGTAGGCCCGGCCGTGCCAGCTGCCCGCCTCTTCGTCGAACCGAAGGTCGCGAAACACTTCGATGCCGACGGTCTCCGGCCTGCGTTCGCTCGCCACGATGATCCCGTGGCAGCCGTCCGCCTGCCGCCTGACCTGGATGATCGCTTCACCCTCGCCGCGCTGCCAGTAGCCCAGGATCGTTGCATCGGTTTTGGGGAGGTCTAGGGCGTAGGCGGCTCTCGGAAGGCCACCAAGGATGAACCACCCTGCGAGCAACGCGAACAACACTGATCTGCGGCGAGACACGCGGCTTGTCCTTTGGACGACGGGAAAGGCCGATGTTCGCCGAAAACGACGGATTTTGCATTCGAAAAATGGCCTTCGCGGCGGACAAAGCGAGATTGCGATGTCATCGACCTCACCAAGAGCCGTTGCGACATCTGCTCTGTGGGGCGTAGCATCGCCACCGTGAACAACATCATTCGCGGAGTCGGATGGGCCCTCGTGGCTCTCGTCGCTCTCGTCGTAGTGGCTGGTGGCCTGGCGTGGCTCGGACTGCACCCTTCGCCGCCCGGGCTTCAAGTCTGGATGAACGGGCGAATCCTCACCATGGACGCGGAGGGGAGCCAGGCGACCGCGCTCGTCATTGAAGACGATCGCATCACGTCCGTCGGCAGCGACGAAGACGTACAGCGCTGGCTCCCAAAGGCGGATGTCGTCCGCGACTTGGAGGGTCGGACGGTCGTGCCGGGCTTCATCGAAGCGCACGGCCATTTCCCAGGAGCCGGGCTCGTCGCGGTCGCGGCGGATCTGAACAGCCCGCCCATCGGTACCGTGAAGACGATACCGGAGGCCCTCGATGCGCTGAGGCAGACCGACACGAACCAGCCAGGCGACGGATGGCTGATCGGCTTTGGCTACGACGACACGATGCTCGCAGAGAAGCGGCACTTCACACGGGATGACCTCGATCGGGTCTCTTCCACCCGGCCGATCCTCGCCATGCACATTTCGGCTCACATGGCGGTCGTCAATTCCGTGGCCCTCGAACGCTTTGGCATCACGGCCGACACGCCGTCACCGCCCGGCGGGGAAATCCGCAAGGACCCGGACACCGGGGAGCCCACCGGCCTGCTCCTCGAGACGGCCTCGCGCCCCTTGCAGCTCGAGGCGCTCAACATGCCGCCGCTGCAACAGATCGCGGTCGTCCGCTCGGCCGTGGCGCTCTATGCCGCGCAGGGGTTCACGACCGTTCAGAACGGGCTAGCGACCCTGGAGCAAATCAAGGGAATGAGCGGAGGCTCCAAGCTCGGTCTCATCCCCCAACGACTGGTGATTTGGCCCAAAGACGAGCTCGGCCTGGAGGCGGTGGAAGGTACGCTGGACCTCGGCGCATACGCAAGCGAGCGCGTCTATATCGGCGCCGCGAAGTTCGTGGGCGACGGATCGATCCAGGGTTACACCGGCTTTCTGAGCGAGCCCTACTACCGGACAGGAGAGCACCCGAAGGACTATCGGGGTTATCCAAACATCGATGCCGATGCACTGAGCGCGCAGGTCAAATCGATTCATTGCTCGGGGCAGCAGGTCGCCGTACACGGCAACGGGGATGCAGCGATCGACCAGTTCCTCGACGCCTGGGAAGCGGCGCTCGGAGCCTGTCCCGCGGAGGACGCTCGGCCGATTCTGGTCCACGCACAGATGGCGCGCCCCGACCAGCTCGAACGGATGAAAGAGCTCGGCGCGACCCCGAGCTTCTTCAGCGCGCACGTCTATTACTGGGGCGACCGCCACCGCGACATCTTCCTCGGCCCCGAGCGCGCCGCCCGAATCAGCCCGGCCGCGAGCGCGACTGCCCTCGGGATTCCGTTCACCACCCATCTCGATACGCCAATCGTCCCCATCGACTCGATGCTGCAGCTTTGGACGCCCGTGGCGCGTCAAACCTCCAGCGGCCAAACCCTGGGCCCAGACGAGCGCGTCTCTGTCGAACAGGCTCTTCGCGCGATGACCTCCGATGCGGCCTGGCAGCTGCGCCTCGAAGAACAGCTCGGTTCAATTGAACCGGGCAAGCTGGCCGACCTCGTGATCCTCTCCAACAATCCACTCGACGACGAAGATCTCCGTGATATCGAGATCGACCAGACGCTCGTAGGCGGTGTGACCATCTACGAGAAGCCCCGCTGAGGGTCGTCCGGTTCGCGCCCAATGACCGATCCACCCCAGACCCGCCTTCGAGCCGGTTCCATCGGACGCATGCTGCGCTTTGGCATCGTCGGGCTCAGCGGCGTCGTGGTGAACCAGGGCCTGCTCATGCTGCTGCACGGCACGTTCAAGGCTCCGCTGCTGCTATCGAGCATCCTTGCCATCGAGGTCTCGATTCTCACGAACTTCTTGTTGAACCACACCTGGACCTGGCGCCTGCCGCTCCGCGAGCCGGGATTGATTCGCCGGGTCGTTCAGTACCACGCAGCGGCGGTCATGGCGGCGTTCGCCGGCAACGTCATCGTCTTGATGGCCGCAGTCGAGCTCTTCGGCGTCGACTACCGAATCGCAAACCTCGTTGGCATTGCCGTCGGAACCGTAATCAACTTCACGGCCAGCGAGGTTTGGATCTTCCGGTCGGAGTGAGCGACATGACGGGCAGCGTTCTTCTATGTCTGGGCGGACTTGGCCTTTTCCTGCTGGGCATGGCGGTGCTCACCGACGGCCTGCGCGCCCTCGCGGGCCGTGCTTTGCGCCGCATTCTGAGCCGTTTTACCCGGAGCCCATTGTCCGGCGCGTTGACCGGAGCGGTCACCACGGCCGTGGTACAGTCGTCAAGCGCAACCACCGTCGCAGCCGTAGGATTCGTCGGCGCCGGCCTCCTCACCTTCCCTCAAGCGCTCGGCATCGTCCTCGGCGCGAACGTCGGCACGACGATGACGGGTTGGCTGGTCGCGTTGCTCGGCTTCAAGCTCGAGCTCGGCACCGCGGCCATGCCCATCGTGCTGGGTGGCGCACTCATTCACCTGTTTGCGCGAGGTCGTGCGTCGGCGGTGGGGTTCGCCGTGGCCGGCTTCGGACTGATCTTCGTTGGTATCTCGCTTTTGCAACAAGGCATGGGTGGATTCGTCGGCATCGTTACGCCTGAGAGTTTTCCCAGCGACACCTGGACGGGGCGGCTGCTTCTCGTCGGGTTTGGGATCGGCTTCACGATCCTGACCCAATCCTCTAGCGCAGGTGTGGCGACGGCCTTAGCCGCGGTCAATGCCTCCGCCATGACGGTGCAGCAAGCAGCTGCGGCAGTCATTGGCATGGACATCGGCACGACGGTCACTGCCCTCCTCGCTACCGTTGGCGGGTCGGTTCATGCAAAGCGCACCGGCTATGCGCATGCGATGTACAACTTGCTCGCCGGCACCGCGGCGTTCTTGATCCTCGTCCCGTTCATGCAGGGGCTCGAGCGATTCGCCCCGCGACTGCTCGATTCCGAGCCAGAGCTTGTGCTGGTCGGGTTTCACACCTTGTTCAACGTCATTGGCGTCAGCGTGGCGCTGCCCTTCGCCGCGGAGTTCGGGGGACTGTTGGGCCGGCTCGTGCCGATCAAAGCTGCACCTTTTACGCAGAGCTTGGACAGGAGCCTCCTCGATGCGCCCGCCGCAGCCCTCGACGCGCTCGGCACGACGCTTGCGGACCTCGCGGCCGGCACATTCGAGCTCGTGCTGCAACTGCTATCGGTGACTCGCGCAGATGCCGGCGAGGCACGTGTCACGCAACTACGGGAAGCTTTCGGAGAAACGCGGGAATACGTGGAGCGTATTCGCAGCTCGCCAGACCAGGGATGGACCTACCATCGACACCTCTCCGCGATGCATGTGATCGACCACCTCGATCGCTTGGCAGATCGGTGCGAGGAGTCCGACCGCTGGGCCACTTTGAGAGAGGATCCGGAGCTGGCGATCATTGCAAGGCAGCTCGAGCCGTCGATCAACGAAGTCCGAAAAGCGCTCGTGCACGGAGAGCGAACCGTCCGCGAGGACGGGCTCGAGGCCGGGTGGCAGGTGCTTCAAGATCAGGGCCGCGGGTATCGTGAACGGGTATTGGAGCGGGTTGCCGGTGGCGAGGCTGATGCGGTCGAAAGCGTGGAACGCCTCGACGCGGCACGAGGTGCCCGACGTGTCGCCTACCATGCCTGGCGAATCGCGTTCCATTTGAACCGCTGTCGCGCGCACGAAGCACCCGAACAAGAGCCGCGCGCGACCTTGGTTCCTCCCCACGCCGAAGCCGAGCCCCCGGAAGCCAGCTAGGCAGCGGCGCGCAAGCCCATGTCGCGCTTGACAGAGATTCGCGAAGGTCGTTGACGTGCCGAAACGCAGGCACTAGCTTCCGCAGCCGTAGCCACCACGAGGAGACGTTTGAATGATTGCTGCGCATCTGAGATCCGCCCTTGTGGCCTTGGCGCTTTTGAGCGCCGCAGCTCCTGCGGCCGCCGAGAGCCCAGCCAAGCCCAACATTCTCGTCATCTGGGGTGACGACATCGGTCAGTCGAACATCAGTGCGTACACGATGGGTCTGGTCGGCTATCGCACGCCCAACATCGACCGCGTCGCCGCCGAAGGCATGATCTTCACCGACTACTACGGCGAGCAGAGCTGTACCGCGGGCCGCTCGTCGTTCATTACAGGACAGAGCGTCTTTCGAACCGGATTGAGCAAAGTCGGGATGCCGGGCGCCGATCAAGGGCTGAGCGCCAAAGACCCAACCATCGCCCAGCTTCTAAAGCCGCATGGCTACGCGACGGGGCAGTTCGGGAAAAACCACCTGGGCGACAAGGACGAGATGCTCCCGACCAACCACGGCTTCGACGAATTTCTCGGCAACCTCTACCACTTGAACGCCGAGGAAGAGCCCGAAAACCCCGACTACCCGACGAACCCCGAGTTCAGGAAGCGATTCGGGCCGCGCGGGGTGATTCACAGCTTCGCCGACGGCCGCATCGAGGATACGGGACCACTCACCCGGAAACGCATGGAGACGATCGACGATGAGACCGTCGCGGCCGCCATTCGCTTCATCGAGCAAGCCCACAAAGCCGGGAAGCCGTTCTTCGTTTGGTGGAACGGAACGCGAATGCACTTCAGGACCCACGTCAAAGCAGAGCACCGCGGCATCTCCGGTCAGGATGAGTACGCCGACGGAATGGTCGAGCACGATATGCACGTTGGGCAGCTTCTCGGCCTTCTCGACAAGCTCGGGATCGCGGACGAAACCTTCGTGATGTACAGCACCGACAACGGCCCGCATTACAACACCTGGCCCGATGCGGCAGCGACCCCATTCCGTGGCGAGAAGAACACCAACTGGGAAGGCGGTTGGCGCGTCCCGGCAATGGTGCGCTGGCCCGGGAAGATCGAGGCCGGCTCGGTCTCGAACGAGATCATGCATCACATGGACTGGCTCCCGACTTTTGTCGCGATGGCCGGCGACCCGGACGTCAAAGAGAAGCTCAAGCAGAAAAAGAAGCGGCGCCAAAAGGGCTTTCGGGTGCACCTCGACGGGTACAACTTCCTGCCCTTCCTCACGGGCGCGGAGGACAAGGGCCCTCGCAAGGAAGTCTTCTACTTCTCCGATGACGGCGATTTGACCGCGGTGCGCTACAACGACTGGAAGGCCGTCTTCATGGAGCAAAAGACGGAAGGAACGCTGCGTGTCTGGATGGACCCCTTCGTGCCACTGCGCTTGCCGCTGATCTTCAACCTGCGCCGTGATCCCTATGAGCGCGCGGAAATTACGTCGAACACGTACTACGATTGGATGATCGACCGTGCGTTCATGCTCTACGGCGCCCAAGCGATCGTCGGCAATTTCTTGCAGACGTTCAAGGAGTTCCCTCCCCGCCAGAAAGCAGCCAGCTTCACTGTCGACCAGGCGATGGAGAAGCTGAAACCGCAGGCACACTGAAATCGCGCTGAGCCCGGGGAGGCGCGGCTCCGCTGCAACTCTAGCTGTCGCCCATGCGGTCGTACTCGTCGATCAGCTCGTCGAGGAGCGTGTCCATCCACACCTGCGCCTGCGGGCTGCCGAGAACGGCGATGAACGCAGGCCAGGTCGCCTCCGCCAAGGCCTCGATCGGCGGACGCAGTTCGATGCCCTCGAGATGAAGCGCCTCGCCGAGGCTCATGCCTTCAGCGTACCCCATCGCTCGATCGATCCACGTGTGGATGTCTGCGCGTAGCTCGGGCATCTCTACGACGTGGCGCGCGCTCAGCTCGGCGACGACGCCAATGTCCTCGAGCAACTCGTCGTCCGCGGCTCCCACGAGAAAGGCCGGCGACTTCGAGAGCACGAATCTCACGAGGTTCGCCCGAAACTCGATCGACGCAGGGTCGTCGAGCTTGCCGATCGCGAACTCCGCCGCGCGCTCCAGGATCTGCTCCGACCGTTCGGAGAGAAACGACTTGATCTCGGGTTCGAGCCTTCTCTCCAAGTCGGTGATGAGCTTCTCAGCAATCGCACCGGCACTGCCCAAAACGCTCAGGCGCCCCATCGGCGAAACCTTCACCATCAAGCGCGGCAACAGCGTAGAGAAGTCGTTCAGTGCCCGATAGAGGGCGTCGTTGAGCACGGCCTCGGCGGCCTGCCCGCGAAACATGGCCCGAACCCAGTCCGGGTGGACCAGGCCGGGTCGTGCGATCGCCCCCTCGAGCTTGCCCTGGGCGTCTTCCGGCACGAAGCGTTTGAGCGGACGTTCGTCCTGCCTCAGCTCTTGAATCACCACGGGTGCGACGGCCGCTGCGATAGGGCGCGCAAGCTCTGTGACCAGCTCCGCGTTCATCAGTTGGTCCGCCGCGGTCTTTGCGGTCGCCGCATCGATGAGGTCGCGAACTGGGGTCACCAATAGATGGTCCCACGTAGCCTCCAGGAGCTGGCGCCACTCCTGCTTGGCTCGCTCATCGTCCATCAGACGACCTCGAAGCCATCGCTTCAGCGCAACGCGCTTGTCCGGTTCGGCGCCCATCCGCTCGACCGTAGCCCGGGCCAGGGTGAGAACAAGCCAAGCCCGCGCAGCGATGAAAAAGTCCAACGGCGAGCGTAGCGCTTGATGTACGCTGCGGCGCGATGAGGACGCGATGGACGAATTGAGCCTTCGCTCTGCCTCGGACTGCCTCTCGGCGCTCCGAAAGCGAGAGGTCAGCTCCCTAGAGCTCGTCGACGCTTCCATTGCACGCATCGAGGCCTTGAACCCCGAGCTGAACGCAGTGGTGGCAACGGACTACGACCGAGCTCGGGACAAAGCACGCGCCGCCGATGCGGCCCGCGCGAACGGAAATGCGTTGGGTGCGCTGCACGGCCTCCCGATGACCATCAAAGATTCGTTGGAGACCGCAGGCCTGGTGACGACCTCGGGCGCACCTGAGCTTCGCCACCACGTGCCTGACGAAGATGCAGTCGCGGTTCACCGCGCACTCGAGGCGGGCGCGATCGTTCTCGGGAAAACCAACCTGCCCATCTACGCCGGCGACTGGCAGACCTACAACGCGGTCTATGGCCGCACCAACAACCCCTGGGGTCTCGCGCGCACCGTCGGCGGTTCGTCGGGCGGCGCCGCCGCAGCGAGCGCGGCGGGCTTCGTGCCCCTGGAGATCGGCAGCGACATCGGCGGCTCGATTCGGACGCCCGCCCACTATTGCGGGGTCTACGGACACAAGCCGTCGCACGGGATTGTTCCGGGCCGCGGGCACATCCCCGGGCCGCCGGGAACGAAGAGCGAGGCCGACCTCGCGGTGGTCGGGCCGCTCGCACGAACAGCGGGCGACCTTCAGCTGGCGCTCGATGTCATCGCGGGCCCCGACGCGCTCATGCGCGAGGGGTGGTCGCTCAGCCTGCCGGCGTCGCGGGCCGAACGGTTGAGCGAGCTCCGGGTTGGGTACTGGTTGGACGACCCGCTCTGCCCCATCGATGCCAGCGTTCGCTACGAGCTCGAGGCGACGATCGAAGCGCTGCGGCCGCAGGTCAAGCTGGTGGACATTGGCGCGCCGCTTCAACTCGAGCGAATCGTGCCGCTCTATGTTCGGCTACTGCTCGGCGTCATCGGGGGAGACATGCCGCTGCCGCTACGCGCGATGGGGCGCATCTTGTCACCCCTCTACGCGCTCGCCGACCGGCTCGGGATCGAGACTGACCTCGTCACAAAGAGTGCCGTGCGCGGCATGCTGCAGTCCCATTCCGATTGGAACCGTGCGAACGAGGGGCGTACGAAGTTGCGGTGGCAATGCCGCGAGCTCTTCCAAGACATCGATGTGCTGCTCACTCCGATCGTCCCGGTCACGGCCTTTCCCCATCAGACGGGAGGCAATCATCTGTCGAGAAGGCTCACGGTCAACGGAGAGAAGCGCCCGTACATGGACCACGTCTGCTGGGTGGCGCTCGCGAGCGCGGCGTTCTTGCCGGCAACCAGCGCCCCCGTCGGCGTCACGCCCGAGGGCCTCCCGGTCAATATACAGATCGTGGGTCCGTTCTTGGGCGACAAGACCACCATCCGCTTTGCCGAGCTTCTCGCGGAGCTGCGGGGTGGGTTCCGGCCCCCACCCTTACTTGGACGCTGACGCTGACGCTGACGCTGACGCTGACGCTGACGCTGGCACTGGCACTGTAGCTGTAGCTGCCCTATGACCCTCCGATGACCAACCTCCCCCGAACCCGCGACCGTTCCCGTGACTTTGACATCGTCCTTTGGGGCGCGACCGGCTTCACTGGGCGCCTCGTCGCAGACTATCTCGTTCGCACCTACCTCGGCGGTGATGTCGGGCTGCGGCTCGCGCTGGCGGGTCGCAACAAAGACAAGCTCGAAGGCATCGCCAAAGAGATCGGGGCTCCGGAGCTGCCGATCCTGGTCGGCGACAGCTTCGATGTCGCATCGCTCGATGCCATCGCGTCCAAGGCCGAGGTGCTGATCAGCACGGTGGGTCCGTACGCGAAGTACGGCGCCGAGCTCGTCGCCTCCTGCGTCCGCAACGGGACGGACTACTGCGATCTGACGGGTGAAACCCATTTCGTGCGTGCGATGATCGACGCCCACCACGAGGAAGCGCGGAAGACAGGCGCGCGAATCGTGCACTGCTGCGGATACGACTCGATTCCATCAGATCTCGGAACGCTCATGGTGCAAGAGGCCTTCAAAGCGAAGCACGGCAGGTACGCAACCCAGGTCAAAATGGCGGCTGTCGACATGAAGGGCGCGTTCAGCGGCGGCACGATCGCCAGCATGATGAACATCGTGGACGAGATGAAGAAGAACCCGAGCCTGCGAAAAGTGCTCGGCAATCCTTACGCGCTCAATCCAAAGGGCATGCGCGGCCCCGACAAAGGCGATCAGGCTGGCGCACGCTTCGATAAGGACTTCAATATGTGGACGGGGCCGTTCGTCATGGCAGCGATCAACACACGTGTCGTTCGTCGGAGCCACGCGCTCATGGGTCAGCCCTGGGGAGCGGATTTTCGCTACTCCGAGGTCATGGGAACCGGCAAGGGTGCGAAAGGGTTGTCGGCCGCGGTTTCCATCGCGGGCGGCATGGTCGCGTTCATGGCGTCCCTCGCAATCCCGCTCACCCGACCCTTCGTCGAAAAGCGCCTGCCGTCTCCGGGCGAGGGGCCGGACGCGGAGGCTCGCGCCAAGGGACGATTCAAAACAGCGTTCGTCGCACTGGGCGATGGTCAATCCGTACGCGGTACGGTTTCGGACCAACGAGACCCCGGCTATGGCTCGACCGCGGTCATGCTCTCAGAGGCCGCGCTTTGTCTCGCGCTGCAGGGCCAGGAGCTCGAAGTCGAAGGCGGCATCTTGACCCCGGCTCCGACCATGGGCATGCGTCTCGTCGAACGCCTTCGCGCAGCCGGCCTGAAGTTCGAGGTCGACGCGTAGACGCAGCCTCCCCCACCGACACTGACACTGACACTGACACTGACACTGACACTGACACTGACACTGAAGTCCTAGTTGATCTCCTCCCTCCCCTCCGATAAAACCTGCCGATGACCTCTACGCCCTATGACGTCGCCATCGTCGGCGCAGGACCTGCGGGCGCGACCTGTGCGTGGTACCTCGCGAAGCAAGACGTCCGCGTGCTCTTGCTCGACAAGGCCAAGTTTCCCCGCGACAAGTTCTGCGGCGATGCGGTGATTCCGCGCGCGCAGCGGCATCTCGAGCGGATGGGTGTGCTCCAGCAAATGATCGAGGCCGGAGAGTGCCTGTTCACGACCTCCGGTGGCTTCGTGAGCCCTTCAGGTATCGAGTGCCTCAGCGATTCCACCGAGAATCCAAAGGGCACGCCGCTGTCGGTGAAGCGTATCATCATGGACGAGCGCATCGTTCGCGCCGCGCAACTGGCGGGCGCTGATCTGGTCGAGGAAGCCGCCGTCGACAAGGTCCGGTTCGACGACCGCAGTGGCACCTGGACCGCAGAGGCGGGCAGCCGGAGGTTTACGGCGCGAACGCTGGTGCTGGCCGACGGCGCCCATTCCAAGCTCGCTCGTTCGCTCGGCATCGTCCAAGGAAGTCCAAGCGCGATCTGCAGCCGCTCGTTCATCGAGGGCGGGACGCATGCATTCGAGACCGACGGCATTTGCTACATGGAGCGCGCTTTGCTCCCGGGGTACGCGGCGATCTTCCGGCACCCGAACGACGAGCTGAACTTCTGCACGTACATCATTCCAGGCGGCAAGGCGGTCCCATCGGACTTGAAAGCGATGCACCACGACTTGCTCGACAAGAACGCGGTCCTTCGCCGGCACCTTGGCTCCGGATACGAGATCGAGCCCATGAAGGGAGCTTGGCTCCGGCTCGGCGGCGTCCCGAAGAGCTACGCCGACCATCTCCTGATCATCGGGGACGCCGCGGGGCACATCGACCCGCTCACCGGCGAAGGCATTCAATTTGCCATGGAAGGCGCCGAGAAGGCGGCCGAGACTTTGATCGAAGCCTTCCGCGTCGGACGTTTCGACGAGCAGTTCCTCTCGGCTTACCAAGACAAGTGGCACAAGGAGTTCGGGCACAAGTTTGGACTCGCCGAGAAAGCTTCCCAGCTGATGGCCCGCTATCCGGAGCTCGTCGATTCGATGGCCAAGGTCGCGAATGAACGCGACGACGAATTCTTTTTCGCCTGGGCCGACATCATGATGGGCGAGGCGCCGTGGAGCGCGTTCCTACGGCCGAAGCTGGCGATTCCCATGGCCGCCGCCGCCATTCGTGAGCTTTGGGCCCAGCGCTTCTCGCCGCTCCGGCGGCGGATCGCCGCGAGCGGCGCATGAGCTAAGCTTTGCCACTCCGCGATGAGGTACGAAGGACAGATCTACCGCCCGCCCAGCGAGGCCGACGCTTACATTCTGCAGGCCACCGTGGGCTGCTCCTGGAATCACTGCACCTATTGCGACATGTACCGAAGCAAGACGTTTCGAGTGCGCGACCTCCACGAGACCCTGGCGCACATCGAAGAAGCGGGGCAGAGCTT
>SHLP01000089.1 GCA_004283055.1 Deltaproteobacteria bacterium
GTCTTCAGACTGGCGGAGTACCGCCCCGTGTGTCCCCATCGGCTGCGACGCAGCGGTTTACGGCGCGAGGATGAGGTCCGCGGGGCAAGTCAGGCTCTGGACTGGGGCGCCACAGTCTGAATTTTTCGCCCGCCTCGGACGCCTTGCCGTCGTCAACGTCGGTCGGATCTTTTCTTTACGTCGGTCTGGATCTTCTTTTCGACGACCAGGCGCGCCTCAAAAAGTGCGCTGGTCGATCACGAGGTCGGGACGCTCCCTAGCGACGCGCTGCGCGCTAAAGCCCTCCCAAACATACGTCGTTTGCTCAAAGTGCTCTGCAAGAAGAGGACGCAGCTGTTCGAAGAAGGAATCTCGAAATACGAGGACTTTGGGAAGCTCCGCGCGCTCTCGCACGTAGACGGTATCTCTTCTTTCGTACTTCCAAATCCCTCCGCTCTCAGGGTCTTTAGGGAAGACCAGCTTTGCCAAATAACGTTTTCGCGGCACGAGAAATACATCGACGGAGCTGTCCAAGCTCAAGTTTGCGAACCGCGAATAAGCGCCGGGCAAGTGTTCCCGCTCAACCCGATCGAAGTCGCTCCGTGTGTGGGCTCGGAGCATGGGAAAACGAGCCTGAAGCGCTTTCACGATGCCTTGGTACGCGACGAATGCACCCAGGTCGTTCCAGTGAGGGTCGTCGAGGAAGTAGATCCTTTCTCGTTGCTTGGCCTCCACGAGTTCTGGGAACAAGTCGACAACGGGAAATGCGGGGTCGCGCTCGACCAGTGCGGCCGCGAGTCGCCCGCTGGTAGTCTCGTCGGAAGGGCAAGCACGTTGCGGCGCTTTGGGTTGATACACCCACGATTTGCTGGGGACGAGTGCGAGCAGGTAGTCGGACTCGGCACGGTCAGCCGACCTTCGCGCCGCGATCACCGATTCGACGAGTACCTGTAGCTCAGCACCTCGGAGCGCACGCTTTTCGCAGCTGTCATCGTGGGGCACGTCAGCGAAGGCCCAGCCATCACTGCGGATGCTCACCCTACCGAAGGGGACGACGCCAAGCCCGTGATAGAGAACGTTGCTGTAGATGTAGGTCAAGCCATCGCGCAGTCCAAACGTATCGTCATAGTAGCGTCTGAAGTCCCGCGGCCACAGTACGACCTCCATGGAGGTCGAGGGTAGCTCTGGCGGGGATTCTGCGGCGCGATTCTCTCGGCTTGCAATGCCTGCGTCAAACCCGGTGAGGGTTGCGATCAGCGGCACATGGATGAGCGCTAGAAAGCTCCCAACGAACCACAGATTCCGATTTCTTGCACCCACCATTGTCAAAACCGCCAGTATAGAAATGGTCGAAAGGTGGTTGCCGCCGCGGAAACGATGCAGGCGAAAAAGCAGAGGAGCAAAGCGGAATCCCGCGCAAACGGCCCTACGCGGTCTAGTTGGAGGCGTTCGAAGCTCCGTGCCAGAAGCTCGGTGGGTTGGCGGGTTGCGAAAATCACCGAAGCGATGAGTGCCAGGGCAACCACCGCATCCACTTCAGACGTTAGCGTCGCGAGGATCCCAGTCTCGCCAGTCCAAGCTTGCTGGAGCAGCTGCGACATCGAGGCAAGGTGGAGCAACGCTTCGTTTAGTGTATTCGCGCGAAACAACACCCAACCGATTACGACCACGGCGAGCGTGTAAATCTGTGCCGCCCAGCCGGGCAGCTTCGCCCTCAACCGATCGAGGCGCGTCCGCTCCAAGACCAGAAACGTGCCGTGATAAACTCCCCAAACGAGAAAGCTGGTGGAGGCTCCGTGCCAGAGGCCGCACAGCACGAATACGACCCAAAGGTTCAGGCTCCTTCGGAGCGGCGGACAACGGTTGCCTCCGAGCGGGATGTACAGATAGTCGCGAAACCACGTGGACAAAGAGATGTGCCATCGGCGCCAAAACTCGACAATCGATCGCGACGCGTACGGGTGCTCGAAATTCTCACGGAAGCGAAACCCGAACATCCGGCCAAGACCGATCGCCATGTCAGAGTAGCCGGAGAAATCGAAGTAGATCTGTCCCGTGAAACACAGGGCGCCGAGCCAAGCAAGCATCGGACCGGGCGCGCCAAGGCCACCATCGAAGGCCGCTTGAACGACGGGCGCGAGATTGTCTGCAATGAGGATCTTCTTGCCAAGTCCTACAATGAAGCGCCGCATACCCGGCGCAAGATCCGCCAGCATTAGCTTCCGTTCAACGATCTGCGCATCAACGTCCCGGTAGCGAACGATCGGGCCAGCGACCAACTGCGGAAACAAGGATATGTACATTGCTAGCCGAAACAGGTTCCGCTGCGGCTCGCTTTCGCCCCGAGCAACATCGATGAGGTATGACATGGCTTGGAACGTGAAGAAGGAGATACCCAGAGGGAGTGGGATCGGATCGAGGCTAATAACCACGTGGCCGACCACGCCGTTGATCTGCGCGACGACGTAGCCGGCGTACTTGAAGCTGCCCAAGAGAAGCAAGTTGGCCGTGACGCCGACTGCTAGCATGATGCGGGACAGGCGCGGTCGCTTGGGCCCCAGGAACAGACCCACGCCGTAGTTGATGATGATCGACGCGGTGAGTAGCGCTAGGTTGGCGGCATCTGCCGAGGCGTAGAAGAAGAAACTCGCGACCAGTAGCAGGATGTTCTGCCACCCGATGCGCTGCCCAATCAGAAGGCGACCCCACAATACGGCGGGCAGAAACCAGAAAAGGAATGTTGGCGAGCTGAAAACCATCGCAGACCTTTTCTAGAATAAGGTACGTGGATACCGGGCCCAACAATGTCGGGGAGATGGCGGATGTGCTACGACAGTCACCTCTCGGTCGGGCACCTAGGGTTTCGTAGACCGTAGGGCTGCGAAGCAGCGGCGCGCAGCGCGGTTCGAATCTCCTCGGTGGCCCCCCTTTTTCGAGCACGACCGAGTTTCCATGGCTGATACGATTCGCTAGGATTGCGCAGGGTGATGCCGAGTCTTGCAGAGCGTTTGACGAGCCGATGGCGCAGCCTGCGGGCGCGGCTCGCGCTCGGTCGGGTCGAGGCGCGCTCCGATCGTGTATACGACCAGCTCACGCGCGAAGACCTCTCTCGTGAGGACCCCGGCCTGACAGAGCGTGATTTCTCCAGTCTATTTCAGCCGCCGGAAGCCCGGGTCGATCGCTTCCTCGGGCTCTACACCAAAGAGGGCGGCCAGTTGGCGCTCGAACGCTATGGATTTCTGCAGATGCTGCGCGAGAAAGGGTTCGACAACCTTCTCCTGTCGACCGACACGAGCGACGCTTCTCGCCATGCGCTCCGCATCCATTTCGACCAGCGCGATCCCGAGCACCTCCTGGTGGAAATGGTGCTCGGCTTCAAGCCGCTGCGGCTTCGAAACGGCACCAGCAGCAAGATGCTGAGCGTCGAGTGGCTGCTCATGCAGGACCCCCGCCGAAGCTTCCCATCCGACCGGCCACGCCTCCCCGACCAGCAGCACCCGGGACTCGGGCTTTTCTACTGGCAGGGTCAGCTTCTACGGCTGATGGCGACCCGGCTCGAGTGCGACGGCCTCATGAACAACCCCCAGCAGTTCCACAACGGCAGCCTGTACGGCAAGGCGATGAAGTTCGTCGATCCAGTCGACGAAGGCACCCTGCGAGCCCTCGAGCGTGACCTCGCGGGCGTTCCTCTAGGCGAGGCGAGTCACGCGGTCGACGCGGGCCGTGTCAGGGAAGTCGGCGGCGACACCTTCAAATGGAAGGCCCACCCCCAAGTCCTTCCGATCAGCCTCTCGATGCAGGTCTATTTCGACAGCAAGGAGTACCAATCGGACGTCGTAGAGGTGCGCGACCGCAGGGAATTCAAGCTCGAAGACGCCCCTGCTTGAATCGCGCAGCTCCGTCGCAAGCGACGGATCGTCCGCGGAGGCTATTCGACTAATCGTCGTAGGGCGCCTTGCCCGGCTCAGCTCCGTGGTTGACCCGGGTCGGGCAAGAGCGAGCGCATCGATTGGAGGAGCTCCTCGGGACGGCTGGACGAAGCCCCTTCGCGCATCCGGTCCGAGCGTTCGGAGAGGCGCGGCCACAGAGCCTCACGTACTGCTTCGGGCAGAATGTTGTGCAGATATTCGAGCGCGGTGCCGCGAAGGTTCTCGCTGCTGCTCGAGAGGGCGCGCAGGGAGAGAATAATCGCGTCGCGATCGAGGGCCAGACTCAGGAGCGTGAAGACATGCTCCAGGTTGCGGTCTTCCCGTGTTTCGAGGAGCGCGTGGATCTCACTGCGGACCTCTGGTTCGACGTCCTCGTCGAGTCGTGGGTGCTGCCAATGCTCGGGATCCTCTGCCACCTCGCGCGTGGCCGCGTCCATGATCTGGCGTTCGGGTAGCGCGAGGTCCCGGCGCACTCGCTGAAGCTCTGCCAGCGCATGCCCGCATCGATAGCGAACCTCGAATTCTTCGTCACTCAGCCCTTCGACCAATCCCTGGATGGCCAGGGCGGCCTCTACCTTCCGCAGCAGCCTCGGAATCCGGCGGCGGACCTCGACCGGGTTGTCTTGCCGGAGCATCGCGTCGACCAGCTGGCCCGTGATTCGTGGGGTCATACGCTCGAGCGCGGCATAAGCAGGTCGCACGTAGATGTCGTTGCCGAGCAGGTCGATGACGTAGGGGGCAAAGTGATCGTTCAGCGACTCGTCGAATAGAACGTTCAGCACACGCTCGGGTTCCTCTGATGTCAGTCCCGAGAGCTGTTCGGTCAATACGTCACGAAGCGCTAGTTGGCCCTCTGCGGCCTTGATGTGCTGGAGTCGATCGACGCTGTCCAAAATGTCGCGTCGGTTGAGCGTTGCTCCCGTTTTTGCGAGCGTATGAAGGGTCGTCGCATCGTAGAAGTCATTCGACTCGAGCACGACGGCACCCGCACGTAGGCTCTTCGCGAGCTCGTGTACGTACCCAGTGTGCAATTTCCTGACCATCCACGCCGCGATCAGGGCCCCGATCGCCGCCAGCCACAGGACCCAAGAGGTCGCGGCGTTGGCAACGAGAGCGACGATTGCCATCACAACGATGCTTCCAATCCCGTAGCCGATTCGATTGCAGGCGATGTCGATGATCGCCTTGGTCGCGCGCTTCTTCATCGGAGGGACCGGCGTGTAAAGCAGCTCATAGCCTGAACGAAAAAGGGAGCCCGACATGACGGTCTGCGAGCCGCGCGTCAGGACGGCTGTCCACAGCCTAGGCCATGTTGCGCTGAAGACGGCGCTCAGGGCGACGGTAACGGGGAGAATCACCATGGTCCCCCCTAGTCCCAGTTTCGCGAGCAGCCACTTCGAGACACCGGCCTGCATCAAGAAGGTCAGCAGTGCGGTGACCATGTAGAAGACGGCGAAGAAGGAGAGAAGCCCGGCAGAATCCGCAAACCGCGCGTCTGCTTCGGCCTTCATCGCGTAGTCGACGAAGACACCCACGGCTCCTAGAAGCAAGACCGTAAGCGCGACCTTCCTCAAGTAGGAATCTTTGACGATCGTTCGTGCGCCGAGCTCCGTCGCTTCTTCTTGCGGCCTCTGAGCTTGAATCGATTTTCCGACGTTCCAAGCGCCAAGCGCGACGAAGGCGCTGAGCGTACCGAGACCGAAGAGAATGGTCGTCAAGTTGGTTCTCTCGGAGAGAACGAGCGCTATGACACCCCCCAAGATGCCGCCTACCGTGGCGCCGACGCCGACGCGAGCCACGACGGTTTTCGCGAAGAGCGGATCGAAGCGTTCGTTGATGATCGACGAGAACGCGCTGACCACCAGCGCACCCAATGTGCTCACGTGAAGGTACGCGAGCACGGCGACGACCTTCGGCGCGACGTCGAAAAGCACGGCCTCGAGGACGAAGATCAGCCCGTTGAGCAGCGCTAGGCCAAGCGCTGTTGCCCGCGGCCCCCAGATCGGCATCACGCGTCCGACGAGAAACGCGGCGCCCAACGAAAACGCGGCAGCTCCGAGCATCACTCGCGGCAGATACTCGGCGTCGAACTCGGTCAAAAACAGGGCGTCGCGGACTGCACGCCCCGCGATGAGCTGCGCGACCATGGGGATCGCCGTCACGGTCGCGATCAATGCAGCGCGTTCGCGCGGCTGTTCCATCGGCGGAGCATACTGATTTCGTTTCCGAGCACAAACTGCTCTTGCAGGAAATCAATCGGCTGGCGGTGCTTTCGAGGCGTGACATCCCGCTGGTTGATCGCTACCTTCCGTGCATGGAGGTGGTCCGATGAACATTTCTGCGATGCTTTTGCTTGCCGTGCTAGCGGCCGTTGCCGGTTGCAGCTCCGAGAGCGGAGGAGCGGGCGGTGATGGAGGCACTGGCGGCGGGCAGGCTCGGTCCTGCGCCACCGACATCAGCATGGGCGAGGTGCAGATGTTCGGCGACCCCACGCCGACGAATACCGAAGGGATCGTCTTCGATGGAGAAGGAGCTCTCTACGTCTCCGCGCAGGACCGATCGGGGCCTGACCAGCTCCTCGCTGTTGCGGTCGACGGGACGTATGAAAGCGTCGCGGAAGCCGATTCAATCCTCGGCCTCGAAAGCGACGAGCGCGGTATTCTCGGCGCGGGCATACAAACGGAAAACCTCCTGCTGATCGATCCGTCCGACGGAAGCAGCGAAGAGGTCGCGACCGGCCTCGGCGAGCCGAACTTCGTGGTGACGACGCCATGGGGCACGATCCTCGTGTCGGACGATCGGCCCGACGTGGGCTCGATCCTCGAGGTGACTCGGGACGGAGAGGTTTCCGTCTGGTCCGATGAGGTCCCGACGCCGAACGGAATGGTGTTCTCGCTCGACGGGGCCTGGCTGTACGTGGCGGCGACTTTCGACGAAGCGGGCCTTTGGCGCATTCCGGTTTCCGGTGAAGCGGCGGGAACGGCCGAGAAATGGGTGGCCTACGACACATCAGCGCCAGACGGCGTGGCCATCGACAGCGAGGGCAACGTGTACGTGGCGCTCAACACCGCGGGCCAGATCGCCAAAGTGGATTCAGAGGGGAGCTCTACGACGCTCGCGGATGAGTTCCGCGGCGTCGGTCCGGCGAGCATCGCCTTCGGTCAAGGCGATTTCGATCCGTGCTCGCTCTACGTGACGAGCCTCTTCACGCCGCAGATGTACCGCGTGGGGGCGGGCGTCCTCGGAGTCGAGAAGTAGGGCTCTCCCTCGGCCATGCCTTCGGTGCCTGCGATCCAGCCGAGGATCGGCGCGAAGAACAAGCCCACCGGCGAAAGGATGGTCGCGAGAGCGAGAACAAGCCCCATCGAGCGCGGGGGTACACGGTTCACTGAAATTTGCTGGAAGGCAAAGTCCGCGGCTCGACTCCTCACGAACATTCCGTCCACAGAGGCCAGATTGGCGCTATGATGCGGCGCATGGCTGATGAATCGGAGGAAACACAGGATTTGATCTCCAAGAAGCTGCTCGCTGGAAACCGAGCATGGGTGGAGAAACAGCTTTCGCAAGACTCGAGCTATTTCGAAAAGCTCGCCCAGGGCCAGCATCCGCACTCCCTTTGGATCGGATGCGCGGACAGCCGCGTGCCGGCCAACGTCATCACTGGCACGAGCTCGGGCGACATCTTCGTCCACCGCAACATCGCCAACGTCGTGGTTCACGACGACCTCAACATGCTGTCGGTGCTGCAATACGCGGTCGAGGTCCTGAAGGTGCAGCACGTGATCGTCTGCGGGCACTACGGCTGCGGCGGGGTTGCGGCAGCTATCGGCCATCAGAACCTAGGCTTGATCAACAAGTGGCTCCGCTACATCAAAGACGTTTACCGCATCAACGCGGTCGAGCTCGAGAAGTACACCGATCCAAAGAAGGTCGAGCGGCGCTTGGTCGAGCTCAACGTGATCGAAGGTGTGCACAATCTCGCGAAGACTTCGATCATTCAGGAGGCGTGGGTGCGCCGGGAGGGCCCGCTCCTTCACGGTTGGGTATACGACCTCTCCGACGGCCTGCTGCGCGATCTCGGGGTGAACATGTCGGACACGGGACACCTCGAAGCGATCTACAAGTACGACATCGACGAATAGCCGATAGAAAGATCGCGGTTCGGTTCACTGGTTTGCCTAGTACGGGTACCCGTAGAACCCGGCCCGTTCGTATGGGGGCGTGTAGAAGACGTCTTCGTAATAGTTGCCCCCCGTATAGCCATACCCAACGTACATCTCGCCTTGGTAAGCGCCGCAGCTCGCTGAAACGAGGGAGGCGACAGCAAGGGCCACCAAGAGCGCGCGTTCGATCGCCTTTTTCATCGCTGCTCCTCTGCACCGCTCTTCGGCGACCACTTCTGAAGTGCGACAGGCGCTCCCGAGGGGTCGAGCACGACGGCGAGCGTGCCGTTCCGAACGTCGGGTCGAGGCTCGATCACGACCTTTCCGCCCAGCGCCTCGACTTGCCCCGCAAGCGCCGCCGGATCTTCGACGCGAACGTATGGAATCCACACAGACCGAACGTCGTCGAACGGATTCTCGAGCACCGCCGCGCGCGGGCCGCCCGCGCTCCAGAGCACGTTGTAGGCACGCCCTGTCTCCCGGGTGACCGTCTTGACCTGATAGCCGAATGCCTCTTCGTAGAAGGAGACGGCGCGCTTCGGGTTGTTCGCGAGCAGCTCGTGCCATAGCCAGGTGTGCACCGCGGGGTCGAGATCTGGCGGATCGCCGTTCGCGGGCGCCAGCAGGTGCAATAAGGCGCCGTCCGCATCCTCGACGGTGACGACTCGGCCAATCCCACCGACCTCGATGGGTGCCTCGAGCTGCTTCCCGCCCGCGCGGGTCACCGCCCTCAGAGACGCTTCGAGGTCAGTCACCGACACCGCGCTCAGCCAGTGCGCCCGTTTCGGCACGTCGCCTGTCTTGGTGGTGTCGAGGATGCCACCGACGTTTCGACCCCGATGGGAGATCACGGAATACCGGCCGCCGTCCTTCAGCTCGAACTCCCAGTCGAAAAGCGCTCCGTAGAACGTGCGCGCCGCCTCGGCGTCGGATGTGATCAGATTGTGCCAGACGAATTTGCCCGGAATCGGGCGTGCGCTGGCGTCCTCCGCGATGGGAGGGAGGGTGGTGCTCGAACTACTGCAGCCAAGCATGACGCCCAGCATTGGGATGAGCGCCGCAACAACGGGGGTGCCCCACGAGAATCGCATTCGCCACGGTACCCGAAGTCGCACCTCGGGGCATCCCGGCTCCATGTGCGCGAGCCGGGGCCCTCAGTTGGCGATTTCGAAGCTCTGCGTTTCCACGCTGAACGGCACTGCTTCCGAGCCGGCAGGCCTCTGGCTTCCGACGAAGACGAGGACGTAGGTTCCTGGCGCCGCCTCCTCCGGAACTTGCCATCGGATCTCGACCGAGAACGCTTCGTTGATCGGTGCGGGCGGCGCGGCGAACGGGTCGAGGGGGTCGTAGGGTGGTATCACGCGACTCGGCTGTGACCACCTCAACTGAGTCTCCCAGTCAGCCTCGGTCGCGACCGTCGACCACTGATCGTCACTGAGCCGTCGAATCGACACGAAGTCGGCGCTCCGCGGAAAGACGCTGTCGGGATGGCCTGTCCGCAGCACGACCGACAGCACGTCGCCGGGCGAATACGAGGCGTTCGGCTGCCTGGTGATCTCTCCGAAATCGCCGTCGACCGGAGCCTCGTCATATTCGTTGCCGAGGGGCGACGATTCCGCGACGCCCCTCAGATCGTCCTGCTCAGCGGAGCCAGGCAGGGAATCGCCGTCGGCGAGCGCCGTCGCGACGCGGGCAAGCTCTTGCTGAAACGCGGGCAAGGTCCACGGACCGAAGAGCGTGTGCCCGCCCTCGTACTGCTGTACGGCGTACTCCTCCGGCGTCGTGATGTATCCGGCGTAGTCGTTCGAGTAGCCAGCGATGACGACATGGCTGACTTCCTCGCCGAGAGCCTCCCGAACCGTTGCGCGCATCCGACGCCCCGACATCGTCGTGACCTCGCTTGGCACGATGACCAGAGCCAGCTGTCCAACCCTCGCGACCCCGATGGGAAGCGCAGCCTGCCGTGTCTTGCGATAGAGGATGGGCTTGGGCGCTTGGCACTCGCGCAGTGCATCGCTCACGGGAGGTGGATCGAGAACGAGGTCCACCAGCGCGTCGATCGAAGGGTCGCGCTCGAGGAGGCCCTCTTCAAACAGCGGATGGCCCCCGCCGTCTTCGGTCGACCCTCCGGCAAAGGCATATCCGTATGCCGGGAAACAGGTCCGTTGCGCCCCGCCTCCCGTGAAGTCATCTCCGACCTCGAGGTCCGTGAAGTCCACGAGGGTGAGCCGCACATCGAGCTCGCCGCTCAAGGGCTTTGACGCCGAATCGAAAAGCATCCTTGCGGCGTCGAGCTGCCGCTCGCCGATGATGCGTGCACTGTCGTAGTCATCGACACCTGGGCCAGTATTGTCGAGGTTGAGGTTTCCCGTGACGTCCCCGCAGTTGCTTTGCGCAAACGCTGCCACGAAATCGTCGGCTACGCCGGGCTGCCCGCGCAAGGAGTTTTCCATCTCGACCGCGGCAAAGCCTTTGTGGTCTGCCGAGACGAGCGAGTTGTTGAAGGTGAGCGAAGTCGGATGAACAGCAAACCAAGTGAGAACGCCGATTGAGTCATCCTCCATCACGAACTTGAGGAGCGTCATCTCTTTGTCGGTGTCATTCGAGTATTGAGCACGCTCTGCTTCTGGGTTTTGATCGTATGCGACCGCCGATCGATTCACGCCTGCGTCGACGACTTCAGCCTCGCCGAGGAGGATTCGTCCGGGCCCGAGATTCTGGTGCGCGGCCTCGACCGCGCGCGTCACCCCAGCGACGACCGCCTCGAAGTATTGCTCCCGGTACGCGCCGTCGTGACGATACCCGCCCGGGCTCGAATGGGTGTGCGTCGCGCTGATCACGACATTGTCGAGGGTGTAGAGATCGCCAAAGCTGGCCGCGAGGTTGTCGAGCACCGAGAGGCGGATCTCTTGGGATACGTTGAGCAGATCGGTCGTTACGAGGACCAACCTGCGGTCGGATTCGAGCTCGCCGATGATGAACGCACGCGCAGTCAAGCGAGTGTGGATCCCCGCTGCGATGTGGGTGGGCTGGGAGTAGCCGGTGAAGGGAACGTCGACGACAGGGCCGGTGATGTCGGCCGCCCCGGCACCAATCAAGTAGTTGTCGGGTTGGGAATTCCCGTTGGACTCCGAGGAGCTCGTACTCGAGCAGCCTGCGACAAAGACCAACAGCACCGTTGAACCAAGCCACTTGGGGAAGCTCGAGCCGGTCAATCGTTCCGTCATGCAGCGACCGTACAAGCGGGCGGCAACTCCGGGCAAGGGAATACCTCACGAGCGACGCGAGGGGAGCGCCGGCAGCGCAGCGTGCGCAAGCCAGGCCCTTGGAATCCGAACGGGCATATCGAGCAGCTGCTGGGCGTAGGCCTTGCCCTGCGCATCGAAGCGGAGCGATGAAATCCCGCCGCCGCCGAGCGCGTCCCGGAGCACGAAGTTCAAGGCGTCGATGCCCGGGAGCTCGTACCGTTCGACGCGCCCCCGAGCTCGATGGGCAAACCAGTCGGCGACCACGCGGGTCGTCAGCTGGTTGCGAAGCAGGGGCAAAAAGTCTCGATGACGCGCCCGAACTCCGATGTTGGCGTCCGGGCCTTTGTCGCCGCTTCGCGCGTGAGCCAGGGCAACGAGGGGGACCTCGATGAGCTCGTCGACCGGAATCGGCTCGTGCCCCAGCTTCGAATCAGCCGGACGCGCGACGGGCGCCGCGGGGCTCGGCTCCAGGTACGGAATCGACGCACCGTCGAGATGGATCGTCGGCGCAAAGCGATCGCGCGGGATCAGGTAGCTCCGCAACTGGATGAGCGGCGTCGGTTTCGGAAGCCCCCTCCCCCCAGCGCTGAGCCCCGTGACCGCCATGGCAAACGAGCCGAGCTCACGCACGATCGCAGACAGCGCGCGCCTTTCATCGTGGTGCATCGAGATCTTGATCACGACCTCACGGCTGTGTGTGGTTCGCGCGTGCGGTCCGTACGTGCTCTCGGCGCCGAGAACCTCGACGTCGACGTTTCGCAAGGGTGGATGCCCGTCCCGCTCGAGGAGCCGCGCGGCGCGTGTCGTGAGCTCGCTGCCCAGCCGAGCGGCTTTGGCCGCGGCCTCTCGGCCCCCGATCATCAGGAGCGCGGTGACCTTGAATCCATCTACGACCTGCGCGCAGGCCTTGAGCGTCGCCGGCGGAGGCCTTCCAATCGCGCCCTTGACCTCGACTCGATCGACCTCCACCTGGCGCAGCTCGACATGTCGCCAGTCGCAGGTGACGTCCGGCAAGAGGTAGGCGCCCGGATCGCCGATCTCATAGAGCAGCTGCTCGGCCGCGCCGCGAACGTCGACCAGTCCGCCCGTCCCTTCGGCTTTGGTCAAGACGAACGAGCCGTCCGCTCGGCATTCGGCGATGGGGTATCCGATGTCGTGCCAAGAGGCTACGTCGCGCCAATCGGTCAGAAGGCCTCCGGTCGCCTGCGGCCCACACTCCAGAAGATGTCCCGCGAGGCTTCCCTGAGAGAGGAGGTCGAAGTCTTCGAGGCCCCAGCCGAACTCGTGCAAGAGCGGCCCGAGCGCGAGCGCCGAATCGACGCAGCGGCCTGTGATGACGAGATCCGCCCCCGCGCCGAGTGCCGCAGCGATGGGCCGCGCCCCGAGATAGGCATTGAAGCTGAGAGGGCCGGTGACGAGCGGCTCGCCGTCACTCATCTCGGCCAGGTCGAGGTCGGAAAGCTCGTCCAGCCGGTCCATCAAGTCGTCCCCTTCGACACAGGCGATGCGAATTTCGACGCCCGCTTCGGTTGCCATGCCACGCAGCACATTCGCTGCCGCCCTGGGATGGACGCCACCGGCGTTGGTGACGATCCGCAAGCCCTGCTGGACGATGCGCGGAAGCTCCCGTCCGATCATGGAAATGATATCGGTGGCATAGCCAAGTGCCGGGTCTTTTTGGCGCGCGCGGGCGAGGATCGCCATCGTAATCTCGGCGAGCGCGTCGAGGAAGATGTAGTCGCAGCGCTCCGAGTCTAGAAGCTGGGGCAGGGCAAAAGAGCTGTCGCCCCAGGCGCCGGCCGCACCCCCCAAAACCACGACGGAATTCTCGCTACGCCGCATCTCTCATACTCCCGACCTCAGCTAGGACTAGCACGAAGATGCGAGCCGTCGCCATCGACAAGCTGAGCGTGAACGATTACCGTTCCTCTTCGAATTGCACCCGGAGACCTGATGATGACCCACGAGCTTCTCTTCGACATGCCGCTGCTTCCCCATCTGATCATGAACGGGCTGAAACGCTACGACGATCGGCCTTTTGTCTTCCTGGGAGACGAGGTCGTCACCTATCAAGAGGTTCGGGAGAAGACGAGCCGCTTCGCGCAGGCCCTGCAGTCGAAGGGGGTTCGACAAGGTGCTCGGGTCGCCCTCATCTCGGCCAATCGCGCCGAGGTTCTTTATCAGATCTTCGCGAACATGGCGGTTGGCGTCGTCTACACGCCGCTTCATCCGATGGGTTCGCTCGACGACCACGCCTACGTCCTCGAAGACGCGGAGGTCGATACCTTGGTGTTTGACCCCTCGCTCTTTCAGCAGCGCGCAGCGGAGCTCAAAGCGCGCGTACCCGGGCTCGAGAACCTTCTCGCGCTCGGCCCTACCGAGGTTGGCGAAGATCTGACCGAAATCGCCGAGCGGTTCGAAGCAAAACCGCTGGTTGCTCCGGACATCCGCCCAAACGATCTCAACACCATCGTCTACACCGGAGGGACGACGGGAAGGCCCAAGGGCGTCCGTCAGGCGTATCGCGCAGCGGCGTACATGACGATCGTGCAGATGGCGGAGTGGGAGTGGCCTGAGACGATGCGATTTCTGATCGCAACCCCGCTCTCGCATGCCGCCGCTGCGTTCGTCGTGCCGACGCTTCAGTCGGGCGGCGCCTTCGTGGTCTTGCCGGGGTTCACGCCGGATCTCTACTTCGACGCCATCGAGAAGCACAAGATCACGTCCACGTTTCTGGTCCCGGCCATGATCTACCCGCTCCTCGATCATCCGCGCGCCACTAGCTCTGACCTTTCGAGCATGGAGACTTTGTTCTACGGCGCGGCGCCCATGAGCGCGGCTCGCCTCAAAGAGGGGCTCGAGAAATGGGGCCCGATCTTTTTTCAGTGCTTCGGTCAATCCGAGGCACCCATGGCGATTACACACCTGAAAAAGGCAGAGCACGATCTATCCAAGCCCGAGCGGCTTTCGTCCTGCGGCCGTCCGAGCCCCTGGGTTCACATCGCGCTAATGGACGCCGACAGCCGGCCTGTGCCCGAAGGGGAGTCCGGCGAAATCTGCGTGCGCGCCCCCTTCGTGATGGAAGGCTACAACAAGCTGC
The DNA here is from genome assembly GCA_004283055.1 of Deltaproteobacteria bacterium. Lineage (GTDB taxonomy): Bacteria > Myxococcota_A > Polyangia > Polyangiales > Houyiibacteriaceae > SG8-38. The sequence continues at coordinate 14,420 of SHLP01000089.1, forward strand.
CCGAGCAGACGGCGGAAGCCTTCGCCGGCGGCTGGCTCCACACGGGCGATGTGGGCCGCTACGACGAAGAGGGGTTCCTCTACATCGTCGATCGAAAAAAGGACATGATCGTCACCGGCGGGTTCAACGTCTTTCCGCGTGAAATCGAAGACGTCATCGCGGCCCATCCGGCCGTGGGTCAGGTCGCGGTCGTCGGTGTGCCCGACGACAAGTGGGGCGAGTCGGTGAAGGCGCTCGTGGTTCTGAGGCCCGGCCAGGAAGGAAGCGAGCAGCTCGCCGCGGACCTAAAAGCGGCGGTCAAGGACGCGAAAGGCTCGGTTCAGTCGCCCAAGTCCGTTGACTTCGTCGCGTCCCTGCCCCTTTCACCCCTGGGCAAGCCCGACAAGAAAGCGCTCCGAAAGCAGTACTGGGGCGACCGGGAACGCGGTGTGAACTAACCCGGGTCGGATTCCGCGCCCGCGGTGCTTCGAAGAAGACCCCGAAACGCTTTTCGCGCGTCGCTTTGCTTTTGAACCGTTTCGTAGACCTCGCGCGCGATCGGCATCTCCACTCCGTACTCGTCGGCCAAGGCGATCACCGCCGGCGCACTTTTGACCCCTTCGGCGACCATGAACATCTCGTCGACGATTTCTTGAATCGTCCGGCCCTTGCCGAGCTCGAAGCCGACTGTGCGGTTGCGGCTTTGCGGGCTCGTACAGGTTGCGACCAGATCTCCCATCCCGGCGAGCCCCGCGAAGGTTTGCGGCTCTCCGCCCATCGCGACGCCGAGACGGGTGATCTCGGCCAATCCGCGAGTGATCACCGCCGAGCGCGTGTTGACGCCGGCGCCCTGTCCGTCGCCCATGCCCGCCGCGATCGCGATGATGTTCTTGAGGACGCCGCCGAGCTCGCAGCCAATGACATCGTGATTGGTGTACACGCGGAATAGACCGCTGTGAAAGACCTTCTGGAGCTCTTTCACGATGATTTCGTCTTCCATGGCGATGACGCTGGCAGCCGCATAGCCCGACATGATCTCGCGGGCGAGGTTGGGACCGGTCAGCACACCGGATGGATGCCCAGGCAAGACTTCGTTGATGATTTCGGTCATCCGCATTCGCGTTGAAAGCTCGAGCCCCTTGGTGAGACTGACGACGGGAACCCAGGGCCGGATGTGCTCTTTCACCCGTTCGAGCACCCCACGAAAGTTCTGAGAGGGAATGCCCATGACGACGAGATCGGCGGGCGCGATGGCCTCTTGAATGTCCCCGGTCGCCACCAAGCGTTCGGGAAGAGTGGCGTCTGGCAGGTACTTGCTGTTCGAGTGCTGGGTATTGATCTCGTGGACGGTCGACTCGTTGCGAGCCCAGATGGTGACCGGCGCATTTCTCGCCACGAGCGAGGCAACGGTGGTCCCCCAAGAACCCCCTCCAAGAAGGCCGACTCTCAAATCCATGGAGACTTATATCGCGCAAAGGGGCATTTAGGCCAGGTCTCCGAAAAAAACACTTCTCCCTTAATCCAAGCGCAGGTCGCCGGCGTAGGGCTGTTTGAAAGGCGGACTTGCTCCGCTGGGACTCGCGGGGCCCACAGGCCCCCAAGAGTCACTCGACCAACCCGACCAAATGAGGAGAAGACCAAATGACTAAGAATAAACTAACCATCCTTTGCGTGACTTTG
>SHLP01000215.1 GCA_004283055.1 Deltaproteobacteria bacterium
GGGCTTCACGTCGACGCTGCGACCGGGCGAGACCTGGTCGACTGCGTCGGGTGTCACATGAACTCGAGCTTGGCTCAGAACCCGCCGAACGCGGACGACACCAAGAAGCACACGTTCCTTCCCGCGGTCGAGGACTGCAATCAGTGCCACAGCGGGCAGGAGTTCCAGGACCTCAGCGGGTCGCCCAGCGACAACTTCCGAGAGATCGGCATCTTGAAGGAGGACTTGCTCGCGGCGATTCAGGACTACGCGCTGAACGGGCTGCCTCAGGCGTCCGGGGTCTTCTACAACGGCAGTAGCTATCCGTACTGGTTCTTCGAGGGCGGTCCTCCCGCCTATCCGAACCGATATGTCGACTTCGACTTCGACATGCTGACCGCGGCGTTCAACTTCGTCACGGCCGACAAAGACCCCGGCGGATACATGCACAACGGTGGCTACATCGAGCAGCTTCTGTTCGACTCCATCTGCTTGATGGGCGGCACGCCGCGTGTCGTGACCGTTCCGGGTCGACCCGGCACCTGCCCGGTCGTCGCTCCATAGCCTGCGGCTGTAGGCCGCCAAAAACGTACACAGGGGCATGTCTTCGCTTGAAGGCATGCCCCGGTTGTCTATTATCCAACCGATGTCCCGCTTGCGATGCGCCTTTTGGCTCTTGGTTTTCGCCAGCGCGTCGTTTGCGATGGTGGCCTGCAAAGGCGACACCGGTGAGGCCGGGCCGCAAGGGCCTCCGGGCGAGCCCGGTGAGCCCGGGCAACCGCCCGGCGCTGGCATCGAGCCCGAGCCGTTTGGTTTGGTGGGCCAGGTTTTGGAGCCCAACCTGACACCCGTTTTGAGCGGCACCGTTTACCTCGTTCCTGCGGTCGACGTCGAGGAGCTCGCGCAGACGCCCATCGATTTGTTTCTCTCCCCCGAGGCGACCTCGGCGCTCGAGGTCGACGAGCCCATTGAAGATCTTCTCGACGCGAACGGCGCTGACTACGAACAGTCCGAAGTGAACGGCGAGGGCATATATCGATTCGAAACTCTGCCCGAGGGCCGCCATTTCGTCGTCTGGGCCCCGTCGGCGGACGACGACGTCCACCTGCCGGGCGGCGACAACAGTCGAGTGTCTTTCGACAGCGACTCACTGATCGGTATGCAGATGGACATTCGCGTGAGCCCGCAGCCGAGCGCAGCGGCGACCTACGTAGGTTCCTCGACCTGCATGGGGTGCCACGGCCTCCACAGCACGACGCGAACGGCGCACAACGTGGGGCTTCAGGTGCCCGGGCTGCGCTCGATTTTGCAAGACGTCGAGCCCTGGCCCAACTTCGATGACGCCCTGGCCGTGTTCGATGCCAACGCGACGACCCTCTATTACTACGATTGCAACGAAGCGAGCCTCGAACCGGCCAAGTGCAGCGTGGATGACCAGCCCCCGGCTGCGGCGGTGGCCTTCACGATCAACCTGCGTCGTGACGCCGGCAGGCCGCTCGGAGCGATTGGCGCTTATTACATCGATATGGTCAACGGCACGACGGAACGTTACGACGTCGTTCTCACCTACGGCGGTGCGCTCGGCGCCCAGCAGTACCTCACACGCCGCGCCAACGCAGACGGGAGCTTCAGCTACTTCGTATTGCCCCTTCAATACAACTATGAGGGCGACTTCGCCAATCCGGATCCGGCAGATTGGCCCTGGCGCGACTATCGCTCCGACCTTTGGTACGACGCCGGCGGGGACGCGCTCGGTGAGCCCGCCAATGCAGAGTCGTTCGACAACAACTGCGCCGGCTGTCACTTCACCGGCTACCGGCTCGAAGGGAGCGATGCCGTAGGTTGGTCGGCCGGCGCGCTGGTCGATCCGAACGGAGCCTTCGACTACGACGGCGATGGCAAGCCCGAGCTCATCAACACCGGCTGTGAGGCATGCCACGGCCCCGGCTCGGAGCATTTGGAGCTGAGCCCCAGGAGCAGCTACATCGTTTCGCCGGGCCTCCTTACACCGGGTCGCGAGGCCGTGATTTGTGGGAGCTGCCATTCGCGGCCGCTCGGGATCGGCGCGGGTGTAACGGGACTGCCCTTGTCCTCAGAAAACGAGATGCCCGCGGTCGGGGTTCGCCGACGCGAGCTCGCCCCGCTGCACACGACCCGTGTCAGCGGCGCGCCGGAAGACTTTTTCGCCTCGGGGGACGCCAAAGCGCACTACCAACAGTATTCGGACCACCTTCGCTCGCCGCACTACCGGAATTCCACCCGGCTCACCACGTGTACGGGCTGCCATGACCCGCACGCCAACCCCGATGACGTCGCGGAGATGGATACGTCCGGCAACCCCAACGCACTGTGCACGACGTGCCACAGCCCCGAGGCCAACCCGGAGCTGTACCCGGCGGCGGCGCACGTCGCGGACGTCACCGGTGTCAACGGGCACGCGAGCCTGGAGGCGTTCTTCGGACCGTTTCTGTGCACGGACTGCCACATGGTGCCGACCGCCAAGTCCGGCGCCGCGGTTCGGGCCCTGGTCGATCCCATCGGCGCGCCGCCCACGGTCCAATACTACTGGAACGACGTTTCTAGCCATCGCATGACGGTGACCCGCTGGACGAGCTTCACAGGCCAGCCCGATCAGCCCATCGCCTTCACCAACGAGTGCGGTGAGTGCCACGCCGAATTTCTTCCGAACACGCCGACGCCATGAGGGCTCGGGCACACCGGCGTTGGCTTGCCGGGCTGGCGTCGGCAGCGCTCGTGCTCGCGGCCTGTAACGAGGTGCGCGACCTTCCCGAGCCGCCGATCGTCTTTGCGGAAGTCGAGCCGATTCTTCACACGAGCTGTCTCGAATGCCACAGCGGTCCCTTCGCCGCAGCGAACTACCGCGTCGAGGACTACTTCACGACGATCCGATGCATTCCCGATCCGGAAGGGCAGGCCGCGACGCTGCCGAGCGACGCGAGCGCGCCGATCCTAGCGGTCCTCGAGCAGGCGACTCACGCCGACCTTCTCGGTGCGGACGAAGCCTCGGCCCTGACGGCGTGGGTCGCCGCCGGCGCCGTCCCCGATGCGAGGGGCACCCACCCCGGCGCGTGGAACGATCCGCGCGCTGCCGATTGGCATGGCGCCTACCTGCGTTCGACCGACTGGCAGCCGATCATCGACCCGGAGCGTGGAGACGCCTGCGGCCTGTGCCATGAGGGCTCTCCAGCACCCGTCGACGGCATCCTCAACTATCCGCCTGGCGCCACGGACTGCACGGACTGCCATAGCCTGCCTGGCGGTGTGATGGCCTGCGGGACCTGCCACGGCGACGGGCTCAGGGGCTACCCCCCAAGAGACCAGTGTTACTTTCGCGGGCCCCCCGCTGGGTACGCCCACGAGCCCCACTCCGAGCCATCGGCGAACAACCCGAGCGGTCTCGACTGTCAGGCTTGTCACTTCGGTGAAGACTTCAGCATGCTCGGCGGCAACCATGGCAACGGCCAAGTCGATGTGGTGTTCCAGCCCGCCTGGGGTCCAAATGCGAGCTATGATTTCGAAACCAAGGACTGCACGACGACCTGCCACGTGCGAGGTGGCACCACGCCCAACGTCGCCTGGGACCAAGCGGGGCTCGATCTGCAGTGCAATGCCTGCCACCAGAACCCGCCGGCCGGTCACGCTCAGATCGCCTGCAACAACTGCCACCGCGGTATCAACGCCGCGGGCACCCGCTTGACCGCGGACGCGCCTCACATCAACGGCCGCGTCGACGCCTTCTAAAAAGGGGACAGTCCCCTTTTTAGGGCTTGCCGCTGATGAAGGTGTGGCAGCCTGTGCAGACCTTGGCGTCGGGTTGGTGGTCGGCGATGTCGCTGTGGCACTCCATACAGGAGGCGCGATCGGCTCGGACCGTCGATTTGTGGACGTTGTGGCAGCTCGAGCAGTCGGAATGTCCCGGGCCGCTCAGATCGCCAGGGATGCGGTGAAGGCCGGGTAGCTTGGCGACGCCGTGGCAGCTCGTACAGCTCGCTGCAGGAGCGACGTTGCCGCTGTGAGGCTCGTGGCAGGAAGCGCATTCACGGTGCCCCTCGGGGCTGGCTGAAAAGATCTCCTGGTGACAGCTCGTGCACGCGACCGGTCCTTCGAGGGCGTGGGTGGTCCCACCGTGACAGGACTCGCAGCTCGAATGGTCCGCAACGCGTGCACTGAGCCGGACCTGGGTCTGGTGGCAGTCCGCGCAGAAGGCGGGCGCTTCAGCTTTGCTCAAGTCGAAGTCGTGCGGTTCGTGGCAATCGGTGCAAACCGTCTTCGTCGCGTGAAAGGCGCGCTCGCTCTTGGCATCGTCATGGCAGCTCGAGCACTGAAGCGCGAGCTGCGACGCGCGTCTCGGATGCGGGTCGTGGCAGGAGATGCAGTCGGACTCGTTCTCGACCACGTGGGTCGAGACGATGTC
>SHLP01000016.1 GCA_004283055.1 Deltaproteobacteria bacterium
TGCAAGGCGCCCCGTTCGATGGAACCCCGTGACGCGTTTTTTCCGCGCCCCGGTATTAGAGCTTTAGCGCGCGTTTGACGTAGTTCGGTAGGGCGAAGATCGCTTGGTGTACCTCTTCGTTGTACGCCTTGGACGCTTCCACGATCGCCTCTTGCCGGTCTCGAATCGCGCGTAGCGGCTCGCCCGTATCCGAGCACCAGGTCCAGCTCCAGGTGCCTGTTCCATAGAGCGGCACCGGACCCAGATACGGATGTACCTCGGGGAATAGCTTGCGGAGCCGGTGCTGCGTTTCGACGAAGAGGTCCATCATCAGCAGCGGAGATTCGCTTTGGAGCGCCATCACTCCCCCGGGCCTGAGCATGCGTTTGCAGCCGGCGTAAAAACCATCGTCGAAGAGAGCCGCACCGGGACCGATGGGATCGGTTCCGTCGAGCAGGATGACGTCATACTTTTCGTCGTTGCTCTGCGTGACGTACTCCCGTCCATCGATGAAACGGAGGTCGAGGCGCGGGTCGCTCCATGCGGTTCCAATGCCGGGAAGGTACTCCTTCGAAACGTCGACGACCATTTGGTCGATCTCAATCATCACGCATTGCTTCACCTCGGTATGACGAAGCACCTCTCGCACCGTCCCGCCGTCACCGCCGCCGATGACCAGTACTCTCGCGATGCTCCGCGCCGTACACAGGCCGGGCTGTGCGAGCATCTCGTGATAGAGGAACTCGTCGTATTCGCTGGTCATGAACACCTTGTCGATGATCAGCACCCGTCCGAAGCCGACCGTGTCGATCACCTCGACGTGCTGGAAGGCGCTTTGTCCCGAGAAGAGCGTTTCTTTGACCCGGAGCCCGAGTCGGGTGTGGTCATCGAGGGTTTCGTCGTACCAAAGGCCCATGCTTTCCTCGCTAGAGCCGCAGCTGCATTTGGGGCTCGAGCATGGGCCCGAGCTCGAGCGGCTTTCGTTGCTGCGCAAGCAAGAGCTCGGTGCCTCGATGGCCGAGCGCCGCCTCGGCAGAGCTGCGCGCAAGCCGAGGGGTGTTGTTGGTTTCGGACAAATGCATGAGAACGACGCGCTTTGGCGTGGTTCGAAGCCCTGCCAGCAAGTCCGAGGCCTGCCCGTTCGACAGATGCCCATGTGAGCCGCCGACTCGTCGTTTGAGCATCGCGGGGTAGGGGCCCTGGGCGAGCATGTCCGGGTCGTGGTTGCTCTCGAGTAGAAGGGTTTCGCACTCGGCGACGAACGCCGCGAGCCCTTTGGGAGCGTGCCCGAGATCGGTGACTAGGCCAACGCTGCTCGCCTTCGTTTCGAATCGGAGTGCGATCTGAGGAACATCGTGCGGGATGGGAAGCGAGTGAACGGTGATGTCCCCGAGAACGAAACGCTTACCGGTTTTGAACGTTTGGGCGTGCGCTGCAGGCCGAAGGCGTATCGATGGCATGGTCGCTTCGCTGGCAAGGACCGGGCAGCGCAGACGCGTCGAATAGGTTGACGCATGCATCGCGTGGTCGCTGTGGCTGTGGGTCACGATGACCGCGGCAACGTTCCTCGGGGCCTCCCGCCCGATCGATTCGAAGCGCTGAACGAGCCTGCGGTGCGACAGACCGGCATCGACCAGGACAGACGTTGTCCTGGACTCCAGCAGGGCCGCGTTCCCCTCGCTTCCGCTACCTAAGATGGTAACCCGCACCGCCAAGCTAGAGCACAGCTGCGTTCGCTTGGCAATAGTCTTGACTTGCCACCGGGGGTTTTAGGCGCGAGAGTTCCGGCGTGGGCGATACGGATTTGGAGTACGACAGCATTCTCGTGGTGTCTTTCGGAGGACCGGAGCAACGTGCAGACGTCATGCCTTTTCTCGAGAACGTTGTGCGGGGCAAGAACGTCCCGCCAGAGCGGCTCAAGGAGGTCGCGGAACACTACAATCACTTCGAGGGCAAGAGCCCGATCAACGATCAGAACAGAGCACTGATCGCGGCCCTCGAAGAGGAGCTTCGCAAGAGCGACATCGACCTGCCGATCTACTGGGGCAATCGCAACTGGGACCCCTACATCCTCGACGCCCTTCGGGAGATGCGCTCCGACGGGAAGAAGCGAGCGCTGGCGTTCGTCACCTCGGCGTACAGCAGTTACAGCGGATGCCGGCAGTACCGGGAGAGCATCGAGGAAGCTCGAAAGGAGCTCGGGGACGGCGCACCGGTCGTGGACAAGCTCCGGGTCTTCTACAACCACCCCGGCTTCGTAGAGGCCAACGTCGAATGCCTACTCGCCGCGCTCGAGACGCTTCCGAAAGAGCGCCGGGAATCGGCGCGCGTTGCTTTCAGCGCGCACAGCATTCCCGTGTCCATGGCGGAGAACTGCGACTACGCCGAGCAGATCGAAGAAACGGCGCGGCTGGTTGCCGAAGGCGCACGTCACGATCGCTGGCAGCTCGTCTACCAAAGCCGAAGCGGCCCACCCCGTGTTCCTTGGCTCGGCCCGGACATCCTCGAGCACCTCGATGCGCTTGCGCAGATCAACACCCACGACGTGGTGGTTGCACCTATCGGCTTCATTTCAGACCACATGGAGGTCGTCTGGGACCTCGACCACGAGGCGCGTGACCACGCGAGCGAGCTTGGAATCACCCTCACCCGCGCACCCACCGTAGGCACGCACCCTGCCTTCGTCGCCATGATTCGCGAGCTCATCGAGGAGCGGCTCGGCAGGGTCAGCGTTCGTCAAGCACTGGGCAAGCGCGGCCCTTCTCACGACGTCTGCCCGCCGGACTGCTGCCAGTACCAGCCGCGTGGCTCCCGGCCGGCGCAGCCCGCTGCTTAGGGGCGCTCGTCACTCCGGGTTTTTGAAGTCGGGATCGCGCTTCATCATGTTCGCTTGGACCGCCTCCATTTGATTGGGGCTGCCCAGCAGGCTGACCTGAAGCGCCGTCTCGAGCTTGAGCGCGTCGGCACGCGACATCTTGGGCGCGTCCCGAAGAAGCGCCTTGCCTGCCCGGATGGCGTGGGGCGATTTGGTCGCAATCAACTTCGCGGTTTCGAGCGCATCTGCGAGCGGGTCCTCGGAGACCTTGGTTGCGAGCCCGAGCGAAAGAGCTTCGGTCCCGGAAATGATTCGACCGGTGAACGTGAGCTCTTTTGCAACGTCGAGCGGGACCACCTCCAGCATGGTCTGCGTGATGCTCATGTCTGGAATCAATCCCCATTTGATCTCCATGACCGAGAACTGCGAATCGGCCGTGACGTAGCGAAGGTCGGCGCCGAGGGCAATTTGGAGCCCACCCCCGAAGGCAAAGCCATGGATCGCCGCGATGACGGGGACCTGGACCTCCTGCCAAATCCAGCCCGCCCGTTGCGCCATGTTGGCGGGGCTCTCTTCGCTTCGCGACAAGAGCTTTTGCATTAGATCGGGCGACCCCATGAACGAGCCGAAATCGAGCCCGGCACAAAAGGCCTTGCCTTCACCGTGGAGCACGACTGCGCGAACGCTCTTGTCGGCGATGATGCGCTCGCCGGTGCTGATGAGCGCTTCGAACATCTCTGCGTCCAGCGCGTTGCGCTTTTCGGGACGCGCCATGCGAACGGTAGCGACGTGGTTGTCGATGCTGAGTTGAATTCGTTCGGACATGTAGGCTCCTAGGTGAAAACGACCGTTTTGTTGTCGTAGACGAGAATACGGTCGTCGAGGTGCCAGCGCACCGCACGCCCGAGTACCACTTTTTCGAGGTCGCGGCCCTTGCGAACCAAGTCTTGCACGGAGTCCCGGTGTGAACAGCGGACGACGTCCTGTTCGATGATTGGGCCCTCGTCCAAGTCTGCCGTGGCATAGTGGGCCGTTGCGCCGATCAGCTTGACGCCTCGTTCGAAAGCCCGGTGGTACGGCTTACTCCCCATGAACGCCGGTAGGAACGAATGGTGAATGTTGATCACCTGCCCGTCATAGGCCCCGAGGAAGTCATCGCTGAGAATCTGCATGTATCGAGCGAGCACGACGAGATCGACCCCCTCGCCCTTCAGCAAGTCGAGCGCCGCGCGCTCTTGCGCGGGCTTCGTTTCCTTGCTGATCGGCAAATGATGGAAGGGGACCTCGAACTGCTCGGCCACGGGACGGAGGTCTTCGTGGTTGCTGATGATCATCGCGAACTCGGTCGCGAGCTCTCCGGCGCGCTGGCGCAAGAGGAGGTCGTAGAGACAATGATCGTACTTCGAGACGAAGATCACGGTTCGAAAGCGATTCTTGCCATCGGCGATGCGCCAGCTCATGGAGAAGCGGTCGGCTACTTCCGAGACCGCCGTCTCCAAGCTCCGCCGATCGGTGTGCAGCTCGGACATATCGAACCTGATGCGTTGGAAGAACTGGCCCGCGACGGGATCGGTGTGCTGGTCGGCGTCGAGGATGTTCGCGCCGTGGCCGTAGAGGACCTGCGCCAGGGCTGCGACGAGGCCTTTGCGATCGGGGCAGCAGACGAGCAGCGTTGCGGTTTGTTCCACGGTCGCAGGTGTAGCCGTTGAGCGAGCGTTCGGCCAGCGCTCCCGCGCCTAGCGGCTGAGACGGTCCATTGCGTCGCCGAAGATGAAGACCAGCTGCAGCACGCCTGCAATGGTGCCCAATATGGCCCCCGCGGCGATGAGCTTCCACTCGTCTTGCTGAAATGCAGGCCTGAGAACCCCCTCGTAGCTTTCGCGGTCGAGCGCTTTCATCCTGCGTTCGAGCTCCCCTCGGAGATCCACGGATTCGCCGGCGAATGTATGAAAGAACCCGCCCGGCTTCGGCCATTCAGTCTGAATCCGCTCGAGAAGCTCGGCTCGAAGGGCAGGCCGCTTCTCTTCGGGCAAGACGAGAGCAGCCATCGGGTGCGACTCGTATTTCGAGATCAACTCCCCGATACGACGCTCGACGATCCGGTCCATGTGCGCCGCCCCCTCGCTCTCCATCACCGTCGCCACGATGTTGTCGGCGTTCAGCACCCGTGTTGCCACCGTGCGCCCGAAGGCCTCGGCGACCTCTGACTGCCTCTTGTGAAACAGCCCCTGTATGGTCAGCGGACCGATCTTCACGGGCTCGCGCGGCGCAAACACCAGCTTGATGGCGATCCAGTTGGTCAGGTAGCCCACGAAGAAGCCGGCTGCGGGAAGGATCCAGGGCGCAGGGTAGAGGACCCAGATGACCATCTGGAAAAGGCCAAACAGAAAGCCGAAGTAAAGCCCGGATCGCTCGATGAACTTGAACTCCTTGCGACCCACCTCGAAGAACATCTCGCCCATCAGCTCTTTGTGGCGCTCGATCGCCTCGAGCACGGTCCGCTCGATGTCCATGATCTTGTCGATGTCATCGGCCATGTCCATGGCGATGGCGCGCGAGACGTCGATCACTTCGGCCCGCACCTGCTGCCGGACTTTGTTCTGCATGAATTCGCCGGCGTTCTCCCACATGGCCCTGGCGTGCTTGTTCGCAACCTCGTCGATCACCTGTTCGGTCACATCGTCGATGACCGCGCCGAGCTTTCCGGCGAACGACTCGGCGCTGAAGGTTTCGTCGAAAAGCTCCCGGAGAGACAGAAGCTTTTGGGTGATGAGCGTGTTCGAAACGGTGGCAAGCCGGAGCGCGTTCGCTGGGATGACACCTTGCCAGCCGAGGTACGGTGGAATGCCGACGAACTCGACCGGCTTAAACATCATCTTGATGGCGACCACGTTCGTGAACCAGCCCACCAAGGAGCTGATCGCCGGGATCAGGAGAACGATCCAGTTGTCTTGAATGCGAGTCAGCAGCTCCATCGGGATCAATGCTCGGTCGAAGAACTCACGGGGAGTGGAGGTGCATCCAATAGAGCAGCAGTGCGATCGTCTTGGCGTCCTCGATGTGACCGTCTTTGATCATATCGCGGACTTGCCATTGGGGAATCGGGAACACTTCGATTTCCTCGTCGTGGTCGAGCGATTGAGCGCTCTGCTCGAGGTCGGTTGCCAAGAACCCGTGCATGCGTTCGTTGAGGATCCCTGGTGATGCAAAAAAATCCGTGAGTGGAACGAGGGTTCCGGCTCGGTAGCCGGTTTCCTCCTCCACTTCGCGCGCAGCACACGCCGAGGGTGCTTCCCCGGCTTCGAGCGTACCGGCTGGCAGCTCCCACAGAACCTTGCCAACCGTGTGGCGAACGTTGCGAATCAAGACGACACGGCCGTCGTCCAAGAGGGGAAGAATGACGGCTGCGCCTCGATGTTCGATCACGTCGCGAACGACGTCGGAGCCGCCCTGACCTTCGAAGGTCACACGCGCCACATCGAACAAAGGACCCGAGTACAGCAGCTCACGCGATTTCATGGCGCGCATCATGGCCGACTTTTCGATGGGTTACACGTCAATTTGACTGGATCGCGGGGGATCGCCATTGTGTGGGCGTGCGGCTCGGGAATCTATGGGGTTCGCCGTTGGCGATCGTGTCGTTGGGCTTGGCGCTGGCCGGCGTTTGGACGCTTGCCTACGGCGCGTCGACGACGTCGGCCGATACCTCTCCGAGGACGCCTGCGGCCATCGGCGAGGCCGGCGCCCTCAGACCGAATCGCTCCGAGGAGCGCATGGGGCCCAAGCTCCTCGAGCCGCCGCCGAGCGATGCGCTCGGCCTCGACATTGCCATCGAAGACCGAGATGGGAAGTCGATGAAGGCATTGCATCGAGCCCTCGCTCGGGCGGCCGCGGGCGAAGGCCAGGCCCGGCTTCTGGTCTACGGCGCATCGCACGTCGCCAGCGATCTGTTCACGGGTCACATCCGCCGCGAGCTTCAGACTCGCTACGGTGACGCAGGCCACGGCTTCGTCCTTCCCGTACACCCTTGGCGCACCTATCGGCATCGGGACATCAACATCGAAAGCGACGGCATGCGCTGGGAGACGCAGCGCATTCGAGTCGGCGATGCGGAGGTCGAGCGCGTCGGTCTCGCCGGAATCGCGATGATGAGCCGGCGCGCTGGTTCGTTCGGCGCGGTGTACACTGCGAAAGAGGGTGAGTATGGGCGAACCGCAGGTTTCTTCGAGCTGTACTACAAGCAGCATCCTCGCGGCGGCGACCTCGACGTCTTCATCGACGGCCGCAAGGCACGTCGTATCTCTACGCGCGCGAGGAAGGTCTCGCCGGGCTACGCCACTTTTCGTCTCCCCGACGCGGCTCATCGATTCGAGATTCGCACCGTAAGCAAACGGCCTGTATGGGTGTATGGCCTCGTGGTCGAGCGCGACCAGCCCGGGGTGGTCGTCGATACTCTGGGCATCAACGGCTCGCGGGCGCGCTATCAGCTACTTTGGGACGACGAGGTGTATCGAGAGCACCTTCAAAGGCGAAAGCCTGACCTCGTCGTGCTGGCCTACGGAACGAACGAAAGCGGCGACGAATCCCCTCTCGAGGACTACGAGCGTGACTTGCGCGCGGTGCTCGAACGGATGCGCAGCGCGGTGCCGGACGCGTCATGTCTCTTGATCGGTCCGTCGGATCGACCGATGCAAGTGGAAGAACGGGTGTTTGAAGACCGTGAGCGAACCGCGCGGCTGATCCAGGTACAGCATCGGCTCGCCCTCGAGCAGGGCTGCGGCTTCTTCGACCTCGTGGCCTTCCAAGGCGGCGCGCTATCGATGGTGCACTGGGCGGCAAATGATCCGGCGTATGCGGCGCAAGATCACATTCACTACACGCGCGTAGGTTATCAGCGCTTGGGGGAGGTGTTGCTCTCCGCGCTGCTCGAAGGGATGCCTCCGTCCGGCGAGTCAGTCGAGTCTACTGAGTCGAGTGAGTCAGACGCATCGGCCGGCTCCGCGCTTGGCGTCGAAGGGTCCGTAGATGCGGGCACCGTCGTCGAAGGCGCCTTGGAGAGATAGCGCGCAAAGCCGGCGAGGATGGCTTTGTAAAACATGTTGCCGATGATCTCGTAGCCAGCTGGCGTGGCATGGCGGAAGTCGCCCATTGCGAGCCTCGGTCGCGCCTTGTACCAGCGTCGCATCGCATCCTCACCTCCCATCGCCCGCCAGGTATCGTAGAACGCGCACCCGGAATCGGTCGCGGCCCTCCGCTGTGCCGCGACGATCAGTGGGATGGTGGGTAGCGTGCGAATTCGACCACGGGTGCGTCGCGCCTGGTCGAGCGGCGCAAAAACCAGGCAAGCGAGGTCTTCACGCCCTTGTCGCATTCGACGCAAGACTTTCATGTAGTCCTCGTAGAACATTTGCTCCGTTCGGTCGTCGCTCGCCTCGTTTCCTCCGAAGCCCAAGACGATGAGGTTGGTGCCACGCTGCTCGAGCTGGCGCCGGATGTGCGTCTCGTCGAAGTTGAGCAATCGATTCGCCCGCGCTCCGACGAGGCCGAGGGAGTCGTAGACCACACCGGGACCATCGCGCTCCATCACCACGCCGTAGAAGCTCACGGGGCCGCCGCGCTGGTAGCGAAGCTCAATCGAGTGCGGCCCATCGGGAACTTCGATCGAGAAGACGCCATCGCCGGGCAAATCCGCTTTCGTGGATACGATTTCGCGGTCCTCGCGGTCGACTCGAACGGAGAACTTTCCTCCGCGCGGCTGCTGCTCGAAGAAGATATCGAAGCGCGACGCCTTTTTCCCGACGGCGCCCCGCCTAGCCGTGCCGATGCGTGCCCACGAGCCTCGCATGGCCGTCGACTGCACTCCGCCATATCCGTAGCGGCCGTGGCGATCCTGTCGGCGCACGACTTCGCGTAGCTCCCAGGCTTCGGGATTGGACGATTGCACGACACCCCGATGCTTGTAAGGAATGAACCCTTTTGCCGCGAGAACGAAGCCGTGACCCGCGTCACCAAAACGCGCCTGCAGGTTCTGACGCACCGTCGACGTGATCAGGTCTGTAGCGATGCTCGAGTCGCCGTAGTGCCCGACGCGGGTGATGGCGCCCTCATCGCCGCGCGCAGTCCTCTCCAGGGCCTCGTAAAACGCACGCATGCCCCGCCCGGTCGGGTCCTCGATCTGAACCGATATCCCCGAATACTCGGCGGGCTCGATCGCGATCTCTTCTTCTGCCGCTCGCGGCGGAGCGATGATCGGCTTGGTTCCTAGGTTTGCGGCTACGGTTTCTCCGACCGCCTCGGCGAGGCGCTTGGTGCCCGAGCCCTCGCCTGCCGTCGCGCGGTAAGAGCCACCGTGACCGGCGAAGGCGGGGATTTCGCCCCATCGCTTGAACAGCCGGACGATCGGAACGTCCTCTTCGCTGGGAATCCAAGGTCTGAGCGATTGGATCGGAGGGATCAAGTACGTCAGCATGCACGCCGCCAACATGAACACGACGACCGTGACTAGGTGGCGTAGCGGAGTGAGACGTTCTTGGTTTGCTTGGGTCATCAGAATTGGAAATAGATGTACGGAACGACTTCGCTCGTCGCTACCACGCTCAGCGCGAAGCCGACCACGGCGAGTGCGATGCCCTGTGCGGGTGCGGGCATCAATTTGAAGCGGAGCTCGATCGATTCGAACCAACGCTTCGGACTGTAGTGGGCCAGAAAAGTCACGATCAGCATCGCCCAGACGCCGAGCGAGATCTGGGCGACTGAGAAGGTCCCCGACCCGAGCCGGGCGGTCACGTCCGCGGCGTTCTGCAGGCTCGTCGCCCTGAAGAGAATGCGTGAAAAAACGACGAACTGCAGAGCCCAAAACACTTTGAAAGCATGAACCTGCCAGCTGTCGACGGTGTCGCGGCTGCGGCCGGACCGTCTGTAGAAGAATCGGTGAACCACCATCGCCATCGACTGGAGGATTGCGTAGAACACGAAGGTCCAAGATGCGCCGTGCCAGATGCCGATCAGAAACATGGTGAGCCAGAGGTTCCAGTAGGCGCGGATTGGACCGCCACGGGAGCCGCCCAACGGGAAGTAGAGGTAGTCACGGAGCCAAGTGGAGAGCGTCATGTGCCAACGGCGCCAGAACTCCGCGGGGCTCGCGGACTGGTAGGGGCGGTCGAAGTTTCTCGGAAGCTCGAGCCCCATCAGTTTCGCCGAGCCGCGCGCGACGTCGGTGTAGCCAGAGAAGTCGCAGTAGATCTGCATCGTGAAACCGTAGAGCGCGATCACGACCTCGGCCCCGCTGTACAGCTCCGGCTGATCAAAAATTCGGTCGACCAAGTTGACCGAGAGGTAGTCGGCGATGGCGACCTTTTTGACCATTCCCGTTGCGATGAGGAAGAGCCCCTGCGTGACCTGATCATCCCGAAGCGTGATTTTGCGCTGTAGTTGAGGCAGCAGCTGTGAAGCACGGACGATGGGCCCGGCGACCAGCTGGGGGAAGTACGTCACGAAGAAAGCGAACTGGAAGAAGTTGCGGGTCGGCTCGAGCTTGCCTCGGTAGATGTCGATCGTGTAGCTGAGCGTCTGAAACGTATAGAAGGAGATGCCTACCGGGAGCAGAACGTCGAGGAATGGCGGGTCTGGGATCTCGATGCCGAAAAAGAGCGCCAGCACGTCCGCGGTCGCCTGCGAGGCGAAGTTGAAATACTTGAAAAGCCCGAGGAGCCCGAGGTTGGAAACCAGGCTGACGATGAGCCAGCGCTTTCGGCCCCTCTGGCTTTCCGTGGCGTGGATCCGAAGGCCAACGAAGTAGTCGATGACCGTTGAACCGAGGATCAGAACGATATAGGCGGGGTGCCATGCCATGTAGAAGAGGCATGACGCCACGAAGATGAAGATGATCCGCAGCTGGGCATGGCGAGCTAGTAGCCAGAACCCCGTGACGGCAATGCCCAGGAAGAGAATGTAGTCGAGGCTATTGAAGAGCACGGGTCCCCTCACCCTGCGGGAGTGCGCCCGGTTCTAGCCGCAGGCCGCCCTGCACGCTAGCTGCTTGACGGAGGCCCCGCTTCGACCAAGCATCTGCGGCCGGAGGTCGGGATGAAGATTGCTGGTTCAGTAGCCTTGGTGACGGGTGGCGCTTCTGGCTTGGGCGAGGCGACGGTGCGCAAGCTCGTGGGTCAAGGGGGGCGGGCGGTGATTGTCGATCTCAACGCCGACCGGGGAAAGAAGCTCGCCGCGGAGCTCGGCGACGCGGCGACCTACGCGCAGGCGGACGTCAGCAACGCGGAGGAAGTCCAAGCGGCGGTCGACCAGGCGACGTCGATGGGGACCCTCCGCGCCGCGATCAGCTGCGCCGGGATCGGATTCGGCATGCGGACGGTTGGGAAGGACGGCACGCCTCACGACCTCGGCGTCTTTCAGAAGGTCGTTTCGGTCAATCTCATCGGCACGTTCAACGTGCTCCGCCTCGCCGCTTCGGCCATGGCGAAAAACGAGCCCGATGACGGGGAGCGGGGCGTCGTCATCAATACGGCCTCGGTGGCTGCCTTCGACGGCCAGATCGGGCAAGTCGCGTACTCGGCGTCGAAGGGCGGAATCGTGGGGCTGACGCTGCCGGCTGCACGCGATCTCTCCAAAGCGCAGATTCGCGTCGTGACGATAGCCCCGGGAACGTTCGACACGCCCTTGCTGGCCTCGCTTCCCGACGAGATGCGGGTAGCGCTTGCCGCGACGATCCCGCACCCCAGTCGGCTCGGACGCCCCGAGGAGTTTGGCGCGCTCGCCTGCCACATCGTCGAAAACAGCTACCTCAACGGCGAAGTCATTCGTCTCGACGGCTCCATTCGGATGGCGCCGCGCTAGCTTGCCGCCGTACGCGACAGTTTTAGAGTCCGGCCGTGGCTGACGCGGCGCAAGCAGAGGTGCACCTCCTCGGCGTGCCGTTGCCGCGGAGGCGCAGGATACTTGGGCTCGCGCTTCCGATCATCGGCGGAATGCTTTCGCAGAATGTGCTCAACCTCGTCGACACCGCGATGGTTGGCACCCTGGGCGACGCGGCTCTCGCCGGCGTAGGTCTCGGCGGCTTTGCAAATTTTCTCTTCTCCGCCTTCATCTTGGGCCTCTCCGCGGGCGTCCAGGCCATGGCCGCGCGTCGCGTCGGGGAAGGGCGGCTCAGCGAAACGGCGATCCCGCTGAACGGGGGCCTGCTGCTTGCTCTGATCATCGCCGTCCCTTGGTCAGCGACCCTGATTGCGCTCGCGCCCGAGTACTTCCCAGTGCTGACGAGCGATATGGCTGTCGTCGATCAAGGCGTGCCCTACCTTCGGGCCCGGCTCTTCGCGATGTTCGCGATGGGGATGAACTTCGCGTTCCGCGGCTATTGGAACGCAGTCGACAAGTCGATCCTCTACATGCGGACGCTCATCACGATGCACGTCGTGAACATCTTCCTCAACTGGGTGCTGATCTTCGGAAACCTCGGCGCGCCGGAGCTCGGGGCGACGGGCGCCGGTCTGGCGTCGGCCATCGCAACCGTGTTTGGAACAGCCTCCTATTTCGTGCTCGGTCGCAGCTACGCGCGCGACGCCGGATTTCTTCACGGGTTGCCCGACCGGGCTACGATGACGACGATGATTCGACTGGCCGCACCCGCTGGCCTTCAGCAGTTCTTTTTCGCGGCGGGTATGACGGTCTTCCTCATGCTCGTCGCCCGCATGGGGACGCCCGAGCTCGCGGCGACCAAAGTGATCATCGATCTCATGCTCGTCGGCATCCTGCCTGGAATCGGCTTCGGGCTGGCTGCGGCGTCGCTCGCCGGGCAAGCGCTTGGTCGGAATGATCCCGACGATGCCGAACGCTGGGGATGGGATGTCACCAAGATGGCGATCGTGGTCGTTGGTGCGCTCAGCGTCCCCGCGGTGCTGCTGCCCCAATGGATCCTGAGCGGCTTCATCCACGAGCCGGCGACGCTCGAGCTCGCGAAGAGCCCGCTTCGGCTCGTCGCAGCGTTTCTGTTCTTCGATGCCGTCGGGATGGTCTTGATGAACGCGCTGATGGGAGCGGGTGACGTCAAGCGCGTGATGTTCATCGCCACCGGCTTTCAGTGGCTGATCTTCTTGCCGCTCGTCTACCTATTCGGTCCCGTGATGGGCCTTGGGCTCGTGGTGGTGTTCGCCGTTCAGGTGGTTTACCGCGGCCTGCAGTCGATCACGTTTGCGCTGATGTGGAAGCGTGGGCGCTGGCAGTCGATCGCGCTTCACTGACCATCGGGCGCGTGTGTCCGGGGCTCTTCGTCGCGCCTCATTCGACGGGGTCACCCGTCGTCCGGTCGAGCGTCATCCAGGGCGTCCCGGCAATCTGCACCTCGATGACCTCTTCGCTGACCGTAAGGGTGGGTTTGCTCGTGAGGCTGCCCAAGTCGGCCCGCCAGAGCTCTTTGCCCGAGCCGACGTCCGTGGCGATGACCACGCCAGGGTCGCCCGCCAGCGCTTCGTAGAGAACGCCCTCGCTCAGAACAGATGCGCGTTCAGCCTCCGTCTGGATACGGCTGTTCTTCTCCAGGCGAGTCGCGCCAAACCATGCGGCGAGGCCGGCGGCTAGAACCAGCGCCAACATCACCCCGACGACTCGCTTTCCAGACTTGTCCTCTTCGGTCACGGCTGGTTCTTAGCACGCTCGTCTGCTGTGCCTAGCGGCGCCACATCTCCCAAATCGGCGCGACGCTCATCACCAGGTAACTCGCGAGTAGAAGAAGCCCGGATAGCGCATAGGCCGCCAACGAGCCCGCGTAGTCATGCGCGACGAGCCAGGGGGCGGCGATGTGTAGTGCGGTCCCGAAGGAACCGATCGCGACCCACGCGACCTTCAACGGCTTCCGCGCTCGGGAGAGCATGTACATGTGGCTGAGGATGAGCAGGTACACCGGCATCGAGAACAGGTGGAAGTGCGTGATCTCCAGAAGCTTCCGGCGGGGCATCGGTTCGAACGCGGCTAGGGCCTCTCCGCCCGGGGGAATCACGAGCGCGGGGCCTCCTTCGACCTCGGTCTCATCCACGGGCGGCGCTTCGCCTCCGTAGTAGCCATCCGCACCGCTCAGATCGATACCGACCATGTCGTGCGTCAACGCGACCGTAAGCGCCAAGCCGAGCAGCGTGAACACGAGGAACACCGTGTAGACGGCGCGAGCGCCGAGGGGTAGGGCGCGGAGCCTGCCGGAAGGTCGGGTGAAATCCTGCATGGTTCGAGCTATGACGACGAGAGCACGGCGTCATGCAGTAGCACAGTCGCCCGCTTCACTGCTTTGGCCATCGCATGCGCAGAGAGGGTGGCACCGGAGATGATGTCGATGTCGTGTCCCGGTCGAAAGCCGCTTGCAGCTTGCCTTCCAACGAACTGCTCGCGGAAGCGCTTGGAGCGAATGCCTTCGCCGTAAGGCTCGCGGTACGCAACCACCTCGACCCGGGTTACTCGGCCCTCGCCGTCGAAGAACGTCGCAAAGTCGATGTACTCGTGCTGACCGATCTCACGGTCGAAAAGGGCGTACCCGTCGACACGGCTGCCCGAGTGCGCAACGTAGAAGATGAACTCTCCTCTTTCGAGCTTTTGGCCCAGGCGCTTCTCGAGGCCCTCGCGATCGGTCTCAGATAGCTCGATGCGCTCGAAGTCGACGAGCTCCGACTCGCGGAACTGCTCGGCGAGAAGACCCCGGACGCTGAAGTAGACCTGCGCACGGCCGGTTGCGGCCAAGCCGGCGCCGAAGAGCGCAAGAACGAAGATCCAGGCTGCCTTGTTGAAAACGCTTTTCATCTTCGTTTTCAACGATACGGGCAGCGCAGATGGCCTGCAAGTCGAAATTCTGCGCAAAATTTGCGGTTTTTGTGGCCCGATACCGCCTAGTTCGTTCCCGCGCTGTCGGGGCTCTGTCGAATTCAGTCCGATCCCTGAATCCTTTTCACCGCTCGAGGGCTCTCCAGAGATGTCCCCCCGGAGTGCCCGCGAATGAGCGCTGGAGCTGGGGTCATGGAAAAAGGAGTCTTGTCATGAGTGCGTTCTTTCCGCGAAACGAACATGCCGTAGACCGCGTGATCCGCGTGGTCCTTGGGCTCGGCCTTCTGTCACTGGTATGGATCGGGCCACAGACAGCCTGGGGCTGGGTGGGTCTCGTTCCCTTGGTCACCGGCTTGGCGGGTCGCTGCCCGCTCTACAGGATCTTCGGAATCTCGACATGCTCGATCGGCACCCAAAAGACGAATCAACCCCCGACCCAGATTTGATGGCACGAGCCGCCGCTGGAGACCGCCGCGCGTTCGAGCTTCTGGTCGAGCGTCACGCGGCGGCGGTTCTTCGGTTGGCGACCGCTGTCACCGATGATCGGGCAAGTGCCGAAGATG
This sequence comes from Deltaproteobacteria bacterium, assembly GCA_004283055.1. Taxonomy (GTDB): domain Bacteria; phylum Myxococcota_A; class Polyangia; order Polyangiales; family Houyiibacteriaceae; genus SG8-38. The sequence goes on from SHLP01000016.1 coordinate 15,172, forward strand.
TCCTGCAACAAACCTTTCTATCTGCTTATCGCAATGCAGCGAGCTTTCGTGCGGAAGCGTCTGCCCGAAGTTGGCTTCTCACCATCGCGCGGAATGCGGCATATCGGCTCGGCGCAAAACGAGGTCGCGAGGACTTGATGGACGAGCCGCTGATGACACTCGGCCGGGAGGCCGGTTGGGGCAGCGACAACCCGGAGACGCTGGCGATTGCCGCGCAGCGGAGAGACACGCTGACCAGGGCGCTTCAGACCTTGACGCCCGGCGATCGAGAGGTTCTGATCCTGCGAGACATCGAAGGTTTGAGCGGGCAAGAAGCCGCGGAAGTCCTGGCTATCACGGGTGCGGCCCTCAAGAGCCGCTTGCATCGCGCACGGCTTCGGCTTGCCGGAGTGCTACGCGTCAGCACAGAAATCAAGCTCACCGGCGCGGAAGGAGGCTAGCGATGAAGGAACGGAACGTGGGCGGTCTACGTTGTTCGGAAGTCCTCGCAGCTCTGAGCGAGTACGTGGATGGCGAGCTCGACCGATCGATGGTCGACAAAGTGGAAAACCACCTCCTGGGCTGCCCCAACTGCGAACGTTTCGGTCGAAACTTCGGATCGATGGTCGTTTCACTGCGGAAGGAGTCCCAACAAAGCCCGGAGGCGGAGCTCGAAGTCATGTCGCGATTGCTCGAGCGACTGCGCAGCGCCAAAACGGAAGCCTGAAGATCGCATGCGCGTTCGACTGACCCTGGTCGCAGCCACAATCTGCATCACCGTCTGGCTCTTCGCGAGCGGCACCTACGCATCGCTCGATCCCGAAGCGATGCGCACATGGTTGCAGCAGGCGGGCGCCCTGGGCGGGGTTCTGTTCATTTCGGCCTACTGTGTGCTTCAGCCCCTGGGGGTCCGGAGCCTTTTGTTCTTGCTGACCGCGCCCTTGATTTGGGACCCTGCGACCGCCTTTGCACTGAGCTGGGCGGGCACCTTGGCGGCGTCGATCGCAGCGTTTGGGTTTGCGCGCTTCGTCGCCCGCGAATGGGTACAGCGGCGCCTGCCGCCCGGCATTCGCCGATTGGACGAGCGTTTAACGTCGCGGGGGCTGCGGACGGTTCTTCTACTGCGTCTTCTCTTCTTTACCGCCCCCACCCTCCAATTTGCGCTCGGCGTGTCGCGCGTGAGGCTAGGCGCCTTCGTGACGGGCACCTTCTTCGGAGTCGTTCCCTTCACCGCATTGATGACTTTGCTCGGCGCTCAAATCAACGCCTGGCTCGCCGCGCATCCCATTTCGACCTGGCCTTGGGATCGATTTGGTCCTCTCATACTCGTGACCATCGTCGTAATTCTGGCTGCTGCTTTCGTTTTGATTCGAAAGTGGCAAGGCAAGCTATCGTTCGCAGAAAGCGGTCGCGTGAATCCGAACCTGGAGCAAGTCCCATGAACGCATCCTCTCGACATCTGCCACTTCGATCGATTTGCTGGCTTTTCGCCTTCGGGATTCTCCTGTCTGCGCAACCCGCATCTGCTGAGGCCTCCTGCAATCGACGCGAGGCGCCCGGCCTTTTCGTCGATCTCTTCGGAAGCGCTCGGATCTACCCGAATGCCGACGCTGCGCTGATCGGCTTTGCCACCGGAGCCGTTTGGCGGCCGACGGACAAATGTCTTCACATTGCAGGCGAAGGCTTTGCTCGCTTCGGCCGCCGAACGATCGGCGCTGATGAACAAACGATGAGAACGGCCGGCGGCGCGATTGGCGCGCTCTGGGGCAACGGAGACCCGGACCAGTGGTTCGGCGCCGGCGCGATGTTCGACCTCGGTTGGGCGCGAGTGGCCGCGCGCAGCGACTTCGTGATGAGCGGCTATGTTCGGGGGCTTCTCTATTGGCGGCTTCGGAAGGAGTTTTGGATCGGGCTGGACGCGCGCGTTGGCCACGTCATCGTTCCGGTGAGCGTGGACGGCGTCGGTATCAAGGGGCCTCTCATCGGGCTTGGGATTGGAGCCATGTGGGGCGAGGGGGCCTATGGATCGAATTGAGGGATCCTCGCCGCGCCATCGTTCTGCGCTGGCTGGCCTGCTGATCTTCGGCTTCGCGCTGGCGTCGGGTTGCACGGGCGTTCTTCAGAACCTCGGGGCGCGATGGGTCACCGGAAAGATCGCCGCAGTCTTCGACCTCGATGACGAGCAGCGGATGGCCACCCGTGCAGCAGTCGACCGCACGATCGCCAGCGCCCCTGAAGTCCTGGGACCACGACTCGAGCTCTTGGTCGCGACGGTCGATCGCGCGCTAGCCAAGGGCATGACCGAAAAGAAAGTGCTCGTCATCGAACGTCAGGTCGACATCCTCATGGACAAGGCGGTTTCTTGGATTCTCGATGAGGCGGCGCCCATTTTGGCCACGCTGAGTGATGAGCAAATCGATCACGCTGAGCGTGAGCTCGACGAACGGCTTCAGGAAACGCGCGACGAGCTCAATGCGCCCGAGGAAGAGCGGCTCCAAAGCCGTCAGGAGAAGTTCATCGAGGCCATCGAGAAATGGTCTGGGAGATTGAGCGACGCGCAGGAGAAGCAGATTCGTTCATTCGTGGTATCCATGCCCGATGAGGCGCCCGACCGGCTTCGAGCCGACGAGAAGCGCCTCGCCGCGATCGCCGACCGAATGCGAAATCACCCCGGGGCGCCCGTGATTCGCGATCTCCTGTGGACCGCGTGGACCCAACGCGAAGATTGGGGCCCAGGCACTCGGTCCGCCGAAGAGCGTCGGGCTGACGGCCGCAAGACGCTTCTCTTCGTATTCGATTTGCTCGATTCCAAGCAGCGGGATCACATGAGCGAGCGCCTTCACGAATTGCACGAGATGGTGAAGCGCGTGATGGGAATGGACGAAGCGTAGCGATGGCGCTCGGTTCCTCAGCTCCTGTCCCAAGCGTCTACAAGGTCCCCGAGCTCGTAAAGGACCTCCGGTTTGTCATGACGCGCGTGCCTGCGCTCTGGGCGATCTGGATCGGAGGCCGCCTGCCTCGGGCTTTGCGCGAACAGATCATCGTTGCCGTAGCCCAGGTCAATGCGTGCAGGATGTGCGAGCACGCCCATACTCGAATGGCACTCGAAGCCGGAGTGTCCGATGCGGAGCTCGCGGCGCTCGAGAGGATGGACGAGAGCGCGTTCGATCGACGAGCTTGGTTGGCGATCGCGCATGCGAGAGAGCGGACTCGAGCAGAGTTCGCCCCCGCCCTCAGAGGCGCCTCGGAGCAAGGGCTGAGCGAGGCGCTGGGCGCTCAAACGCTCCGCGACGTCGAGGACGTAGCCCGCGCGATGACGGTGGCGAATCGCATCGCAAATACGCTGAATGCGCTTCCCGATCGCTGGCGCGGGAGCCCTGTGCCCGGAAGCCGTCTTCTCGACGAGCTGGTCATCAACCTCGTGTTCCTGCCCGGCGCCTGGCTGGGTACGCTCGTCGCTGCCGCCCGCCAGCGGAAATCCCCTTTTGCGGTGTGGCGCCAAGCGCGGGGTCGCTAGAGCGTTCGTTGTCGCCGTTGATTCTCGCCGGCTCTCTGGACAGGCGGACCTGCCCGACTCAAGTACCCTGCCTGAGAACATGCGGACTCCCCGGCAAGCTGACGAAGCGGCGTATGGCAAGCGATTGCGGCGTGCCACCTACGCGTCCTTGGCCACGGCTCTCGTCCTGATCGGGGTCAAGCTGCTCGCCTGGCTCTGGACGGGTTCCGTCAGCATCCTGGCATCCCTAATAGATTCCCTGATGGACAGCATTGCATCGGCGGTCAATTTGGTGGCCGTTCGGTATTCGCTCATGCCGCCCGATGCCGAGCACCGCTTCGGCCACGGCAAGGCGGAGCCGCTCGCGGGGCTGGGGCAGGCTGGCTTCGTTTGCGGCTCTGCGGTGTTCTTGTTGTTTCATGCCATCGATCGGCTGCGTTTCCCGCGGCCCTTGCGCGACGTCGAGGTTGGCGTCGCCGTGATGGTGTTTTCGATCCTGGTGACCGCCGTTCTGCTGACGCTCCAGCGCAGCGTGATTCGACAGACCGACTCCACGGCCATTCGTGCGGACGCCCTGCACTATGCGACCGACCTCCTCACGAACCTCGCAGTGATCGCCGGGCTCGGCTTGGCCGCGCTTGGTTGGGCGTGGGCAGACTCGGTGTTCGCCATCGGAATCGCTGCGTACATCTTCTACAGCGCCTTCCGAATTGGCTCCGACGCGTTCCAGCAGCTGATGGATCACGAGCTCGAGCCCGAAGTTCAGCGAACGATCTTAGCGATTGCTGCGCAGCATCCAGATGTGCTCGGCGTTCACGACCTTCGCACGCGCCGATCGGGCCGACTCCGATTCGTTCAACTTCATCTAGAGCTCGATGACGAATTGCCATTGACCCGAGCCCATGCTGTGGCCGACGAGGTCGAAGAGCGCATCCGGGCGCTCCTGCCGGATGCACAGGTGCTGATTCACCAGGATCCGGTGAAGGCTTGAAACATCTTCGCGGCTCGCGCATAGGCCAGGTCATGAGTGAAAGAAAACAGTCCATGAAGCGATTGCTTCGCAACGCGCTCGGCGCGGCGCTCGGGGTTCTTTGGGTCAGCTCGACGGCTCTCGCGGCCTTTTCGCCCCTCGAGCTGGACACCGTTCACAGCAAGGTGGGCTTCACCGCGGCAACGGTGCTGTTTGACGTTGACGGTGCGTTCGAGAAATTCAGCGTCAGCATCGATGGCGATCCGAGCAAGCCGGAGACCGTCAAAGTGGAGGCCAACATCGAGGTCGCCTCGCTCAACACGAACAACGGGAAGCGGGACAAGCACCTCAAGAGCCCGGATTTCTTTGACGCTGCCAAGTATCCCATGATCCGATTCGCCTCGACGGGCGTGAAGAAGCAAGGGGGTCAATTGGTGGTGACGGGCAACCTGACGATGCACGGCGTGTCGAAGTTGGTCAGCATTCCCTTCAAGGTCGCCAGGGGGAAGAACGGCGCCGGGGTCGATACGACCACTTACAAGGGCAGACTGACGCTCGATCGCAACGACTACGGGGTCGGCACCGAGAGCATCGCCGCGAAGATTAGCCTCGAAGACGAAGTCGAGGTCAAGCTGCTATTCGTCACGTTCCAGTAGGCAGCTCAGAACGCATCGACGCCGAGGCCTACGAAGCCCGAGAAATGTGGGTTGTCGAGTAGCCAACTCGTCGGGAACGCCCAGCCGAGTCGCGCATAGACCTGCCAGCGGCCCCAGCGAAGATCGGTGAATAGGGCGAGACCCCCTATGCCGCCGAAGTCACTGAGCAGCCCCTGACGGCGCGGGTCGTTGATGGTGCCGCCGGCGACCAGCAGGCCGAGCTCTTGTGGTTTGCCCTTCTTGGGTCGGACGTGACCGCTGAGCTGCGCGAGCGCGAGGCGCTCCGAGATACTGGCCGACCATGGCAAGCCGGGGACGACGACGACGTAAGGGTTCATGCCCCCGACCCGCAGGCGCGTGAGGTCATCTTGAAACCAGCCCCAGTTGAAGGTTTCCTGAAGCTCCAGCCGGAAGTAGTCCCCCGTCTGCCAGCCCGCGCGCAGCCATTGGTTGAGAGTCCAGATCGCCTTGCTGGGATCGTTTCGGTCGGGCTGAGCAGTCACGAATCCCCACGGGCGCGCCTCGGAGCGCACGTCGACTCCCACCGATGCGCCGACGGCGACCCCTTGAATCCGCGGGAAGAGCTTGGATGCGCGGTACTCCTCGCCGGGCGAATCGATGTTCCAGTAGATGTAACTGAGTCGCGGCTCGAAGACCACGGTGTTGGCAGGAAGGAAATAGCCCGGTGGGTAGTCCTTGTTGCCGCCGAAGAACCAGTACCGAACGTTGGTGAGCACCTCGAGCGTTTGGTGGTCTGCGAAGTGCCACTGAAGCTTCGGCAGCAGGGCCACGTAGCTCGCGTTGAATCCCAGGTCCGAGCGACGAAGACCTTGCTGGTAGTAGTAGCGGAGCAGCCCAGCGAAGAACACTTCGCCGCGAAGAGCGACGGAAAGCTCGAAGTCCTCGCCTAACGGAATGCGTTCGATCTCCAGATGGATGGTGTCGGTGTTGAACAGAAGGCGGACATCGCCCTTTCCGACTTTGTCTTCGCCGGTCGCCTCGAAGAGGACGAATCCGAAGCCAGTCACCTCAGGCAAGAAAGCAAAGTCCGCGCCGCCCGCAGCGGAGCCGTGCCAGCCATCCGCATGAGCGGTCGAGGCAAGTAGAGTCGATGCCAGGAAGGCCGAGAAAATTCGCATGGATGGACCTTTCCGTACTCGTCAAGGCATGCCGTATCGGGTACCAGAGCTAGTCGCTGTCACCGTCCTCGACATCGTCACCAGTAACGATGTCGCCACGGATAGCTCCACGATCACGGACCACGTAAACATGTGCTGCACCGTACTCATAGACGAGCCTCCCGCCGGCCTCCCCCGTGCTGTACCCCAATCCGAAGACGACCAGAGTGCCCAAGAATCCGCTGAGCAAGAGAGCCTGACGGGAGCGGCCATTGGGGAGAACGAACGCCACGGTCATGAGCAGCAGGACCGCGCCGCTAGCCCAGACGAAGGCCTCGGCGGCCTCCTCATGGGTCTCGATGTGTTTTTCGGCGACCACCTGCTCGACCCGCTCTTCTTCTGTCTCTCCAGTATTCATCGCCAGCGCGCCCGACCCGACCAGCACGGCTTGCAGCGCGAACACGAGCACCCAGCTACGGCGGTCCAACCATCCGCGCCACCAGGCGAGTAGAACTCCACCCGTCACAAAAGGCATCAGCACGGCCAAGGCCATCGGTAGGTGAACGAGCTTCGGATGAAAGAGGAGTTGGTCCATGGCTGTCCTTCCCAGTTCGAAGGTGTAGCCGCGCGATCGAGTATCGGCCACCCGTACCGGGGCTCTGCTTACCTTTCTCGCTGTTGGCCTTTTGGCGGCGATCGACGTCGAGGCCGACTTGAGGGACGGAGCCGCGCTGGCACATGTGGCTGCCGAAGGCGGAGTCCTAATCCTGGCGTTGCTTGGCTCCATCCTCATGACGAGACGGCTCGTGCTCATGATGCGACACGCGAACGCCGTTCAGACAGAGGCACTCGCCCTGGCTGGGGAATTGGAGGTGACCCGCGCCGAGGCGAGCTGGTGGAAAAGTGAAGGGCGACTTGTCCGGCCGGCACGACCTGGCGGCATTCTTCCTCGAAGACTTGATGCTTCCCATCGAGACCGAAGAGACGCTAACCCGGGACAAACGGTCGTCCGGCACCGAGGCCTGAGCGGTGGGATCTGGAGCGCGCTCGTCGTACGGCTAAAACATGTAGCCCATGCCTACATTCCAGCGATTGACGATCGCACCGCTGGACGGGCGTTCGTACTGGTAGTCAAACTTGAAGACGACCTGCGCAATTGGCCGGTAGCTCAAGCCGATGGTGGGCACCACGAAAGCCGGCAAGTTGAAGTCCGGGTCCGCCTCTCGGAAGGTCGTGTCGTAGTAGTCCACGCGCACGAAGGGCACCAGCGCCATCTCGGTATCCACGTAGTAGAGAACGTTGTAGCCAAGCTCCCCGTACACGCCGAAGATGTTCGAGCCGACGTCGCTGGTCGCTTCCGTTTCGCCCGCAGGGATTTCGCGAAGCTCGGCTGTGTTGCTGACGTGGAAATACGCGATCAGGAATCTAGACTCGAAGCCCTTGCGGAGGATGCGCCAATCGCCGGAGGCCCCGCTGACTTTAACGTTGACGTCCGGGAGCTGGCGAGGCCCTGCCAGGCCGAAATACGGCGACACGCCGAGCACCATGCCGAGCACGGGCTCCCATTCCGCACGGCCGACGAATGCCGGCCCGTTGAGCTCCGCCTGGGTGATCTTGAGACGGCCGCCGCGGAGGCCGCTCCTGCCAGAGAAGCCACTCGCGTCGAGGCCGCTCAAGATATAGAGCTCGTAGCGAAACCTGTCGTTGGGCTGGCCCCAGATGCCGATCCCGCCCTCTCGCCATGTCGTTGGGATGATCACGCGGTCGACCGTTGGGCGCTCGACGCCGTTGAAGATCGGCGGCTCGTGCCATTGGTTGATGATGCCCATCGGCACCAGGATCGCACCGGTTCGCAGGTAGAGCGCGGTGCTCGAGCCCTTGAGAAGTCGCCAGTCGAGCATGGCCTGCTCGATCTGCACCGACCCAGGAATCGCCACGCCGTCGCTGTTGGCGACGAACGCGTGTTCGAGCTCCACTTCGGAGTAGAAACTGAAGCGGTCGTTGAAGCGGTGGGCGAAAAAGATGACGAAACGATGGAAGTCCAAGATGGAGCTGAAGCTGTCGTCCTTGGGTTTCACCATGTTCAGGTGAAGCTCGCCGTAGCCGCCGATGGTGGTCCTCTGCTCCCGGCGCAAGCGCCCTTGCTGCATGCCGCGCAGGGGGTCGATTTCGACGCGGTATTGCCCCGCATTGGCCTGCGTGTTGTCGACCTCCCCAGGCGCCAAGATCAGCGCAGGCCCGTCCGCCCGGGCGTCAGCGTCAGTGCCAGTGTCAGCGTCAGTGTCAGTGTCAGTGTCCGGGGAGGGTGCGGCGCCCTGCGCGCCGGCGGTCGCTGCGTCCCATCCGATCAGCCCGATGACGAGGCACCCAGCCACCACCAGTTTTCCGTGTTTACATTCACGACCCATTTCGACCCTCACCTTCTTGCAAATGAAAATGATTTTCATCTTCACTAGCAGCCTGCAACAAAGGTGCAAGGCTGATCCCAATGGCACAGGCTGGCTCAGTGCTTATTTTGAAATCGTTAGGTTTTTGGCCAGGCACGGCGTTTGCTTCGGGATAGAGGTGAACCAGGAGGAAGAGGATGCGGAAATTCACCGGGATGCTTTGCTTGGCGCTGATCGGCGGCGCGATTGGCTGCTCCACCACCAGCCCAGAGGTGACTCAGTACGAGGCTGCCCTGAGACAGGCGACGAGCTGCGAAGACGTGCTCGATGCGGTTCAACAAGACGCAATCGCCAAGGTGGATCTCGAGCTCGAGTCGTTCATCAACCAGGAGTACTACAACCGCTGGGGCGGTCCGTTCGAAGGCGACGTCGCGCTCGGTGGCGGTTTCGGTGGCACTGGCGGGTCGGCTTCCCCGACGGCGGACGGTGACAACGGAGCCGAGGCGCCGACCGGGTTCTCAGACACCAACCGACAGGTCGGCGATGTCGACGAGGCCGACATCGTCAAGGTCGGCGATGATGGTCGCAAGCTCTTCGTGATTCGCGGCAACGGGTTCTACGAGTTCGATTCCTGGCCGGCATCCCAGATGTCCAAAGTCGCCGACCTCGAAATCGAAGGCGGCGCCATCGAGATGTTTGTCGAAGGTGACCGCGCCGTGGTGTTCTCCAATGCGTATGGCGTCGAAGCCCTGGACGACGGCGACCTCTGCCAAGGTTACTACGGCGGGGGCCCCGAGCCTGCGCTGGCTGACATCGACGGCTACTACTACTGCGGCCGTTCATTCGTGAAGATCACGATCATCGACCTGAGCGGCGAGACGCCCGAGGCGCTGCGCGAGGTCTACGTGGATGGCTGGTACACCTCTTCGCGCCGGCATGACAGCATCGTGCGTGCCGTCGTGCAGAGCAGCATGCAGCGACCCGGCACAGTCCCCCATCTCTACGACTTCGTCTATAATGCCGAGTCTTACCCGGAGACTCGCGAGGCAGAGATCCTGCTTGCCCAGGCCTGGGCGGTGAAAGCCAAAGAGGCGATTGCTGCGACTGTGCTCGAGGACTGGGTGCCGGTCTGGGGCGAGCGTGTGGATGGCGAAATTCAAGAGCAGCCGGTTCAGTGCGCCGACTTCTATTCGCCTGCGCCGGGCCTCACGAACTACGGGCTCACGCAAATCGTCGGTCTCGACATCGAGAGCGACAGCAGCACCCAAATCACGTCGATTCTCGGCCAGGCGAGCCAGGTCTACGCCAATGGCGAGGCGATGGTGCTCACTCAGCCGGATTGGACCTTCTTCGAGCGCGGCGTCAACAGCGACCGCACCGCCGTGCATCGCTTCGCGGTCTCGTTCGATCAGCAACGGACCCCCTATCAAGGCTCGGGCTTCGTTCAGGGGATCGTCAACGATCAGTTCTCGATCGACGAGCGCGACGGCATCATCCGGATTGCAACGACGAGGACCACCTGGGCCGACCAGAATGTCGGTGCGGTGGCCCCGGACATCTGGGTTCCGCCGACGACCGACAACCTCGTCAGCACGCTGAGGCTCGACGGCAACGCGCTCGAGCTCGCGGGCTCGACGCCCCCTCTTGCAGAGGGCGAGCGGATTTTCTCGGCTAGGTTCATCGGAGACCTCGCTTACATCGTGACCTTCCGTCAGGTCGACCCGCTGTTCGCGATCGACCTCGGCGATCCCGAAAGCCCAAAGGTGCTCGGCGAGCTCAAGATTCCAGGTTTCAGCGACTACATGCACCCGCTCGGCGACGGCCATCTTCTGACGATCGGTCGCGATATCGACGAAGTGACCCAGAGAGACAACGGCACCGCCCTTCAGATCTTCGACGTATCGGATCCGGTCAATCCCTCGCTCGCGCACAAGGCGCTAGTCGGTGAGGGCTACTCCGAGGCGAATCACAACCACAAGGCGTTCAACTTCTACGCCGACAAGGGGCTACTCGCGTTTCCGTTCGTCTCCTACCAGGGCAACTTCTCGAGCACGCTCGAGCTTTGGGACGTGAGCGCCACCGACGGCTTTAGCCGACGCGGTGCGGTCGACCATTCCGACCTGGTGCTCGACGACTGCGGCGGCGTTCCGTACCCGGTCGAAGAGTTCTACTACCAGTGCGGCTACCAGCCGCAGATCAGCCGCGGCGTCTTCATCAGCGGCGATGACCAAGAGTTCATCTACTCGATCAGCCACGGCGGCGTCCGAGTCCACGACGTAGACGACCTCAGCACCCCCGTCGCCACCGCGACATACTAGGGGGACACGCTCGGCCTCAAAAAGCACTGCGTTCTCGTAGGCTTAGGGTCCACACCGCGAAAATCCGCATCCCGTGTGCGGTTTTCGCGGTGCTCGTGTGCGGCCTCGTCAGCCGAGCCGGCTCAGCTCGTCCATCTTCGAGGCCAGCTTCATGTCGAGCTCGGTTAGGCCGCCGGCGTCATGCGTGCTGAGCTCGACCTCGACCGTCGCCCAGACGTTCCGCCACTCGGGATGGTGATTCATGCTCTCGGCCACGAGCGCAATGCTGCTCATCCAGCCGAACGCCTCAACGAAGTCTTTGAAGCGAAACACACGACGGATGCGGTCCGTCCCGAGCTCCCAGTTCGGGAGAGCCTTCATGTGCTTTGCGATCTCCTCGTCGGATAGTTTGTTCATACTCAGCCCTCCATCGATTTTAGCTCACTTCGGAGCTGTTCCAGCCTCTCGTTCGATTCGGTCCATTCGTCAAAAGCGCGGTTCAGCTCCTGCTGTGCCGTCCGCGCCTCCTGCAGTAGCCTATCGCGGAGCTCGGGCTCGTCGTACACCTCGGGCTTGCTAAGCTCTTGATTGTGCTCGGCGACCGTCTTTTCGAGGGTCGCAATCAATCGTTCGAGCTCCCCAACCCGCTTCTCCAACGGCTTCACGCCTTGATTCTGCTTCGCTCGAAGCTCAGCTTCTTTTCGTCGCTGTTCCTTTCGAGCTTGACGACTTCGTTTTTGAGCCACCGGCTTGATCGCGGCCTCCGTCGCTGGAGTCACCTCCCGCTGCTGACAGGACCAGATGTAGTCGTCGAGGGTACCCGGATAGTTCTCGACGCCACCGTCGTGGACGACCCAAAGCTTGGTCGCGAGACGTCGGATGAACGAGCGATTGTGGCTGACGAAGAGGAGAGTGCCGTCGTAGGTGCTCAGCGCGTCGGTGAGCGCTTCAGTGGTCTGAAGGTCGAGGTGGTTGGTCGGTTCGTCCATCAGCAGCACATTCCCAGGGCGAACGAGGATCTTGGCAAGCGCCACGCGCGCCCGCTCACCGCCGGAGAGCACGGAGACGCGTTTGTCGATCGCTCGTTCACCAAACAGCATCGCGCCGAGCACTTTGCGGACGCCCTCCATGCTCGTGCCATCGCTGCTGTAGGCGACCTCCTCGAGCACCGTACGCTTTAGATCGAGGGCCTCTGCATGATGCTGGGCAAAATACCGGACGTTCGAGCGCCCAGGCAGGTGCACTCGCCCCCCGGATGCATCGATTTCCCCTGCCAAGATTTTGAGCAGCGTCGTCTTGCCGGCGCCGTTTGGACCGACGATCGCGATACGATCGCCTCGCTCCACGGCGAGTGTCACGTGCTCGAAGACGCGATGCTTGCCAAACGACTTGCAGAGGTCATCCACACGCATCGGCGTACGCGCACCGCGATCGGTTGCGGGAAACGAAAAACGAACTTCTCGATTGGAAGCATGCAGCTCCACCGTGTCCATCTTCTCGAGCTTGCGAACGCGGCTTTGAACCTGAGCAGCCTTGCTGGCTTTCGCACGGAAACGTCGCACGAACTGCTCGAGATGTTCCTTTTCCTTTTGGAGGTTCTTCGCTCGGTTCTCGAGAAGCTGTCGCTCTTCCTCACGCTGCAGGAGGTACCGCTCGTAGTTCCCTCGAAACGTTCGAATGCCCTCCGGTTCGAAGCTGAGCACCCGGTTGACCTGCTCGTTCAGAAACTCCCGGTCATGCGAGACCAGAAACAGGGCCTGGTCGTAGTCGCTCAAGAACTTCGAGAACCACGCAACCGATGGCATGTCCAGGTGGTTTGTCGGCTCGTCGAGGAGCAGCAGTCCGGGCCTCTGAAACAAGAGCGACGCCAACACGGCGCGCATCTTCCAGCCACCGCTGAGCTCGGAGAGGAGGCGTCGGTGGTCTTCTTGGGTGAAGCCGAGGCCATGCAAGATCCTTTTGGCATCGTGCTCCGAGAATTGCGCATCCAGCTGTGCGATTCGTTCGTGAAGCTCCGCTACGGAGCTCGCCACGGCGACCAGCTCATCGTGGTTGGAGTGGCTGTCGTGCTCGAGCTCGGCCAACCGGGCTTCGTTCTGCTCGAGCTCCGCCCGGAGCTCTGGCCTGCCGGGCACACTGTCGTAAACGAACGTCAGGACCTGAGCATTCGGGAAGGAAGTGATCTCCTGGGGCAAGAAGCCGACCCGCACTCCCGGCAGCAGTTTCACGGCGCCGGCGTCGGGCTCGAGCTTGCCCGCCAGAAGGCGGAACAAGCTGGATTTGCCCGAACCATTCGGGCCCACCAGACCGATGTGATCGCCCTGGTGCACCTGGAGAGACAGCCCGTCGAAAAGGGTGTCCCCCCCAAGCGCGAGCGAAACGTCGTTGACGGAGGCGAGTGTCGTCAAGCGAGCTCCGAGCGAATCTTGATTTCGTTGAGCAGGGTTCGATGCACAGGGCAGCGCGCCGATATCGCAAGAAGCCGATCGCGTTGTTCGACGCTGAGGTTGCCCTCGAGCTCGAGCTTCTTCTCAATCACATCGATCATTCCGGTGTCTTTGTCGCAGTCCTCGCAGTCTTTTGCATGAACGCGATCGTGGCGCAGGGTGACCCGTACGGCTTCGAGAGGCCACTCCTTGCGACCTGCGTACATCTTCAACGTCATCGAGGTGCATGCGCCGAGCCCCGCGAGCAAAAGCTCGTAAGGGTTGGGGCCAAGATCGCTGCCCCCTTTGTCGACGGGTTCATCGGCTGCGAACGTCAGATGGCGTGCCTGAATTCGCTGCAAGAAACCGCTCGTCGACCCTTCGACGACGACCTCACCCTCTGGAGTGTCCTCTGGGATCTCTTCGGTTGCTTCATCGGGCAAGTAGCGCCCCGCCCAGGCCGCTAGAACCTCCGCAACGTACCGCGCATCGCGTCGACGTCCGAGCAAGTGATCGGCCCGGTCCAGCGATACGAAGCTCTTGGGATGACGGGCGGCTTCGTAGATCAGGCGCGCGTTGTCGATTGCCACGACCTCGTCCTGCGGAGAGTGAAAGACCACCAGGGCCTTCCGGATGCGGCCGATTTCCTCAGCGTGCTCGGGTTCGAACGGGGCACCAATCGTTGCCACACCGGCCGCGTCTGGGATCTGTCCGGCTGCGGCGAGAGCCGCCGCGCCCCCGAGGCTATGCCCAACCACGAGCAACGGTACCGGGTATCGAGCACGCAAGGCGCCTGCCGCAGCAATGATGTCGGCGACATCGTGAGCGAGTGTCGTGCTGTCGAACACTCCCTCACTCTCGCCCAATCCCGCGAAGTCGAATCGAAGGGTTGCGATCCCCTTCTCAGCGAGAGCCGAGGAGACGTACCTTGCTGCTCTGCTGTCCTTCGAGCAGGTGAAGCAATGTGCGAACACCGCGCAGGCAACGGGCCTCGTAGCCGGCAGGTGCAGTCTGCCTGCAAGCGACTGTCCATTGCCGCCGGGAAAATCGAGCCTTTCGACATCCGTCGTCATACATCCTCCGAACGTGGAATGTACAACGTCTACGCGAAGGCGTTAGCTGGCGGCCGCCTACTCCGCGGCTTCGAGGTAATCCACGCCTTCGGGGGGATCGTAGCCGAACTCCTCGAAGACCTCGCGCAGCTCCTGGGAGACCTCCTCGCGGCTGATGCCGAAGAAATCGAGCTCGTAGTTTCGAGGGCTTTCGTACTCGTGATGGGCGCGGACGGCTTCGTCGAGCTTGGCCTCGAACGCATCGCTGACCGGCATTCCTAGCCGGCCGTAGAGGCCTAGGATGGTCTTTTTCGGGTCCCCGATCAGATCCTCGTAACGGATCACGATGAACTGTTCGTCGGGGATCTCCCTTCGGCACTCGAGTGCGTATCGATAGTAGTCGTAGCCGAGCCGTTTGAGAGCCTGGATCTCCTCGCCGTCGGGGCGGATGCTCGGGGAGTGCGCCTTCCATGCCTGGTAGAACATGTTCAAAAACGATGGCAGGCAATCGTGCGGGTCGCGAACCAAGTACACGAACACCGCGTCGGGGAACTTTTCGTAAACCGAACGCACACGTGTCGAGAAAAACACGTTCTTGTTCAAGAAGCGCTTTCCGCCCGCTTCGAAGACATGACGCTTGATCGTGTTCTCGTAAGACTCCAAAAAGGCGCGCCGCTCTTCGGGGGGCTGACGGTCCACCCAGGTCTGGCTCGGCATGTCTTCGATGAACGGAAACAGCAGACCCGTGGCCGGCGAGGTCAGATTCCAAAGGAGCGTGCACACGTCTTCTTCGGCCTGGCCGAGGCTGATGTGGTGGACTCCCTGCCATCGGCTCTCGAGCGGCGCGTTGAAAAAGTCGTAGGCGCGTTCGAGCACCGAGCCCACTCGGGTCTCGGCAAGCGCAATCAGCCGCTTGAACGTCCTGGTCGCGGTCACCGCGGGAAAAATCGTCTGGTAAAGCTTCACCGTCGTGAAGACCTCGTCGTCCATGCTGATCAGTCGGTGGGCGAGGGTGGTGCCGCTTCGAGGATTGGCAAAGACGAACACAGGCCGCTCAACCTTCTGCTCGTGGTACTCCGGGCAAACGAGCTCGTCGAGGGCGCGGAAAGCCACCGCCGTTTGGCGGAGCCCCAGCACAATCGGAGCTACCCAAGCAGTCGTCACCAGACGACCGACGGTTGGTTTCTTGAACAGAACCTTTCCGATTTCGCGAAGGCCGCGTTTGTTGATGTACATGGTCGTTCCCCTGAAGCAGGTGTCTGACTTGCCCACCTTCACTCTAAGGTCGAACCACGTAATTGTTGGAAAAACCGGGCCAGCAGTGCCCGCGCCTGGTCGAACGGTGCCCGGTTCGCAGTGAACCGGTTTCTATTCGTCCGTCACGCAGCCTTCGGACGCCGATTTCACATTTTTGATGTACTTGTAAAGGGTGCCACGCCGTGCCTTGAGCTCTGGCGCGTTCCAGGCGGCTCGGCGTTGACCGAGCTCGCTTCCGCTCACCTCGAGATCGATGACGCGCTTCTTCGCATCGATGGCGATGATGTCGCCATCGCGCACCAAGGCGATCGGTCCGCCCTCCTGGGCCTCAGGCGTGATGTGTCCGATGATGAAGCCGTGGGACCCGCCCGAAAACCGACCATCGGTGATCAGGGCGACGTCTTGACCGAGACCCGCTCCCATGATGACCGAGGTCGGTGACAGCATTTCGGGCATGCCGGGTCCGCCTTTCGGTCCCTCGTAGCGAATGACCACGACATCCCCTTTGCCGATGTCGTTGCGTTCCATCGCCGCCAGCATGTCCTCTTCGCAGTCGAAGACTTTCGCCGGACCCTTGAACTGATAGCCCTCTTTGCCGGTGATCTTGGCGACCGAGCCATCGGGGGCGAGGCTCCCGCGAAGAATCGTCAGGTGTCCGGTCTCTTTGATCGGCCTATCCCAAGGATGGATGACATCCTGCCCCTCGGTCAGGTCGGGAAGCTCGGCGAGATTCTCGGCGAGGGTCTGGCCGGTCACCGTGAGGCAGTCACCGTGAAGCGCGCCGTGCTCGAGAAGATAGCGCAGGACGGCTGGCGTCCCCCCAACCGCGTGCAGATCCTCCATCACGTACTGCCCGCTTGGCTTGAGGTCGGCGAGGAACGGGACCCGATCGCTGACGGTTTGGAAATCGTCGATCGTCAGGGGGACATCGACCGAGCGCGCCATCGCAACCAGGTGCAGGACCGCGTTGGTCGAGCCTCCAAGGGCCATGATCGTCACCATGGCGTTCTCAAAAGCCTCGCGCGTCATGATGTCGCGAGGCTTGATGTCTTTTTCGAGCAGGAGCTTGATCGCCTTTCCGGCACGTAGGCATTCCTCCTGCTTTTGCGGGTCTTCCGCGGGGGTTGAGGAGCTGTACGGCAGAGACATGCCCATCGCCTCGATCGCCGATGCCATGGTGTTGGCCGTATACATGCCGCCGCACGCGCCCGCTCCGGGGCAGGCGTGCTCGATGATGTCGAGCCGCTTGTTTTCGTCTATCGCGTTTGCGAGCAGCGCTCCGTACGACTGAAACGCGGAGACCACGTCCAGCTTCTCGCCGTCTCTTCCACGACCCGCCCGAATCGTTCCTCCGTAGATCATGAGGGCAGGGCGATTGAGACGGCCGATTGCGATCATGCAACCGGGCATGTTTTTGTCGCAACCTGGAATTGAGATGTTGGCGTCGTACCACTGAGCCGCCATGACGGTTTCGATCGAGTCTGCGATCAAGTCCCGCGACTGAAGCGAGTAGCTCATGCCGTCGGTGCCCATCGAGATCCCGTCCGAGACGCCGATGGTGTTGAAGCGCATCCCCACGAGGCCCGCGTCGACGACTCCTTGCTTCACGACGGCAGCCAAGTCGTTCAGGTGCATGTTGCAGCTGTTGCCCTCGTACCAGACCGCTGAAATGCCGACTTCCGCTTTGTCCAGGTCAGCGCGGCTGAGGCCGGTCGCGTGCAGCATCGCCTGGGACGCGCCCTGCGAGGCGGGTTGGGTGATCCTGCTGCTGTACTTGTTGATTTTTCTGCTCATCTGGGCTGCGGAGTCTAGCACCGGGAAACCCGGCAGACGCCAGGGAGACCGTTGACTTGACCCACCCCCGCCCCGGTCCTACGACTGTTCAGGAAAATTTGAACAAATCGGATCGCCGTATTGTCCACAGCCGCCGCAAAACAACAAGAACCCAGTGATTCTCAGCCCTTATGGCGCGAGGCCGAGCTTCGTTCGGCCGATGCCATGGGTCGTCTGATGGAGTTCTGGGGTTTCCGCCGACACATGGGGCGTCTCTGGACCATCCTTTACCTTTCGCCCGAGCCGCTGACCACGGCCGAGCTCTCCGAGACCCTTCGGCTCAGCAGCAGCGCGGTTAGCCTATCGCTGGGCGAGCTAGTTCGCTGGGGCGCAGTCCGCAAGACCTGGCGCCCGGGCGAGCGCAGAGACTTCTATCAGGCCGAGAGCAACGTCTGGAAGCTCCTTCGCCGAGTCTACGAACGACGCGAGCTCAACCTCGTCAGGGAGGCGTCGGACGCGTTTCGCGACGCGCAGCGCTTTCTCGACGAGGCACGCGACCAGCTCACCGGCCCTGACCGCAAGCGCGTCGACTACATGCGCAAGCGCGTGGCGAGGTTGAGTGCGCTTACGCGGACCGGTGAGCGCCTCATCGGACTGCTCATCGCAGGCCGCCCGTTCAATCCAGCCGACCTGAGCTCCACGGAAGAAGAACAATGATGCAGCGAGAGTCACTCATTGGAGGCTTGGCATGTCGTTGATCGCAGCGGTTCGATCCGAGGCGTCCTCCGACGTGCTCACCAGCCTGCAGGCCGTCTGCGACTCGCAGGGGCTCGGCGACCTTTCTGCGCACTTGGCCGATCTCGCCGATTTGGTGAGCTGGGATATGGCCGCGCTCGAGAAGGGCATCCAGGATCTTCCGGGCGGCGAGAGCTTGGTTCACAAGAGCGCACACCACCTGCTCGAGATTGCAGGAAAGCGGCTTCGTCCGATGTGTGTTGTCCTGGCGTCGCGTCTCGGCAGCGGCCTCGACGAAAAGACCCGTGAATTCGGGGTCGCGGTCGAGCTGGTGCACTGCGCCACCCTCCTGCACGACGATGTCGTGGACGCAGGCGATCAGCGTCGCGGCGTGCCTGCTGCGCGCACGCTCTACGGCAATGCGGCTTCGATTTTCGCAGGGGATTGGCTGCTCGTCGACGCGCTTCGTCGCGTCCGCGCGGCGGAAATGCCGGACGTGCTCGTTCGCTTGCTGGACATCATCGATCAGATGATCTTCGCGGAGGCCATCCAACTCGAAAACCGGGGTCGAATCGATGCGCGCATGCGAACGTACATGCAAGTCGTCGAGGGCAAGACGGCGGCCCTGTTCCGCTGGGCGATGTTCGCCGGCGCCCGCGCGGGCGGTCTCGATTCTCGAGCTTGCGAGGCGCTCGAGCAGTACGGCCTCCACCTAGGGATTGCGTTTCAGCTGATCGACGACCATCTCGACTACGCCGGCGACGGTTCGACCATCGGGAAATCACCCTTCACCGACCTTCGTGAGGGCAAGATGACGCATCCGGTGATCGTGGCTCTCGAGCGAGACCCTTCACTTCGATCAGTTCTCGAGGACCTGGTCTTGAGCCCCGTCGACGAAGTCCCTGACGTCGCAAAGTCGCGACTGCTTTCCGCGCTTCGTCATACGGGAGCGCTCGAATCCACGCGCGAGCTAGCGATTCGCAAGGCCGAGGAGGCCTGCTTGGCCTTGAGCGAGGTGCCCGAAAGCAGGGCGCGAGAAGCATTGATTACGGTGGCGCGCGCCACGGTTCACCGGGAGTCCTAGGGAGCAACGAGGAAAGAGTCATCGATGTCCAAGCAACCACCAACCGTGACGAGTCGCATCCCGGGGTTCTATCGAGAGCACGTCGAACAGCGGCTCAAAACCATGCTCGATACGGGCCTGCTCTCCGAGGATTCGGTTCGCCATTTACAGGATGGGGGGCGGCTCACGCTCGAGGTCGCCGATCGCATGAGCGAGAATGTGATCGGAGTCCATGGCTTGCCGCTTGCCATCGCGCTCAACTTCCGGGTGAACAGTAACGATGTCCTCGTGCCGATGTCGGTAGAAGAACCTTCGGTCGTCGCGGCAGCATCGAACGCTGCTCGTCAGGTTCGGATGACTGGCGGCTTCTTTGGTGAAGCCACGCCGCCCATCATGACGACGCAGGTTCAATTCGACGAAGTCCCGAATCCTCAGGAGGCGAAGCTCCGCGTCGAAGCGCAACGCGATCTCATTTTTCAGATCGCCGACGAAGCAATCCCCGGAATGGTGAGCCGCGGAGGCGGTTGCCGCGACCTCGACGTACGGGTGCTCGACGAAGACGAAGGCATATTGGTCGTCCATCTTTACGTCGACGTCGGTGATGCCATGGGGGCCAACGTCGTTGACGCCGTCGCCGAGGCCGTGGCGCCGCGGATTCACGAGCTGACCGGCGGCAGCGTGGGCTTGCGAATACTGAGCAACTTGCCGCTGCGTCGACGGATCAAGGTGCTTTGCGATGTCAGCGTCGATGCCCTGGGCGGTCCGGAGCTAGCGGACGGAATCGTGAAAGCCAGCCGCTTCGCAGAGCTCGACCCCTTCCGCGCCGTGACGCACAACAAAGGCGTGATGAACGGCATCGATGCCGTCGCTCTTGCGATGGGGCAGGACTGGCGTTCGATCGAAGCGGGCGCACACGCCTTTGCAGCCGTGACGGGCACCTACAAACCCCTGGTGGTCTGGCGCCGAACGGAGAGCGGTATTCGTGGCAAGCTCGACATGCCGATGGCGGTCGGTACAGTCGGTGGCTCCACACGGGTCCATCGCGGCGTCCGCGCGAGCTTCGAGCTCATGGGCATCCACAATGCGGGTGAGTTGGCAATCGTCATGGGGGCCGCCGGTATGGCATCCAACCTCGCTGCGCTCCGCGCCCTTGCGGGAGAGGGCATTCAGCGAGGACACATGCGTCTCCACTCTCGCAAACAAGAGGTTCAAGAGAACGCACGGCTTCAGGCGAAGAAGCTCGAACGAGGTGCTCAGTGAGCGAAGCGGTCCACCCCGGATCCGGCGAGATGTTCGATCAAATCGCGGGTCGGTACGACATGTTGAACCGGCTCATGTCGATGGGCATTGATCAGTCCTGGCGTCGCAAGACGGTCGCCGCGCTGAGCTTGCCTCCGAATGCTCGGGTTTTGGATCTTGCCACCGGGACCGGCGATCTCGCACTCATGATCGCCCGGATTCACCCCGACGCGGAGGTTGTCGGCAGCGATCCATCGGGCCGCATGCTCGAGGTCGGCGTTGAGAAGGTGGCGCGCAGCGGTGTTTCCGATCGGGTTCAACTCGAGCTCGGTGACGCGCAGGCGCTTCCCTACGAAACGGATTCATTCGACGGCTGCTGTATCGCCTTCGGCATTCGTAATGTTCCCAATCGCAATGCCGCGCTTGCGGAGATGGCGCGGGTGACCAAGCCAAAGGGACGCGTTGCGGTGCTCGAGCTGGGTGAGCCAAGCGTGGGCTGGCTGAGCCCGATCGCACGATTCCACGTTCGAAAGATCATCCCGAGGCTCGGAGGCATGCTGTCGGGCTCGCGCGAGTACAAGTACCTGCAGGAGTCCATCGCCGCGTTTCCCAACGCCTCCGCATTTGCCGAGCAGATGCGGACGGCCGGGCTCGACGTGCTCGAAGTGAAGCCGCTGACCTTTGGCGCGTGCAACTTGTTCGTCGCAGAGCCCCGCGTTCCCGAGGCTTCATCGGCACAGGCTCAGGGGGCCGCATCGTGAGGTCGCAGAGCGCGGCGTTTGCGTTCGAAGGCGCGCCGAGCAGGGATGCCTCTCGGAGATTCCTCGAGCAGGCGCTCGACGGCCGTGCTGCCCAGGGCGCTCACCTAATCGTGACGGTGCCTGCGCCTGTCGCTCGGCCGGATGCCCTGCTGCGCGCCTTCCCGCGCGAAGCGAGCATTCTTTGGGACCCGCCGCAGAGCGCAGCGTGCTCCGGCCTCGGCGTGGCAACGACTTTGGCACCGGATGCGCAATCGATCGGCGAGTTCTTCGACGGCACCGAGCACCTTGCACACGAGTCGAGCCCGGCGCCCCGCGTCTTTGGCGGTGCTTCGTTCGCACCCGGCGCGGCGCGGCAACCCCCCTGGGAAGGCTTCGGCGACGGCCTGATGCTCTTACCGACCTGGACGTATCAGGTAAACGAGCGCGCTTCGCTCTCGTTCGCCGTCTGCGAGTCTGAAAGCCCAGACGCCCGGCGGGTGCTCGAAGTCTTCGACGCCATCTGGGATAGCCTGGAGCGCCCGATCGGGGTGATCCCACCTCCCGTCTCGGTGCGCCGCATCGACGAAGCCGACCGTCACACCTGGTCGCGCCAAGTCGATGAAATCCGCCGCGAGATCAAAAAAGGGTCGGTCGACAAGATCGTTGCCGCGCGGCACTGCGTCGTCGAGCTCGAGACCGGGGCCGGTTCACTCGATGTTCTCAAACGCCTCGAGGGGCGTTTCCCTGGCTGTACTCGGTTCGCGATCTGGCGCGGCGATGCCGCCTTCCTCGGCGCGACTCCCGAGCTGCTCATCTCGCGCAGTGGTCTTTCCGTCTTGAGCGAGGCTCTCGCCGGGTCCACCGCACACGGTGACGCTGCGCGCATGATGGCAAGCTCGAAAGAGCGAGAGGAGCATAAGCTGGTGGTCCAGGCGATTCTTCGCGCGCTCGGGCCGTTCTGCGACTCGCTTCGCTCGGCGCCGGAGCCGAGGCTGCGCGAGCTTCCAAACCTCTTGCACATGCAGACGCCCATCGAGGGGCGTCTTCGTGAGCCGACGCACGTCCTAGCCCTGGTCGAAGCGCTGCATCCCACGCCCGCCGTGGGAGGTGTTCCGACCCGCGAGGCAGTTCAATGGATCGTCGAACGCGAGGCGCTCGGCCGCGGTTGGTATAGCGCCCCGGTCGGCTGGACCGACGCTGAAGGGGATGGCGAATTCGTCGTCGCTCTGCGCTCCGGACTGCTCCGCGACGGAAAGGCCTGGGTCTACGCTGGCGCCGGGATCATGGCCGACTCCGATCCTGACGCCGAGTACGCGGAAACCGAGCTCAAGATGCAGGCGCTTTTGGGAGCGCTCCATGGGGACGGCCGCTGAGCTACAAACCGCCTGGGCGACGCTCGTCATCGAGAGCTTCGTCCAAGCGGGCGTCACGGACGCCATCATAAGCCCAGGGTCGAGGTCCACCCCCTTCGTCATCGCCGCCCTAGAGAATGAAGCGTTGGACTGTACCAGCGCCCTCGATGAACGCTCGGCTGCGCACTTCGCGCTCGGACAGGCGCGCCGCACCCTGCGGCCTTCACTCCTTTTGTGCACGTCCGGAAGCGCGCCTGCCAACTACTTCCCCGCCATTGTCGAGGCGAGTGAGGGCGGAGTCCCGGTCATCGTGCTTTCCGCGGATCGCCCACCCGAGCTTCGCGGCTGCGGCGCAAACCAGACCACCGACCAGCTTGGTTTGTACGGGAACAAAGTCCGCTTCTTCGCGGACCTCGGCGAGCCGCGTGACGACGCCGCGAGCCTGCGCGCCCTCAGGCGGCTCGTTGCACAGGCGGTTTCCGAGGCGCTCGGGGTCAAGCCAGGGCCTGTGCACCTCAACGCGCAGGCCCGAAGGCCCTTGGAGCCCGTCCTAGCGAGCGATGAGACCCAAGCGCGCGTCGACGCCATTTTGGACGAGCCGCTGACGCAGATGTATCGCGCCCGACCGCTCGATCCAAAGCTGGTCGAGCACGTTTCCCCTTTGGTCCTCGACGCTGTGATCGACGCCTTCGGCCAGGCCGAACGCCCGGTGATTCTTTGTGGTCCCGCCGATTTGCGAAGCGCGATGTTCGTGGACGCGCTCGATCGACTGGCTGAGCGCACCGGCGCTCCGGTGCTCGCAGAAAGTACGAGCCAGTTTCGATGCTGGGCGGAGTCGAGAGCGCTCGGTGGGTTCGACACGATCTGGCAAACGGCCAGCGGAAGGTCGATGTGCCTTCCAGACTTCGTTTTGCAACTCGGCGCAAGTCCGATTTCGAAAGGCTGGGAGAAGCTTTCGACGGCCCGTCGGATTCGCCGCATCGTCGTGCATCCTTGGCAGTGGGCGGATCCTAGCTCCACCGCCGAGGCGCTTGTCCAAGCCGATATCGGGTCCTTCCTCGCCGCGCTCTGCGAGTCGGAGCTCGAGCCTGCCCGAGGCGATGAGGACTTCGTTGCCGGCTTCGAGTGGGCGGAGTCGGCGGTATGGGACGAAGTGTCGGCTATCCTGGCTCGAGCAGGCGATGGGCTCACTCAGGCCGGCGCCGCCCGCACGGTGCTCGATGCCGTTCCTGACCCCAGCGTCCTGGTCCTAGGCAACAGTCTCCCGATCCGTGACGTAGATCGATGGGTACCCCCCAGCAAGAAGCTCTTGGCCGTTTGTTCCCAGCGCGGCGTGAGTGGAATCGACGGCGTGGTATCCGGAGCCGCCGGCGTTGCGTCGTTGGTAGATGGAGCGACCACCTTGTTCATCGGGGATGTCAGTTTCCTGCACGACCTCAACGGCCTTCAACTCGCCTCCGCCGTTCGCGGTCCGATCGTGATCGTCGTAGTCAACAACGGGGGCGGCCGGATCTTCGATCAGCTGCCGATTGCGCACGACGGCAAGGAGGCCTGGCTCCCCTATTTCACGACGCCCCACGATGCCGACTTGGAGTGTGCGGCTCAGATTTACGGCTGCGCGTTTCAGAGCGTGGACACCGTGAGCGGGCTCCGTGAGGCCCTCGCGCAGGCGTACGCTCAACGAGGCTGCACCGTGATCGAGGCGATTGTGCCGCCTCAGAGCGCGCTGCATCAAGGGCGCGACCTCGTCGCCCGCGTCGAACGCGCGCTGCAGCGCGAGGCGTCTTGATGTGGACATTGCTCCACGGTTTCACCGGCTCGCCCGAGAGCTACACCCGAATCGTCCGTCACCTCGGCATCGAGGGGCGAGCTCTCATTCCCTCGTTGACCGGCCACGGCGACGACTGGCGCAGCAGAGCGGCCGGCTCATTCGAAGGCGAGGTCACGCGACTCCTCGCCTTGCATTCCGAGGTTGAGCGCCCCCGTCTCCTTTGTGGATATTCCTTGGGCGCGCGCGTTGCGCTAGGGCTCCTGTGCCGCGCACCGGAGCTGTTCGACGCTGCGCTGCTGATCGGGCTCCACCCGGGGCTCGATTCGCCGACCGCCCGGGAGGAGCGTCGCGCGCTCGACGCCCGCCGCGCTCGCCTGCTTCGGGAGCGCGGGCTTGCGGCTTTCATCACGGAATGGGAAGCGCTTCCCCTCTTCGCGAGCCAGCGAGGCCTCCCGACGGATCTGCTGGACGAGCAGCGCGGGCACCGTCTCGCGCACGATCCCGAGGGCTTGGCTCGCTCGCTCGAGGTTCTGGGATTGGCCGAGATGCCCGACTATCGTCTAGCGATGGCTTCGCTAAAAGTCCCGATCACGCTCTTGACCGGTTCGCTCGACCCCAAGTTCTCGAAGATGGCCAACGAGCTCGCGGGCCAAAACGTTCACATTCGGGCGCAGCGAGTCGACGGCGTAGGGCACAACGTCTTGCTCGAAGCACCGTCGAACGTTGCCACTGCGCTCGCGGCCATGGCGGAGCTCGCGCAGCGATGAGCAACGTTGTTCCGGGCTCGACCGGCGCATGGATGCTCGCTGCTCGCCCGGCCACGCTCACGGCGGCGTTTGCCCCTGTAGCGGTTGGGACAGCGTGTGCGTGGAGCGTGGGTGGCTTTCGCTGGGACGCTGCGCTCGCAGCGCTCATCGGTGCGTTCTTGATCCAAATAGCGACGAACTTCGCAAACGACATGTACGACTTCCAAAAAGGAGCCGATACCGAGGCGCGGCTTGGACCCACGCGCGCGGCGCAGGCCGGTCTTCTGAGCGGGGCAGAGCTTCGTCGGGGAATCATCGTTTCCTTTGGGATGGCGCTGGGAACGGGCCTCTACCTGACCTGGATCGCCGGTCCCTTGGTCGTCGTCATCGGCCTGGCGTCGATGGCTGCCGGTCTTGCTTATACTGGGGGTCCTTTTCCACTGGCGTACAACGGCCTAGGTGATGTTTTCGTGATGGCGTTTTTCGGTTTCGTGGCGGTCTGCGGTACCGCGTTCGTCCAAGCGCTGTACGTTCCAGATATCGCCTGGCTTGCTTCGATTCCGATCGGCGCTCTAGCAACGGGGATCCTCGTCGTGAACAACGTCCGGGATTTCGAAGGCGACCGTCGGGCAGGCAAGACGACGATCGTCGCTCGATTTGGCAGGTCGGTCGGCGTCCAGGAGTACGCGCTGCTCTTGTTCGCGTCCTACGCAACGCCCGTCGGCATGTACGTTCTCGGTTGGAGCAGCGTCTGGATCGGCCTTCCTTGGCTCACGCTCCCATGGGCTTTCCGTCTGTTCCGATCGGTCAAGCACGATCGTGGAATCGCTCTCAATCAAACCCTCGCCGGCACGGCAAAGCTCTTGTCGGCGTTTGGGGTTCTTCTCGGAGTTGGGATCGTTCTATGACCGACCTCCACGCCCAGATCGACGTCTTGGAGGGCGAGCTCTCGAACGCGCTCGTCGGCGGTGCCGAAGGCATTTCGAAACGGGTCTTTGCGGTGCTTCGGCTCACGCGCAGCGACGGGACGACGGGGCTCGGAGAGGCATCGCCGTTGCCTCAGTACTCGTCGGACTCGATCGCAGAGGTGACGAGGGAGCTGCAGCGTCTGGCGGATCAACCCGTCGTCGTCGACCCGCTCGCAAGCCCCTTGCAAATTCTGCTCGAGGCGTTCGCGGTGCATCCGCTGCGCGAAGTTTCATCGCGCTTTGCGCTCGAGACGGCCTTGCTCGATTGGCTCGGCCATACGCGCGGTGAGCCCGTCCATCGGGTTCTCGGAGGCGACGCCGAACGCGCGACTGTTCCGATCGCGGACCTCGTCATGACCGCGGAGTCCTCTTCATGGGAGGCGAGCACGGATGCGCTGCTTGCCGACGGTGCAACGCACGTGAAGCTCAAGCTCGGAGCCGACCTGGACCGCGAGATCGACGCCCTTCGGGCGATTCGAAAGGCCCACCCGAAGCTTCCCCTCCGAGTCGATGGGAATCGTCGGATTTCGATCGACGCGCTCAGAGAGCAGGCCGCAGCGCTCGAAGCGCTGGAGCTAGAGCTCATCGAAGAACCCGTGGCACCCGAGCACTGGCCGAGCGCTTTGGGTCTCCCCTTGCCGTTTGCGCTCGATGAGACGCTTCGCGACGCCGCGCTCTCGCAACGGCTACTCGAAAGTGGCCAGATCGCTGCAGTGGTCATCAAGCCCATGGTTCTGGGCGGACTCCGGGCTTCGTTCGAGATCGCCGAGCAGGCGGCGACACATGGCGCCCGGTATCTCGTTTCGCATACCTTCGATGGTCCGATCGCGCGAGCGATGACGGCGGAGCTGGCCCTTGCGCTGCAAACCGAGCCCGCAGCAGGCCTAGGCGAGCATCCAGCGCTCGATCTCTGGCCTCCGCACCGGACCGCCGCAATTCGAGATCGGCAGATCATTTCGCACAGCGTGCCGGGATTGGGTCTCGTGTTCGAAGAGGAACCCGATGCATGAGCTGAGCGTGCTCGCCGCAGCGGTCGAGGACCCGGATCGCGACTGCGTCATCGACAACGGCCGAGTGTGGTCGTACACGGAGATCGCCGTACGCGTGCGCACAGCCATGGCTTCTCTCGTCGCCCGCGGAGTGAAGCCCGGCGAACCCGTTGCGATCACGCCACGAGTGGATCTCGACTCGATCATCTGGTTGTACGCGCTCTTCGAGCTTGCTGCTCCGGCAGTGCTACTCCACCCGGGGCTCCGCGATCGCGAACGGGCGGCTGCTCTGAGGGAGGCGCAGCCGGCGCATCTCATCGACGGCCGAGTTCCGAATGACGGGCCTGCCGAGCCCGTCGCTCCGCAGGCGTCGGTCCCCGCCGAGCAGACCCTGGTGATCGCCTTCACGTCGGGGTCGAGCGGACCGGCTCGCGGCGTTCGACTTTCCCAGCGGGCGTTCATCGCATCGGAAGCTGCGCACGCATCGAATCTCGGCTGGTGTCCCGAGGACCGTTGGCTCCTTTGCATGCCGCCTGCTCACGTCGGCGGGCTGTCCATCGTCACTCGCTCGCTGATCGCGAGGCGCTGCATCGTATTGGGCCCAAGTCCATTTGATGCGCGCGAGCTGAGTCGTCGGATGATCGACGATGGTGTAACGCTTCTGAGCGTCGTGCCCACGATGCTTCGCCGCTTGCTGCTTCTCGAAGATCCTGCTTGGACGCCGACGCGCGAGCTTCGTGCCGTCTTGGTGGGAGGCGCGCCGTTTCCTGACGAGCTTCGCAAACAAGCCGCGAAGCGGTGTATCCCGACGCTCGCAACCTATGGATGCACCGAGGCCTGCTCACAAGTGACGACGCAAAGGCGGGAGCAGAGCGGGCAGCCCGGCTCGGGTACCGTTCTGTCTGGCGTCGAGGCTCGAATCGAAGACGACGAAATCCAAATTCGTGGCGACGTGCTGATGGACGGCTACCTCGATCAGAGTGGCAACGGCGATCACTGGACGCCTGACGGTTGGTTCCGAAGCGGCGACTACGGCTGCTTTCTACCGGACGGGCAGCTGTGGGTGGGCGGCCGTCGCGACGATCTCATCGTCACGGGCGGTGAAAACGTCGCACCCCGCGAGGTTGAAGCATGGCTCGAGACCGTTCCGGGAGTTGAATCCGCCTGTGTTTTCTCACTACCGCATCCGGACTGGGGCGAAGAAGTCGTCGCGGCTCTCGTCGTCGATTCGGGTCAGTACAGCCTCCAAGGCCTCCGCGGCCGGCTCGAGGAAGGGCTCGCTCGCTACAAACATCCCAAGCGCATCTGCGTGCTCGATGCGCTACCGCTCAACCGCTCGGGAAAAATTGATCGCGTAGCGGTGAAGGCACGATGCGCGGGTAGGTTAGTTTGAATTCCAGCGCTCGGTGGGTTGCTGAAGTCTGCTAGAATGCCGCCTTCAGGGAGACGAATATGGCAGATCAGATCAACGCATCGCACATCCTTCTCATGTACGCCGGCTCGGAGCGGTCCTCGGCGACCCGCAGCAAAGCAGACGCGCAGACCCAAATCGCCGACATCGAGAAACAGCTTCGAGACGGCGCGGACTTTGCCGCTCTTGCGCGTCAGCATTCCGACTGCGGGTCGGCGCAATCAGGCGGTGACCTCGGTGGCTTCGGTCGCGGACAGATGGTGAAGGGCTTCGAAGATGCGGCGTTCGCGCTCGACGTGGGAGACACGAGCGCAGTCGTAGAGACGCCGTTTGGTTTTCACATCATTCACCGAACTGGCTAGCACCATTCGGACGCACCGAACTGG
>SHLP01000003.1 GCA_004283055.1 Deltaproteobacteria bacterium
GTGGAGGCGGTGGGAATCGAACCCACGTCCGAAAATGGTCCAGAATGACATCTACGTGCGTAGTTTGTGTTTTGAAATTCGCCTTGGCTTGCGCCCACAAACAGGCTCGCACCAACGCTAGTGGTTCTTCATCTCGTCATCGCGCCGAACCCGACTCGCGATGACCAGCCCGTTCAAATGACGCCTCCGCTAGAAGCACAGGCAAGCTTCTAACTTCGACGGCTCCCTTGGCTTTACTTAGGCCGCGAGAGCAACTGCGTTATCGTTGGCAGTTGTACGTCCCAAACGTTTTTACGTCGTGCTTGGGCCGACGGACACGCAACCAAACCTTCAACATCCCCGTCGAAACCGGTCGCCCCCAAAATTTCAAAGACCTGAACACTATGAGGTCGGGCTCGTGGTAGCGCAACGTCGAGTCATTTTACGCGACGATTACGGGCTCGATCGCGCAGCGCTGGCAGCGACGGAGACGGCATCGTCGACTGAGTCACAGAAGGGGCTGCCGTTGCTCCAGCACACGCATGCGTCGAGTGACCCCGATGCCACCGTGGCGCTGCCGTTGCTGCAGAAGTCGAGCGCGATCGATCGCTGTTCACAGTTGGCTTCGCCGCTCTGGCACCAGCTCTTGGAGATCTCGGCGGTCAGCGTACAGCCGTCGTTCGAGAGCTCTGCGTTCGCGTTGACGTCGCCGGGGCCGGTCGACTCGGGCGGGCAGGCGTTGTCAGGCGCCTCCTCGCCGACGACCTCGGCGCTGCCATCGGCGGCGACACGAATCGTGTTCGTGCTGAAGCCCTGACCGGTCGGCGCCATCGCGTAGGACACGACCCAGGTGCCTTCAGGAACACAGGGCCGCTCCGAACCGCAAATCGACTCTGGATCGCCGCTCCCGCAGGCGCCGCAACATACGAGGGCCGCGACGCACCCCGCCGCCAAGAAAGAGAAGCTCGACATGGGCCCATCCAAGCATCGAACGCGTCCCATCTCAAGAGTTGGGCCGGACACGCCGGGCTGATAGGGTGCGGCGGCTTCGTTCATGATCGGTTTTTCCCTCGGTGTGGCGGCGGCTCTTTGTTGGGCCGGGCTCGATGTGGTTCGAAAAGCGCTCGCCGGGAAGGCTTCCCCGACGGCGCTTGCCGTCTTTTTGCTGCTCGGGCAGGTGCCGTTTCTGGGGGCCTGGGCCGGGTACGATCAGACCTGGGTGACCGACGCGCGATATTGGCCTCCGGCCGTCGCCTCGATGACGATGAACGCACTGGCCAACGTGCTGTTCATGCGCTCGGTTCAGCTCTCGCCACTGAGTCGCACGGTGCCTTTTCTTTCGCTGACTCCGGTCTTCAGCGCAGTCGCGGCGATCCCCCTGCTTGGGGAAATCCCAGGGCTCGAGCATTGGGCCGGCATCGTGCTCGTCGTCCTCGGGGCGTTGGTCCTCAACAGCGACCTCGGCGAATCTTGGTGGAAGTCGGTCACCCACGAGAGGGGTGCGCCCTTCATGATTGCCGTGGCGGTGCTCTGGGCGCTCTCGACGGCCCTCGACAAGCGGGCTCTTCCGCACGCCGCGCCCGCCTCCCACGCCTTCCTTCTCTCCGCGGGGAGCGCCACGATTCTCGGGACTTGGCTCTTCGCTCGAGGCAAACCAGGGGAGCTCCGGCAAGTGTTCGAGGCGCCGAAGGGCCTTCTCGCGGGGTTGCTCGCGTTCGCCGTCGCGGCCCTCGCCCTTCAGATGCTCGCTCTCCAATGGCTCTGGGTGGCGGTGCTCGAGACGCTGAAACGGGCTTTTGGCGTCTTCGGAAGCGTGCTGTTCGGCCGCCTCTTTTTCGGCGAGCCGATCACGAGCCGAAAGGTGGTCGCCGTCGTCCTGATGGTCGCCGGCACGACGCTCTTGGCGATCGGGTCCTGAATCCGCTAATGCTGTAGGGTGGCCGGAGAAGAAAAGCCGCTTCCGCCCAAGCTTGACGTTGCCCGCTACCTCCTGGCCCAGGGCAGCTTGTTCGTGCACCTCGACCCCAGGATGGACACCGTTGCCGTACCGCACTGGTACCGCGCAGAACCTCAACTGGTTCTTCAGATTGGCTACGATATGCCCGTACCTATTCGGGATTTAGAGGTCGGCGCCGATGGCGTGTACGGGACCTTGTCATTCAACCGCACCCCGTTTACCTGCCAAATTCCGTGGGAAGCGGTGTTCGCCCTCGCCGGTGACGACGGCCGCGGCATGGTCTGGCCGGACTCCATGCCCCAGGAAATCACCGAGGAAATCGAGCGAGAAGCAGGCCGGGAACCACCGCCCGTAGTCGAGGAGCGCCCATCGCTACGGGTTCTGCCCGCGGTCGAGAAAAGCGAGGCGACGCCCTCGAGCCCGCCGAAGCCAGGCGAGCGCCCCTCGTACCTCAAAGTGGTGAAGTAGCGCCCGCAGGCTCGTTCTCGTTGCGAAAAGGGGACTGTCCCCTTTAAAAAGTAACGGCCCGAAAGGGGGGGCTTTCGGGCCGTTAGAGAGATGGCGGATTGGATGAAGTGGGGGGAAACAAGCCAAACCGCCGGTCTAACAACACTACGGGGGACGTGGGGGGACGTCTTCGCCGCAGTGTTTATGTCGCGGTGAGGGTATGCTACTACCGTGCCAACTTTTTGGTGTCTGGAATCATGAATGATCTCCGAGTCATCCGTGAATAGCGATCGTTGAACGTCGTTCAGATCTGAAAAGTTTTTGAAGTTCTGCGGTTTTAACCCTCAAATTGCAGTCGATCGACCAAGCAGGGGGGAGCCGATGTGGCCTGGATCACAAACGAGACATCCTCGGAATAACCCTTACAGATGAATTACAAGTGTATTCGAGCTGGACACGCGTGAGGCAGGTCACTTTTCATTCTTGCATTCGATTTTTCAGATCTGCACGATGGGGAGCCCGTAGTCGAGCAGCATCTGATGACTCTCCGAGATGAGGAGCTTGCTCGACCGGCCCTGGAGAGGCTCGACGAAGCGGAATTCGCGGCTTGAAGCGCCTGAGGTGCTTTGGGCGAGCTCGGCGATTTGGTGTGACGTGCCTGATACCGACACCACCCCACCTGCACCCGCATTCCGTGCAGATTTGATTTCAGAGTTGAAATCCGCTGCAACTGTAACATCGGTCGCACGATTGGCGGCCACCGACGTCAACTGGACCACGACCTGGTCGGGGCGGGGCTCGTAGGCCTGCTGAAGCGCCACCGGAATGTGGCTGTCATCGTTGTGTGCCACGAGCTCGACCCGGGGGCCCGAGAACCGCAGAGTCGTGCGTCCTGTATTTCGCATGCGGCCGAGCGGCCAGGGGAATTGGTCGCGCACCCCGAGAAGGCCCGACAGAAGGGCAGCGATGATGCCGCCGTGGGTAAAGACGATGGCGCGGCCCCCGTTGGGCATTCGTTTTCGAAGGGCCTGCAGAGACGCGTCGGCCCGCTGAAACACATCGGGCCAGCTCTCGCCCCCACCGATGGCGAAGGCTCGGCGGTCTTTCAACGCCGCGATTTGCTCGGGGAAGCGCTCGACGACTTGCTCCATCGTCAGCCCCTCCCAGTCGCCCACGTCAATTTCCCTCCACGCTCGATCGTGCTCGACCTCGACGCCGGAGGCTTTGGCGGTCTCTGCGGCTCGGCTCAAGTCCGAGCTCAGCACCAGGTCGTAGCGCTGCTCAGCAAGGGCCCCTCCGAGCGCCTCCACCTGCGTGCGCCCGAGGTCGCTGAGCGGGGAATCGCCCTGACCCTGCCAGACTCCCTCGGCGTTCGAGACCGACTGCCCGTGTCGAACCAGACAGACTTCGAGCGTGCTCATGCCGCGGGTGCGACGCCGCGCTCTTTACGCGGCATGATCACGTGGTCGACGATGCCGTATTCCTTGGCTTCGAGGGCCGAGAGGAACTTGTCGCGCTCGGTGTCGTGGCGGACCGTCTCGACGTCCTGTCCGGTGTGGCGCGCGAGGATTTCGTTGAGCCGCTTCTTGGTGTCGAGGATCTCTTTGGCGTGGATTTCGATGTCTGACGCCTGGCCCTGATAGCCGCCGAGAGGCTGGTGAATCATGACCCGGCTGTGGGGGAGGGCCCGGCGCAGGCCTTTGGTGCCCGCGGCCAAGAGAAACGCGCCCATCGACGCCGCCTGCCCGAGGCACACGGTCGACACAGGGCATCGCACGTAGCTCATGGTGTCGTAAATCGCGAGGCCCGAGGAGACCATCCCGCCCGGGCTGTTGATATAGAGCGTGATCTCTTTGTCGGCGTCCTCGCTCTCTAGATAGAGGAGCTGAGCGATGATCGCGTTGGCGACGAAGTCGTTGATCGCCGTGCCCAAAAAGACGATGCGGTCTTTCAAGAGCCGGCTGTAGATGTCCCAGGCTCGCTCGCCGCGGTGGGTTTCCTCAATGATCGTGATTGCGCGGGTCGCAAAGTCGTCGCTCATGGGTGGAACCTAGTCCCTCTGAGCGCCCCCGCAATCCGGATTTTGAGGAGCGAGGTTCGGCGCTATGTTGGTGAGATGCTCCCGTCCGCTCTGGAGATGGTCCGCCAGTTGATCGCCGCGCCTTCGGTGAGCTCACCCGATCGCCGCTTTGATCAGTCGAACCGCGGAGTGATCGATCGACTGGCCGAGTGGGCGGCCGAGCTCGGCTTTGCCGTCCGCATCGAGTCGCTCCCCGGAGACGCGAGCAAGGCCAACCTGATCGCCACGCTCGGGGCGGGCGACGATGGGCTGGTGCTCTCGGGCCATACCGACACCGTCCCCTACAACGCCGAGCGCTGGACCGACGACCCCTTCGAGCTGACCGAGCGGGGGGGCAAGCTCTACGGGCTCGGCGCCGCCGACATGAAGAGCTTCTTCGCGGCAGCGCTTCATGCGGTGGAGCGCTTCGATCCGGCCGCGCTTCGCCAGCCGATCACCATCCTCGGCACAGCCGACGAAGAGAGCACGATGAACGGCGCGCGCGCCCTGGCCGCGAGCGGGGAGCGTTTCGGACGCTACGCCATCATCGGCGAGCCGACGGGCCTGCAGCCGATTCGAAAGCACAAAGGCGTCTTCTACGTACAGGTGGCTGTGGGCGGAAAGGCGGGGCACGCGAGCCATCCTGCGCTCGGGGTGAACGCCATCGAAGGCGTCCAGCGGGTCCTCGTTGCGCTGCAGGCGTGGCGCGACACGATTGGCGATCGCTACTTCGACGAGGAGTTCGAGGTCCCGACGCCGACGCTCAACTTCGGCCGCATCAGCGGCGGCGATAGCCCCAATCGGATCTGCGATGCCTGTACGCTCGATGTCGACGTCCGCTTGCTGCCCGGGATGAAGCGAGAGGCTGTGGTCTCGGAGCTTCACGCCCGGGTTGCGAACGCCCTCGACGGAGGTCCGTGGACGTTCGATCTCCGAGCGGTTGGTGGGCACGCCGACGCATTTTCGGGGCCGACGGACGCTGGGTTTTCGACGGCCGTCGAGACCTTGTGCGGGTGTTCAGCCAAGAGCGCGCTCTTTGGAACGGAAGCTCCGTATCTCGCCGAATTGGGGCTGCAGACGCTCGTCCTCGGAGCGGGTGACATCGCCGTGGCGCACCAGCCCGACGAATATGTCACCATGGCAGCAATCGAGCGCGCCACCGATGTGTATACGAAACTGATTCAGCGCTTCTGCACCGACTCGCCATGAGCTCCAAAGTCGACCCATTCATCCAGCACTTCCGCGCGAGCGCCCCGTACATCCACGCGCACCGCGGGCGGACGTTCGTGATTATGTTTGGCGGCGAGGCGGTCGCCTCGAAGGACCTGCGCACGCTTCTCTATGACGTCGCGCTACTCCATTCACTGGGCGTCCGCATCGTCTTGGTCGCGGGCGCGCGGCCTCAGATCGACGAGGCTTTGGAGCGACGCGGCGAGCAGCCCAGATTCGAAGGCGACCTCCGCGTGACCGATGAGGTAGCCCTGCAGTGTGTCAAAGAGGCGGTGGGCGCGACTCGGGTCGAGCTCGAGTCGCTCCTCTCGATGGGCTTGCCCAACTCGCCGATGTCCGGCGCGCGAATGCGGGTCGCGACCGGCAACTTCGTGATGGCGCAGCCCGTGGGTGTCCTCGATGGCGTCGACTACCAATACACCGGAAGACCGCGGCGCGTGGATGCCGAGGCCCTTCGGCAGCGGCTCGATGACGGCGCGATCGTCGTGCTGACCCCCATCGGCTACTCGTCCACCGGCGAGGCGTTCAACATCAGCAGTCACGACGTCGCCGTAGCAGCGGCCGTTGCGCTGGGCGCCGACAAGCTGATCGGGCTGCTCGAAGGGCGGGGGGTGCTCGATGCGGAAGGCGTGACTCCGTCGCAGCTGACCCCGCACGAGGCCGAGCGCTATCTGCACTCGGGCCGCGATCTGGGTCACGACGTGGAGCGTCACCTGGCTGCGGCCATCGAGGCCTGCCAAGGCGGGGTGCCACGGGCGCATCTGGTGGCTCGGCAGAGCGACGGCGCGCTGCTTCGCGAGCTGTTCACCCGAGACGGGGTCGGCACGATGGTGACTTCCGAGACGTTTGAAGGGGTGCGCTCAGCGGAGCGAAGCGACATCGGTGGGATCCTCGCATTGATCTCGCCGCTCGAAGATCAGGGAATCTTGGTCCGGCGGCCGCAGGAAATGCTCGAAAACGACATCGAGAAATTCACCGTCATCGAGCGCGACGGGATGCTGGTCGCCTGCGCGGCCCTCTACGCCTACCCTGACGAATCGATCGCAGAGCTTGCCTGCTTGGTGGTCCATCCCGACTACCGCACGACGGGGCGCGGCGGTCAGCTGCTGCAGTACCTCGAACGCCAATGCGCCGCCCAGGGCTTGCGCCGGCTGTTCGCGCTCACGACCCAGACGTCGCATTGGTTTCGGGAACACGGCTTCGACGACTGCGAGTTGAGCGAGCTTCCCGAATCGCGGCGCTCGCACTACGACCAAGGCCGCCGTTCGAAGATCTTGCTCAAGCCGCTCGACTAACGCATCTCCGCCAAAGCACAGGGCTTTCGGTTGACGCTTGGATGCGATTGCGAATCGTGCTACTCGTCCCCGAATTCGCCGAAACGGGACATGATTCGTCGTTGATACGCGCAAAATGAAGCAGGCTGAGCTCAATTCCCGCCAGGATCTGGACGCCGCTCCCCGAGACGAGGAGATGGAGGGCATCGTCGGGCAGGAGGAGAAGGTGCTTGCACGCGTCCACCGAACCGCAGCGGCCTCTCGTCCCTCGCACCGCGGTCAGCTCATCGACTACGACGCCGAGCTCATCGCGCTTCGCGATCAGATTCGCGAGGCACGGCTCGAAGACATTCCGCCGCTCGTCGAAGAGATGGAACGGCTTCAGCAGGTCGCGCAGCGCCGGGCAAAGGTGACCGAAGGCGCGGTCGACCGGATGTCCCCGTACTTTGGCCGAATGGTCCTCGAAGAAGAGGGTCGTAAGCGAGAGATCCTCATCGGACGCTCGACCTTTCTCGATTCCAAGACCGGTGTGCGCATCGTCGACTGGCGCGACGCGCCCGTGAGCCGGGTCTACTACCGATACGAAGAGGGCGACGACTACGACGAGATTTTCGGCGATCGCGAGGTCGAGGGCGAGGTGCTGGTCCGTCGCAATCTGTCGATCACCGGGGGCAAGCTCCGGCGAATCGGCACACCGCAGGGGACCTTTCGCCGTTCGCGGGACGACTTTTGGAGCCGCGTGGCCGATCAGGCGACGAGGCTGTCGGGTGGGCAGGGTGCGGCCATGCGGCCCGAGTCCCACCATCGGCCCGGCGAGCTCGGGATTGGTGACGACGACCTTCGGGAAGACAAGCATCTCTCCGAGATCACCGCTCTCATCGACCCGCGTCAGTTCGACCTGATCAGCCAGCCCACCTCGGGGCTCGTCGTCATTCAGGGCGGCGCCGGCAGCGGCAAAACGACGATCGGGCTTCACCGGCTCGCCTACCTCGCCTTTCAAGACCCGCAGCGCTTCCGTTCGGACCAAATGCTCGTCATCGTCTTCAACGACGCTCTGGTTCGATACATCTCGCGCGTCCTTCCGGCGCTCGGGGTCGAGGAAGTGCCGGTCCAGACCTTCCAGCTCTGGGTCGAGCAGCAGCGGCGCCGTCACATTCCGAAGCTGAGCACGCGCTACGTCGAGGATACGCCTACCCATGTCATCCGCATGAAGAAGCATCCGGCGATGCTGCGGGCGATCGATGAGTACGTCGCCGACCTCTCCTCGCGGGCCGAGGCCGACATTTTGAGTGAAGCCAGGCAGGGCGAAGGCGGTGACAGGGTACGCAGGGTCTGGCTTGGCACCGCGGCAGAGCCTCTTGGGCTTCGGCTCGAGGTCCTTTCCCAGTGGCTTCAGGATCGCGACGGCGACGCCCAGCAAGTGGCCGCTGGCACCCGGCACGCCGTCGGGCGCATCTGCACGCGTTGGACGACCCGCACCCGCGACGTCGTTACGGCCTGGGCTGACCTCGTCACCGATCGCGAGCGGCTCGTCAGCGCATTCAAGCGCTGGGCGCCCGACGCGCTGACCGACAAAGAGATCGAATGGGCACACTCTTGGTGCAGCCGCCATTCGACGGCGGTCTTGATGGCTTACGAAGAGGCGCTCGAAGAGACCGAAGACTCCGTGGCGCGCAGCGTGGGCGTCGATGGCGTGGACAACGAGGAGCCCGCTGCGCTCGACCGCGAGGACGACGCGCTGCTCCTCCGCATGTTTCAAACGCTTCGGGGGCCGCTCTCAGGGCGTCGGGGTCGACTCGAATACGAGCACATGTTCGTCGACGAGGCACAGGACATGAGCCCCGTCGAGTTGGCCGTGGTGCTCGACACCTCGACCGAACAGCAGAGCGTCACACTTGCCGGGGACATCGCGCAAAAGCTCCATCTCGACAACGGATTCAGCGACTGGCGTCACGTGCTCCAGGAGCTGAAGCTCGACCACATCGAAATCGAGCCGCTGAAGCTCAG
Source organism: Deltaproteobacteria bacterium (assembly GCA_004283055.1). GTDB lineage: Bacteria > Myxococcota_A > Polyangia > Polyangiales > Houyiibacteriaceae > SG8-38. The sequence continues at coordinate 8,954 of SHLP01000003.1, forward strand.
CTACCGCTCGACCCATGAGATTTTGGAATTCGCCACCGACGTCCTCGGCCCGCTTCGGAACGAAGTCTCGGGCGAGGCCACGCGCTACGGTGCGCCGGTCGAGCTGTTCCAATTCGGCGGCAGCGGGGAGGCCGTCGGGTTTCTGTCCGAGGCGCTGCGGAGCCTGGTCAGCTCCGAGCCGCTGTCCTCGGTTGCCGTGATCGCCCGCTACCCGGAGCAGGCGGACGTCTATTACAAGGGCCTTCGGCACGGGGAGGTGCCCAACCTTCGCCGAATCGCCGATCAGGATTTCCCCTTCCGGCCGGGGGTCGATGTGACCGATGTCAGGCAGGTCAAAGGGCTCGAGTTCGATTATGTGGTCATCGTGGAGTGCAATAAGTCGTCGTTTCCGGCCGACGACGAGTCCCGGCACCTCCTTCACATCGCGGCAACCCGCGCCGCGCACCAGCTCTGGGTCTTCTCCACCGGCAGCCCCTCGCCCCTGCTGCCTGACGCCCTCGTCCGAGCCTCGGGCTAGCCCGGTTTCCTCCGGCCAAGGGCTTGGAGTTGCAGTCTTCTGCGGGGTGTGTAAGATCACAGTCTAGCGGCGCTTGCGGCCTACACCGGGATCCACGGTAGATCGAGCAACGACGCCGCTTGGGGAAAAGACGCAACCCGCGTAGCTCCGTGTAGGTCCCGCTAGCCTCCAACGTCATTCGATGGCCGACACTGCGATCCAAGAAACGGCAGACCCAGAAGTCGCTCCAGACGCGGTTCCTGAAGAAGCTGCGCCCACCTGGCGTGAGCCGACGACCTCCGTCGGCAAGAAGCTCGCTTCGATGAGCGATCGGGCGATTCAACGGGTGACCGGGGGCAATGCATTTTTGCGAGGTCGGCTCTACGCGCGGCGCAAGGCGGTCGAGAACCTCGAAGAGGAAGAGCATTCGGTCAAGGGCGAAATCTCGGTGCGCACGGCCGAGGAACCCTACGTCACCCGGGCGACCTACAGCGAAGAAAACGATGCGTGGGAGTCGAGCTGCACCTGTCCGGGTTGGCGGGGCCCCACCGGGCACTGCAAGCACGTGGCCGCCGTGATGGTGGCCTTGCGCGATGAAGTCCGTCCCCCTCGCGCCAAAGGTCCGCAACAGCAGCAGAGCAAAAAGAAGAAAAAGACCGAGCCGGTGCACGTGCCCGGGACGGTTTCCGTCGGTGGGAAGAGGCGTCGGTCGAGGCGTCGACGCCGTGGCGCTGCGGGTGCGGACGCGGGGGCGCTCGAGATCCTCTCGCCACGAGAGCTCCAGGCCAAGCGCGGTGAAGCGCGAGGGCCCATGGATGCTTGGTTGCCCGCTGAGGCCCTCGATAAACCGCTCGAGTTTGAGTACCGCATGACCGTCCGCCCAGCGTCGATCACGGTGACGCCTGTTTTGGCGGGCTCGCGCAGTGCGGTGCCGATCAACGACGCGCTCGGGGCGTTCAACATGGTCTCGATCGACGAGCGGCCGCTGTTCCGGGCGCTGGCGCGGAACACGAACCGCGGGCAGGCCACCACGGCGGAGCTTCGTGGCGAAGATGCGGCCGAGGTCCTGGAAATGCTCAGCGATCGGCGCGTCCTGCTCGAGCCGGCTTCGATGGAGCTTCGGTTTGCGAACGAGGCCCTCAAGCCACGGATCGAGCTCGACCCCGCGAACGGCGACAGTCTGCGTGTGCGGGTGGTGTTCTACCTCGAGAGCAACAAACGACGCTTTGCATTGTCGAGCGGCGCCTGGTTCGAAGGGACGCCGGGCTGGCAGATCGACACCACCGAAGGCGTGGCGCGGCCGTTGAGCGAGCTGGTCACGCCGGCCTGGCTTCAGCGGCTCTACCGCTCGCCTGCCATGGTGCAGTCGCACGCAGACTTGCCCGAGTTGCTCGGCGAATCGATTCCACGAGTCGCGGCGTTGCTTGGCGCCGAGCTTCCTGACCTGAGCGCGGTTGCCGATCTGGTCGATCAGAAGCCGCGCTTCGAGCTCAAGGCGAACGGTGACATCATCGATGCTCGGGTCCGGCTCTACGTGAGGTACGAGGATCAGGAGTTCGACGTTCCGCCCGACGAGTTTCCTTCGCCGCTTGCGTTCCTGCCGCCAAAGAAGGGCAAGGGACGGCCTCGAGTCGTCCGGCGCGACGTAGGCGTCGAGATGGCGGGCGTTCAGGCGCTGCTGAACCAAAATTTCGAGGTTTCGGAGTCGGGTGAGGAGCTGGTCGCGTCGGGAGACGACGCGATCGCGTTCTGGACGAACGGAATAGGCGAGCTGCCGGAAGATTGGGACCGCTTCATTCCAGACGACCTGGTCGATGTGACGATTCGCGACGAGTCGGTGACCCCTCAGGTGCGCGTCTCGAGCGGAGTAGACTGGCTCAATCTCGACATGAAGTTCGAATCCGGCGGCGCCGTCGTCCGCGAAGAGGAGCTGCGTGCCTGCCTCGAACACGGGCGCCGACTCGTGCAGCTCGAAGATGGCACGTACGCGCCGGTGGACCCCGAGAAGGTGGGCGACGTGCTTACGCGGATGGCTGAGATCTACGCAACCGCCGGAATGCGTGACAAGCTGCCGCTTTCCCAGGCGGGGCGCGTCCAGGACCTCTTGAAGATGGTCCAAAACGCCAAGGTCTCCGCTTCTGCGAAGACGCTATTCTCGAAGATCGAAGACATCGACGAGGTCCCGAGTGTCGCGAAGCCGCGAACGCTCAAGGCGGACCTTCGTCCGTACCAAAAAGATGGCTTCTCGTGGCTCGTCTTTCTGCACGAGCTCAACAGCGGCGGCATCTTGGCCGACGACATGGGCCTCGGGAAGACGATTCAGACGATCGCCCTCTTGCTTTGGGCTAAGGGCAAGGAGAAGCGAAAGCTCAACCTGGTGGTGGCGCCGACTTCGGTGGTGCCGAACTGGGACCGCGAGATTCGCAAGTTCGCGCCGAGCCTCAAGACGGTGATGTGGCAGGGGCCCAACCGAAGTCAGAGCGCGCCCGACCTCGAGAAGGCCGATGTGATGATCACCAGCTACGCTTTGCTTCGTCGCGACGAAGAGCTGCTGCAGGCGCTCGACCTTCGTTACGTGATCTTGGACGAAGCGCAGCACATCAAGAACCCGATGAGCCAGACGGCGCGCTCGGCCAAGAAGCTGAGCAGTGAACGACGGCTGGCGTTGACCGGTACACCGATTGAGAACCGTTTGAGCGAGCTCTGGAGTATTTTCGACTTTGTCTCGCCGGGGCTCCTGGGGCAGCTGAAGACGTTCGAAGAGCGTATTGCACGGCCGATCGATCGCGGGGACATGGAAACCGCGCAGCGACTGCGGGCGACGATCAAGCCTTTCGTGATGCGGCGCCTGAAGAGCGACGTCGCGGCAGATCTGCCGGACAAGGTCGAGCAGGAGATGATCGTGCCGCTCGCCGAGGAGCAGGCCAAGCTCTACAAGCAGATCCTTGGTCAGGTGCGAAAGAGCATCCTGAGCGAGGTCGAGAAGAAGGGTGTGAGCAAGGCGCAGATTCAGATTCTGGCTGCGCTCACACGCCTGCGACAGGTCGCCTGCGACCCGCGGCTCATGAAGCTGCCGGACACGGAGTTCGACGCGGATGACAGTGGCAAGCTCGGCGCGCTTCGCGAGATCGTGGACGAAGCCGTCAGCGGCGGTCACCGCGTTCTGGTTTTCAGCCAGTTCGTGCAGATGCTCAACCACATTCGTACGGCACTCGACGCCGACGGTGTTCCATACGAGTACTTGGACGGCTCGACCAAAGACCGCCTCGAAAAGGTCGACCGATTCAACGAGGACAGCAGCGTTCCGGTGTTCCTGATCTCCCTCAAGGCGGGCGGCACGGGCCTGAACCTCACCGGCGCGGATACCGTCGTGCACTTCGACCCCTGGTGGAACCCGGCCGTCGAAGACCAAGCCACCGACCGAGCGCATCGCATCGGCCAGACGAAGAAAGTCAACGTCTACAAGCTCATCGCCGCCGGGACCGTCGAGGAAAAGATCCTCGAGCTCTCCGCCAAAAAGCGCGACCTGGTAAGCAACGTCCTCTCCACCGAAGGCAGCCCCCTCAAGGGCCTCACCAAAGCCGACGTAGAAAACCTCTTCAGCGAATAGGGGACACGCTCCCCCCCCGCAAACGAGGTCTTTTCAGGTGACGCTCGAAGAAGTCGAGGAGCTTGGACCAGGCTTGGGCTTCGGTGTCGGGGTCGTAGAAGGCGCGCAGTGGGGTGTGTCGGCCAAGTGCGGCAAGGCGGAACTCGTGTTGGTTCATGAACGAGTGGCCGACGTTCTCGTGAATGAGTACTTCGTGTTCGATGCCGAGCTCTTCGAGATGCTCGACGAGACGCTTGGCGTGGGGCAGGAACGGGGTATCCATTGCGCCGTACTGGGCGAGGGTGGGGCATAGGTTCTTCAAGCGAGAAGCTTTGTGCGGCACCGCGCCGTAGAACGGGGCGGCGACCGCATACGATTGATCGGCGGCCGCAAGAAGTGCGAAGCCGCCGCCCATGCAAAACCCGGCGACCGCGATGCGCGTCGCGTCGACGTCATCTCTTGCTGCGAGCGCGTGGCGCGCTGCCTCGATGACCTCGTACGCAAAGCCCCTGCCCGTAGTCATCGACCGGATCGTCTTGACGACGCAAGCCGGATGGCGGCCACGATACAGATCCGGGGCGATCGCAACGTACCCTGCGTCCGCGAATCGCTGACAGTGCCGGTGAAGATCGGCGCTGAACCCGTAGATGTCGTGGATGATCACGACCCCTGAGAAGAGCGACTCGCCCGCGACCGGAAGCGCCAAGGCCGCCTCGTGCGTTCCCCCGGAGGGAACGGAAATCGAAATGCTTTCGACCATGCGATGCGCCATGATGCCGTAGCGCGAGCGGCAGTGCTAGCGGTGTCTTCGTCTACCGCCCGCCGACGCCCGTCAGTCGTCGAGCTCGGGCACTGCGAAGCTGATGCTGATCCGACCGCGACCCTTGGTTTTCGCTTCGTGTGCGGCTCGGTCGGTGTCTTTGAGCAGGAGCCGCCACTCTCCGCTTCGTTTCGGACCCAAAGAGATGCCGATGCTGGCGTCGAGACGAAACCGGGTTCCCCTGACGGTGACGGGGCTCTGGAGCCGTTCGATGAGCTCCTTCGCGAGCTGGTTGGCGCTGTCCATCTCGTCGATGCCTCTCACGAAGACCGCGAATTGCTGGTCACCGCTCCTCGTCACGAGGTCGCCGGCCTCGAGCTTTTTGCGCAGCCGCGACCCGACTTCAAACAAGATCAGGTCGGTCACGTTCGCGCCAAAGCGCGCACTCACGTTCTTGAACCCATCGAGATCGACCAACATCAAGGCAAAGGGCTCTCCCGCACGACAGCGCGAGAAAAGTATTCGCTCGAATCTGCGGCGTGGCGCCTTCTCGAGGAGGTCGCTTGAGTCAAACACGGTGGCTACCTTCAACTCTATCGGGCGGCGCTGGTCGATGGCAAGCCGAAGCGAGGATTCCACGGCCGAGCCTTCATGTGTCTCTCTGTCTCTCGCGACGAGCTCAGCGAACCTTGGCGTCACGTATCTTGGCCCGCGCCGCTAGCGGGTCTCTCGTGGGCGTGCGACGCAAGCGTCTCACTTCCTCGTCGGTGTACGCGGGATTCGGGCTCTGCCCGGTAAATCGCTTGACCAGCCAGTTCAGGAGCGCGGCGAGCCGGGCGTCTGTGAGCGGCGCCTGCGCAGCCCCCGGCACCTGCACCCAGTATTCCCGCGTGCCGGGCTTTCCGCGGAGCTCTGCCATGTCGAGCAGCGAAGGTACGGTTCTCGAGCCCCGGCCATCCATTCGGTGGCATCCCGAGCAATTCAAAATGTAGTCGTGCTCCTCGTACGAGTCCGCACGCGCTGGCAGCGCCAGCAGCAGCAAACCCACTGTGAGCGGCAGCGCCCTCATCGCTCGGGCTGAGCCTCTTTCGCAGCCTTCACGAGGACCGCGGTCGAGCAGCTGTAGGTTTGGGCCTTGGCTCCGCCGCACCAGTTGATGTCGTTGTTGCGGTACCAATGGTAAAGCGGGCGCTCGCCTTCGTTGCGATTGCACATGCAGCGCCCGCAGAAGGTCTTCCCGCAGCAGTCGTTGTACGAGATGATGTAGTCGATGCCGTCGGCAGGGTTTCGGCAGGTGCCAATCCACGTGACGGGGGACATCTCGGTCCCCGGCGGACAGGCCGTATGCGAGCCGCCACAGCAGCTGCACAAGAAGCCGTCGATGGCGCAGTGGCGCCAATATTCGCAGCGGCGCGGATCGCCCTCACGCCCTTTGACGCCGTCTTCGCCGAGCTTGTTTTTCTCCGCTGCGCGCGCAACGGGGAGCAAAGGAAGCGCAGCGCCGCCTACGAGCACGCCGCCGAGACGCGACAGCCAGCTGCGGCGCGATAGGCGGCGGGCCGACTGACGGCTCATCCCCTCGAACCAGCGATCGAGCCGACTCATTTGGCTTTCTCCTCTAGGTATTGCTGGATCGACGCGACGCCGTGGCGCTGCGCCTCGAACAGGCTTTCGAGGTGCTCCCGTGTGTTCACCAGGCCTTGGGCCGCGACCATGCCCGCTTCGTCGATCAGCACAGCGTACGGGAGCTTGGCTACCCCGTAGCGCATCCCGAGCTGGGCAGAAAGGACGTACGGCAAGTGCTTGATGCGTTTCTTCGCAATGAAGGCGCGGTGCTCTTCGGGCGCGCCGTCGCTGGCCAAAATGACGCGGACGCGAGGGACCTCGGTTCGTGCCACGCGTTCGACCGTGGGCAGCAGCGTCTCGCAGACGGGGCAGGTCGGCGACAGGAAAAACAGCAGCGTTCTCGTTTCGTCTTCGGATACGCCACCGATCTGCAGGGGTCGATCGTGAAGGTCCAAAAGCGCGAGCTCCGGAGCCGCATCACCAACCTCGACCTTCGACTGCGGGCTGAGCGCGCCCACCGGAGAAATTCTCTCGTGCAGCAAACCGATTTGGCGCGTGAGGGCGACCACCGTGAGCGCCAGGCCGACGACCAGCAGCCAGAGGAGGACGTTTGAAACGAGAAGAGCGTCGATCATCGATGGCCTCCAGAGCGCTGCAAGGCGGGCCCGGTCTGCGCCAAGCGCTGTGCTGCTGCGGTGAGAAGCCAAAGGGCGAGGACGGCTGCGACCACTGTAAACGAGTCGACCCAAACCAGTGGCCGAGGCCGGACCGGTGCGACGAGGAGACCTGCAGCGCCGATCAGAACCAGATTGCGAGCGACCAGCCACAGGCTCAGCGGAACACGAGCAGACGAGACGAAGCAGCCACAATCGATTTCACGCCGACCTCGTGCGAGGTTCACCGCGATGGCTCCCGTGTACAGCGTCAGCAGCGCCATCGAGGCGATGGCGGCCGGCTGGCGAGCAGGCGCATGAAGAAGGCCGACGACAAGGGCGGATTCGAGCACAGCCAGCAGTAAGGCGCTCGGCGCGACGAATGGAGCCGGCAGGAGCGCGTAGGCGTCGAGCGAAGCCGCAAAGCGACCTCGGTCGGAGACCTTGTGCCACGCCGCCGCGGCGAACAGGAGCGCAAGCGCCGCGCACAGGGTGAGCTCGATCACGGGGTCGATCATGGGATCACCAAGAGTGCGCCCGAGAGGCCGGTTTCATCGATGTCCCGAAGATGCTCGCCGCTGAGCGCGTCGAGCACGCCTACCGCGCCGAGGTCTGCATGCCTCATGAAGAGCAGCGGCTTGCTGTCAGGAGTGACCGCGATGCTGTGCACCCCCATGTTCGGAAGAACGAAGCTCAAGATGCTTCCGACGGTGCCCTCGGCGTCGAAGCCGGCTTGTGGACCGAGGAACGGAGCGATCAGATTGGGAGCGGAGAACACGTCGATCTTGGTTTTGGAGGGCAGGTCATAGACCCAGATTTCATCCCCCGGGTCTTTGTGGGAGCCGGGCCCGCCCTGATGCGTCACCGAGTACAGGCGTTTGTTGCCGGGATGATAGGCGAGGTGCTGCGCGCCGCCGATTCGATACCCATCTTCCAGCTCCTCCTTGGAGAGGAGCGGCCACGGCGCTTTGGGGCTTGGCGCGTCGCTTCCGAAGTCCACTTCGTAGAGAAGACCTCCAAACGAAGCGAACCACCAAGTCGAACCGTCGCGAACGCCTTTCTCGGTGATGGGATCGTCGACCACGTCGAAGAAGGACGGGCTCCGCCGGATTCGATCGAGCGCGCCGTCCGGCTTTAGATGCACGTTGATCGCGGTCCCATCGCCGCAGAGCATTCCAAAACGCGAGGGGCCGGCTGGGAAGACCGCGGCGCAGCCAGCCGTTTGGACTTCGGCAACCATCTGCCTCGTTTGGAGGTCCACGACCGATACCGAGGAACCGGGGGACTGGTTGAGCACCACCACGAATCGGTCCCCGTCGAGCAGGCCGACCAGAGCGATACCGGTCCCTGTATCAGCGGTCTTGGGCGGCAGCTCGACGTCGCCCTTCACCTCCAGGCTGCGCGAATCGTAGATGACGAGATAGTCGTGCCGTTCCCCGCGATGACCGCGCGAGTACGTCGTGTCGACGTTGTAGATCTCGCTGCGCTCTTGCGACCAAAGCGGCGCCCTGGGGCTGACCTGCAGGCCGCTGTCGATCGCCCCCAGCATTCGCCCGCTGTCGCCGTCGAAAAGGACAGAGTGGCGAAACAGTCGATCGGGTACCCAGAGCCAATGGTCTCCTACGCGTTCGGGGAGCCGAAGCACCTGGCCGACGTCTTCAGAGGGCAGCTCGGCTCGTGCTGAAATCGTAAGCGCCATCAGCCCGGCACCGAGCACGATCGACGCGACAAGCTTGCTGGGGCGGCCCATGGAAAGCGGTGGTACTCGATATGCCCGCTCCGTGGCAACACCCTCGGCGCGAGAGTCAGAATCCAGCGTCCTTGCGGAACTCTAGGCACTGCTCGCTACCGCGCTCGAAGTCGCGGCAGGTCGTTCCGCGAATCTCGTAGATTCGACACGCGTTTGCGCTCGCGGCGGTCCCCAGGTGCACACACGACCCGTCGTCCCGCGTTGCGAACCCGAGCATTCCAAAATGGCCCGGCTGGACGGCCTCGGCTATGTCGTTCCGGCCGATCGCGCGCCAGCGCACCAGGTCTTCGGGCGGAATCAGGATGCGGCCGTCGGTCCCTGTTCGGCAGCAGGCGCCGCAGCTCAGGCAGTCGAGAGCTTCGTCCATCGATGGGGGAGTATGACGCGGGCAAGCTCAGGCGCACGCGGTGGACTTTCCAGGGGAAGCGTGATCTAGTCATCCGAATGCGGAATTGGATCCTTTGCGTGGCCCTGGTGCTGAGCTGCACACCGACCAAGCCGAAGGACGAGGTCGTGTTGCCGAAGGTCGAGCCCGACACGGTCGTGGTCTCTTGGAGCGTGATCAGCCGAAGTGCGGGGCGGCGGAGCACCCACGTCGTACTCGATGCAAGTCGCGAGCTCATCACGACGACACGTTCTGCTGACGGCACCATGATGACCGTGAGCCGCACGGTCTCCCAAGAGGAGTACTCGAAGCTCGTCGGAAAGCTGCGGGCGCTGGACTGCTGCTCGGTCCCATCGACGTCCGAAGGTCGCGCTCACCCCGAGGAGGCTAAGCCGCAGCTCGAGCTCAACTTCGGTGACATCCGGTGCGAGATCGAGCGATGGGATCGAGAGTGGCGCGAGGGCGTTGCTCAGCGGTGCGGGTTCGCGTTCGCACGGCTTCACGGCAGTGGTTTCGTGCCGGACCCGCCGGTCGACGAGCCTTCGCCCTAGCCGTATGCTCGGGCTCCATGCCCTCGAAGTATTTCTGCGCGCATTGCAACCAGGAGTTCGTCCCCGAAACACCTGACGCGAAACCACGCTGTCCTCGCTGCCTGCGCAAAGCCGACGTAGAGCCGGCGCAGCAGACCGTGTCGCAGGGCCGGGCGCGCCGCCCCTGGATTCTCATCGTCGCGCTCCTGATCGTCGGCGTGGGGATTGGATACGGCTTTTACGTCGCGACGCGTGTGGCGCTCGAGGAGACTCCGCCGCTCCGGCCGCTGACGGCGAAGGAGCTCGCCGCCTATCTGGAGCGCGATCAGATTCGCGTCGGCGCCTACGAGTCGCTGATGATGCTGAACGGCGAAGTCGAGGGCTGGCCCGAGGGTTGGGCTGAGATCTCGGCCAAGATGCAGGCTGCCTCGTCGCGCTGGTCGCTCGAACGGCCACTTCCGCGCGAGCTGTTCGGCGCGGGCCAGACTCTCGCGACGATCGACTCAGCGGAGGGGCGGGTCGAGCTCTATCCACTCGAGACGGCGACGGCGATGACTGCGCTCTTGCGCGCGCGCGGCGTCGTCGCGATGGTCGTCGAGGCGTGGGAGCTCGAAGGAACGGCTGCGCCGGCCGATCCCTCGGGCCTGCTGGGCTACTTCGTCGTTGCGGTCTACGAGTCGCCCGCCGCAGCCGAGCCCTCGGCTTTTCTCGACCCATGGGGGGGTCGCGAGGTCGAGGCCCAGTCCTTTCGAGTGCTTCGTGACACCGAAGTCTTGGCGGCCGCTCTAGGGACCGAGGCGGCGCGGCTCTTCGCCCGCTCTGGAGACGGAGCGAAGTCGCTTCCGATGATCCAGACCGCGCTGGATCTCGACCCGGTGTCGCCGTCGTTGCGGGGGGTGAACGGGACGATCCTCTTGGAGTCGGGCGGGGTCGGACAGGGGGTGAAGGAGCTCGAAGCCGCCGCTCAGCTGCGACGGGACGGGCCGCGCCAGCTCAACATGGTCCAGCTCCATCTCGCCCAAGCGAGCATGCTCGAGATGAACGGCCAGCCAGATGCGGCCCAGGCGGAGTTCGATCGCGCGAGCCGAGTCGTCGGAGAAGTCATCGAGCGCTGGCCCCGCTACGCCCGCGCACATGTCTTATTGGCGTCGATCTATCTCGGCAACGACGATCTGGAACGTGCGAGGCTAGAGCTCGAAGCGGCCGAGGCGCTCGGCCCCGATGCGCCGCTGCTCTGGTCGATCTGGGCCCAGTATCACCTGTCGGTAGACGACGCCATCGCGGCCGCCGCCAATATGAAGCGCGCCGTGAGCCTCGACCCCGACAACTGGCAGCTCCGGCTTCAGGCTGCGCGCGTGCTGCAAGGCGTGGATGATGACGAAGGCGCAAAGGAACACCTCTCTGCCGTCATGCAGATGGTGACGCCGCAGAAGCGTGCGGAGGTTCAGCGATTCGTCGAACGGATGATGGGGCCCGAGGCTCTGGGCAACGCCCCTTCACCAGCGCCGGAGGACGTTCCGAGCGATCCGGCCTTGATTCTCGGCGACCCGACGAAGCTGCGGCTTCGTGACCCTGGCGAGAGCTTGGAGCTGGACTTAAATGAGTAGAGGGTCAAGCGGGAGGAGACGAGTCCGGTCGATCGATGCTGCTCACCGACAAGATGCGCTTCCACAGCGCTTCGCGCCCATCCCCGGTTACCGAGCTGTACCCGGTGACCGGTCGGCCGAGCTCGCGCCGCAGGGTCTCCACGGCGAGCTTTCGCTTGCTCGCCGGCAGCTTGTCGGTTTTCGTCGCAACGAGAATCGGGGTGACCTCGATGCTGTCGAGAAATTCGAGCAGCTGCAGGTCGTCCTCCTGCACCCCGCGCCGAATGTCGATGATCACGATTGCGCCGCGGAGGCCCGGCCGCTCGCGCAGGAAGCCTTCAATCAGTGGACCCCAGGATCTTCGTTCGGCCTTGCTGCGCTGCGCATAGCCGTAGCCGGGCAGGTCGACCAAATCCAAGTGGGCCTCGTCGCCGTTGGTTCGAATGCGCACGCGAAAGATGTTGATCGCGCGCGTGCAACCCGGTGCCCCGCTCGTTCGAACGAGCTTTTTGCGGCGGACCAAACTGTTGATCAAGCTCGACTTGCCGACGTTTGAACGACCTGCGAACGCCACCTCTGCGAAGGTCGGCGCGGGCAACTGCCCGATCGCGGTCGCTCCCGCCACGAATTCAGCGTCGAGCACGTCCATAGCGGGCGTTGTAGCGCTCCCAGGCGCTCACGCACGCACGCGGCGTCGAATCGCTGCTCGAAGATCCCGAAGCTCCGCTGAGCCAAGGGCTGCAGCGACCGCGACGTAGCTCAACAGGCCTGCGACGACGGTGGCGGCGAAGATTGCGAGGTTACGCGGGTCATTGCCGCCCAGCTCCCATTGACCGAGGCGCGCGGACGTCCACACGACCAGGCCCATGAAGCCGCTCGCGATCAGCACGCGAAGCACACTCGTGGTCACCTCGGACATGCCGAGGGGTCCAGAGCGCCGCCGCAGGAGCCACAGGAGTGCGGCGAGCTGGAGAACGGCCGCAGCGGTCGTAGCGGCCGCAAGCCCGGCATGCTGCATGGGGCCCATCAAGACCAGACTCAGGCTCATGAAGGTCACGAGATTCAGCGCGCTGGCGATCACCGGAGTCTGCGTGTCGTTGTGCGCGTGGAACATCGGAACGATCGTGCGAACCGAGGCGACCGCCCAAATGCCGGCGGCCTGCCAAACCAGCGACCGCGCAGTTTCATGGATCGCCGCGGCGTCGTAGCGCCCACGTCCGAAAAACACGGTGGCCGCCGGCTCCGCCAGCACCGCAAGGGCAACCGCCGCAGGGATTGCAACGAAGAGAGAAAGCCGGAACGCATGCCGAAAGAGCCGCTTGGCCTCTTCTTCATCGCCATGTGCAACCGCTTGGCTCAGGGAGGGAAGGGCAGCCGATGCGATGGCCAGCGCAAACATGCCTTGGGGGATCTCCGCCAAGCGCTGACCGTAGTAGAGGTAGCTGACGCTGCCGGTGGGCAGAAAGGATGCCAAGAGTCGCGAGAGCAGTACGTTGACCTGGTAGACCCCGAGCCCCGCGAGCAGCGGCAGCATCAGACGCCCGCACTTGCGCACGTAGATGTCGTTGAAGCCGATTTTCGGACGAACCATCAAGCCTTCGTTACGGAGTGCCGGTAGCTGCGCGACCACTTGAAGACCGCCGCCGACCAGCGCGCCGACGGCGAGCGAGAAGATTCCCGGCCATCCTAGCTCCCGAAGCATGGGCGCGAGGAGAAGCGCAGCGGCGATGAACGACACGTTGAGGAGCGCCGGCGCAAAGGCGGGCGCGGCGAATCGCTTGCTCGCGTAGAGAGCGCCCATCATCAGGGCGGAAATCCCCATCAGAAAGATGTACGGGAAGAGCATACGAGCCAACGTCACCGTGGTTTCGAAGAGAGCATCGTCGCGCTGAAAGCCCCAGGCATAGGCTTTGACGATCCACGGAGCGCCCAGGACGCCGACCAGCGTCACCAGAAAAAGAACGACGGCCATCGCCCCGACGAGGTTTCGGTAGAACGACTTTGCGCGGTCCATGCCCTCACGTTCCCGTACTTCGGTGAACACGGGCACGAACGCCGCCGAAACGGCCCCCTCGCCCAGCAGGACGCGAAGGGCGTTGGGGATCGTGAAGGCGAGCCAGAATGCATCCGTTGCCGCCAACGCGAAGACCGCGGCGACGACCGCGTCTCGAACCGCGCCCAGGATTCGAGACGAAAGAGTGCCAGCCGCTACGACGCCGGCGCGGCGAACGATCTCGTCCCCGGCTGTTCTAGCTGGCGTCGCGGACATCGGCGAAAGGATGCGCACGTGGCGCCGATCCCGGCAAGAAAGGAGAAGCGGTCAGCTGGCGCTCAGCAGCCCTTGAAGCTGGGCGATTTCGACGGTGTATGAAGCGCCGCAGTAGTCGCAGCCGATGCTCAGCGGCTCGCCTTCTTCGACGAGCTCTTGAATGTCCGTTCGATTCAAAACGCTGAGGGTCGTCATCACTCGCAGCTGGCTGCATTGACAGCCAAAGCGAATATCGCTCCTCTGCAGCCAGGTGAAGGGCATGCCCTCGAAGATTTGCTCTATGAGCTCGGAAGGTGAGCTGTCCGAGGCCTGCAGCCGCTCGCGGATCTCCACGAACTCCTCGAGGCGCTTGGTCATGGTCTCCATGGCGGCCTCTTCCTCCGCGGCCTCTGGAAGCAGCTGCACGACGTAGCCGCCCGCCGCGGCGTCTGGGCCGCCTACCACCGATCCCACCGAAATCATCGATACGATTTGCTCCGATAACTGCATGTAACGCATGAACCCCTCCGAGAGATTCCCGTTTTCGGGCAACTCGACCACGCCCCGGTGCAGATCGGAGTTCGGGAGCGTCCTCATCATCTGCAGTGTCGCGCGCGTTTTGCGGATGTCTGCGGGCGCCTCGCCGGAGCCCTTTTGAAAGAGCCCGCGCGTCCAGCCGTCGGGGTGGGAGTCGGCGACCAGCTGTCCGGCGTCCTCTTCGAAGCGCACGATGCACTGCACGCGGAGCGAGGGCGCCATCGTTTCCCGATAGAGCACGGCAGTGGTCAGCAAATCGGCCATATCCTGAGCTGCGAGCCCAGACAGCTCCTGGGCCGCAATCACGGCCTGGGCCGTGTCGGTCGTCCGGGCCGCGATGATCCGAAAAGCCCCATCGTTGGTCATGGCACGCAGTACCGCGTCAGTTTCGGGCATGTTTCCTCTTGAAGCGCATTGGCGATTGCTTGGCAAGCGCTACTCTTGGGCCGGGAGTAGCACATGACAACGCACCAAATCGTTCTCATCCCGGGCGACGGGATCGGCCCGGAGGTAGCTGCAGCGACCACGCGGGTCCTTCGGGCAGCAAAGGCCCCGCTAAAATGGGTGGAGCATCACGCTGGCGTGGCCGCGCTCGAGACGCTCGGCGAGGTCTTGCCCGAAAAGACGCTCGACGCCGTGCGTGAACACGGGCTCGCGCTCAAAGGACCTTGCACGACGCCCGTCGGCAAGGGCTTCACCTCGGTCAACGTGCAGCTTCGCAAGCGCCTCGACCTCTACGCGGCCGTTCGGCCGGTCCGGAACCTGCCCGGCGTCGAGACCCGGTACCAAGACGTCGATCTCGTCGTGATTCGCGAAAACACCGAGGGGCTCTACAGCGGCATCGAAAACGAAGTGACCAAAGGCGTGGTGACCAGCCTCAAGGTCGCGACCGAAGCCGCGTCTCGACGAATCGCCCGCTGGGCTTTCAATTACGCGCGCGACCGGGGCCGCAAGAAGGTCACTGTGATGCACAAAGCCAACATCATGAAGATGACCGACGGGATGTACATCCGCTGCGCCCGCGAAATCCGAGAGGAAGAGGGATTCACCGACATCGACTATCAGGAAGTCATCATCGATGCCGGCTGCATGAAGTTGGTGCAGGACCCGACGCAGTTCGACATCCTCTTGCTGGAGAACCTCTATGGAGACGTTCTGAGCGACCTCTGCGCGGGCTTCGTCGGCGGTTTGGGCGTGATCCCGGGCGCAAACATCGGCGACCAGTACGCCGTCTTCGAGGCGGTTCACGGCTCGGCGCCCGACATCGCTGGCAAGGGCATTGCGAACCCGCTTGCGCTGATCATGTCGGCGGTGATGTTGCTCAACCACGTCGCCGACACCCGCGGCGACGAGACTTGTCGAGTGTCCGCGCTTCGAATTCGCGAGGCCTACAACCAGGCCCTTGCCGATGGGCAAAAGACGGGGGATCTCGGCGGCACGCTCGACACCGAGGGGTTTGCCTCCGCGCTCATCGAGCGAATGGACGTCTAGTCGTCTAAATCTCGAGCTCCGCCCTGTCCGCCAGCGACGCGGAGGAGCGGCGGCAGGACGAGGAGGGTGGCTACCAGGCATCCGCCGATCGTAATCGCGATCAGCTCGCCGAAGTTTCGGACGGGAACGAACGAGCTCAAGAGCAGGACGGAAAAACCAGCCATCAAAGTCACGCAGGAGATCACGATGGCGCGGCCTGTCCCACGCGCAGCCCGCACCAGCGCAGCTTCACGTCCGATGCCGTGCTGCATTTCTTCGCGAAATCGCGCCAGGACGTGAATGGTTCCGTTGACCGCCAGGCCGAGGCTGATCGAGAAGATGATGACGGTCGATACGTTGAGGGGGATCTCGCGCCACACCATGTACGCCATCGTCGCCACCAAGGGGATCAGGTTCGGCGGGATGCTCAGCAGGCCCAAACGAATGCTGCGGAAGAAGAAGGAGAGCAGCAAGAAGATGATCACGACGGCGACGAACAGGCTTCCGAGCAAGTCGCTGACGACGGCCGCTTGCCCGCGGGAGCCGGTGTAGGCCTCTCCGGTATACGAGACCGATACGGTGTCGTCGCCTCGGAGGCTGCCTTCGATGACGTTCTCGAGGACATCGAGGAAGCGCATCGTCGCCTGTGCCCCAACGTCGCGCAGCTTGAACTGAATGCGCGCCCTTTTTCCGTCTTCGGTTAGCCACTCGCTGAGCGGGCTCGGCTGACGCTGGCTCATCATCGTGACGAGGCCCTTGACCTGCTTCCTGCTCTTGAAAAACTCCGAGCGAACCGTGGGGTCATCGGCGAGGAGCGCATAGGACTCTCGCAGCATGTCGCCGTAGCTCAGACTTCGGATGACTTCCGGGCGAAGCGCCGCCCAGTTCCGGATGCGCTGAATCTTTTGGATCAGCTTCGGGTCCATGAAGTGGTCTTCTTCGGTGCTGACCAGCACGACCTCGAGCGGGCGGACACCGGCGAGCTTCTCTTCGATGAGCAGGGTGGTCGTATACACGGGATCGGTTTCGTCGAACTGGTCGAGCAGGGCGTGGTCGACGGTGATTTGGCTCGCGACATAGGCCGCACCGGCCGTGAACAAGGCCGTCAGCCCGAGCACGGCCCAGCGCCAGCGAAGGAGCTTCGCGACGAGACCGGTGGTGACGTTGGTGAACATGCTCGTTCGCTCTCTGCGAACGTCCGAGCGTTTGGGCGGGGTGACCCAGGTGAGAATCGCAGGAACGAACGTGATGATGACGACATACGACGCCATGACGCCGAGAGCGGAGGTGACGCCGAAGTGTCTGAGCATCACGGTCTTGGAAACCACGAGCGAGCCGAGGCCGGCCGCAGTCGTCGCTGAGGTCAGCATGCAGGCCACGGCAATCGCACGAACCGTGCGTCGTCCCGCGGCCTTCCTATCTGGGTCGTCGTCCGCGTGAACCTCGTCGCGGTAACGTTGAATTAAATGCGTCGCGTCGCTGATGCCGATGATGATCAAAAGCGGCACGATCACGTTGTTCAGGATGTTCATCGGCTCACCGAAGAGCCCCATCGCCCCAACCGTCACGAGGGCGGTGATGGCGACGGCCCCGAGCGGAAGCAAGACACCTGGCAACCATCGAAACGAAATCGTCAGCAGAATCAAACAAACCAAGACGGTCAGAGGAATCAAGCGCAGATTATCCGCGCGCATCTTGCTGACGATGACGCTGCGAAGATAAGGGAGGCCCCCAACATGGACCTTGATGCCTTGGAACTCCGGTCGCTCCAGCGAGTCGCGAAGGTCATCCATCGCCGCGCGCATTTCTTTGGGGTCGAGCTCGCGAAGCTGAAGTGCGACGCCGGCGACCGTGTGGTCCTCGTCGATCAGTCGGCCGACCAAGAGAGGGTTGCTCGAGATGGCGCCTGCCAGCTCGCTGGCTTCTTCCTCAGTGACTTCGGCTCCGTCGACGATTGGGTCGGTTTGAAGCTCGGCCGCCAGGGCTGGACCGACCTTGGCAATGCCACCCGGGAAGCGATCGGGGTCGCTCTCGATGATGTCGAGAAGTGCGTTGAACGTTGCGTCTTCGAGATTGCCCTGTGCGTCGGCTTGGTCGTCTGCTTCATCGAGGGAGTCGAGATCGTCCAGGTTGTCGAGATCATCGAGGTCGCCTTCGTCGTCCGGGCCGCCGACTTCTTGGAGGCCGTCGAGCTCCTCGAGCTCTCCCGTAGGTCCGTCGGGTGCGGCCTTTACCCGGCGCGGGATGTTCAGGGTCGTGATGCCGGCGACTTTCTCGACCCAGGGCTTCTCGGCGAAGTAGCGCGAGATGTCGTGGATCTGTTGAAGCGTGTCCCGAGTGAGCACGTCGTCGGCCTCGACGAGAATCAGCACGGCCTCTCGCCGCTTCCCAAACCATTGCTCGAAGCGCTGCTGGATCAGCGCGTACTCTTCACCCTCGAACGAGGACAGCAAGCTTTCCGGAGCCGGATCGGCCGTGAGCTTCGGGATCTGAGTCACGAACGCGGCCGTCACCACAATGGAGACCCAGACGACGAGCTTCCGACGCTCGGTGACGAGCTTGGCAAGCCAGGCCAAGGTTTGCTTGCGTCGGGACACGGGCCTGTATGCCTGGAAGAAGCGGGACTCGCAAGGTTCCTGCCACCGGCTTGACAGCCCCCCAGGGCAGGGCTACCACGCGCCTCCCTACGGGGAGGATGTACGAGTGGCCAACCACGCCTCAGCAAAAAAGAGAGCCCGCCAGACGATCAAGCGAACCGCGCGCAACCGGCACATTCGCACCAACGTGCGAACCTGCGTCAAGCGCGTCCGCGCCGCAATCGAGACCGGTGATTCCGTCGCCGCGAGGAAGGCGCTCACCGAGGCTGTGAGCCGTATCGATGGCGCGGTATCCAAGGGCATCTACCACCGAAAGACCGGTTCGCGATACATCGCCAGGCTGACCCACCAGGTCAACGTTCTCGGAAACTGAGCGCAGGCTTCGAGTCGATTTCGGTCCACTGAGCCGAAGGCGCCGGTGACGCGGTCAAGAAGCGTCGGCGCAGAGCTCGAGCACCGCGTCCTCGAGGATGAGGTCGGGGGGACGCTTGCTGCTCTTGAGAGCGCGGTCGGTCTCCGCGATCAGCGTGAAGGCCTTCCCGAGGCTCGCCGCAGTGAATCTCCGGGCCGACTCGGTGAGGTCGCTTGCTTTGAACGGAGGAGCGCCCGCGCGCACGGCCGCCTCCTGCGGTCGAAGGCCTTCGGAGAGCGCTTCGCGCATGCGTGCCACGATTCGAAGTTGCCGAGCGACCATTGCGAGAAGTCGGAGCGGCGGCTCTCGATCGTCGAGAAGCGACTGAGCGGCGGCGATGCCCTTCCGACGGTCTTTGAGACCAATCGCATCGACTAGGCTCCAAATTGACTCGACGCGAACCCGGGTGACGCAAGTCATGACGGCTTCCGCGTCGATTCGCTGGCCTGCGCCCACGAAAAGCGAGAGGCGCTCCATCGCGTCATCGATCGCCGCGAGGTCGTCCCCGACTGCATCGAGGAGGGCCTCGATCGCTTGTGGGGCGATGCCGTGCTCGCGGGCCTTTGCTTCGCCGCGGATGAACTCACGAAGCGCGGCGCCGCGCAGTGGCTTGGCGTCGACGAGATAGCCCTTCTTTTTCGCTGCCTTGGCGAGCTTGGCGCGCCCGTCGAGCTTTGTCGCCGTCATCACGAAACAGGTCGATTCGCTCGGGTCGTCGAGGTAGGCGGCGAGATGCGTTTGCTCGCTTGGCGTCATCGCGTCGACGTGACGCAGCAAGACGAGGCGCATGTCGGCCATCATCGGAAGGGTTCGCGCGGCCGCAATCACCCGCGCTGCCTCGAGCCCTTTGCCGTCAAACACTTCGACGTTGAAGCCCGGTGCGCCCATCGCGTCCACCGCTTTGCGTACCGCGTCGACCGCGCGGTCGATCAGCAAGCGCTCTGAGCCGATCAGCACGTAGACCGGGTCGAGGGAGCCCTTCGCGGCTCTCTTGGAGACATCATGGAGGCTTGGCACGGTTTAGCGGGCTTCGTCATCCGAGAAGGTGACTTCGCCGCCGTGTTGTACCCTGTCCCCGAGAATTTGAAAGCGATATCGGCCGACCTCCTGTCGACGCACGGTCACCACCATCTCGAGCCGTCGATTGGGCTCGAACTGCGGTCGCTTGAGCCGGAGCTTGTGCACGATCGTTCGCTGATTGCTGTCATTGACGAAGACCGTCATGGCGGGGGCGATGAATTTCCGCTCCGCCGTCTGGATATCGTAGAACAGCACCTCGAACTCTGAGTCGCCGAGCGGAGCGTTGAAGCTCGCGACCAAGGTAGCCCTCCACTGGCGATCCTCGACCGGCGCATCGAGATTTTCGCGCAGCCGAGTCGCCTTGTTCGTCCTCGCGAAGCGAATGACGCCCGACTCCGAGAGGGTGCGTGGAACGCCTTTTTGCGTGAGGAAGATCCGCGCGCGAAGTCCTGTTGCGGCGTCTGCTGCCTGCCAGGGGGTCACCGACGAAACGATGGCTGCCAATGCGGTGGCGACGAGTGCGAGGCGTGGATTCAAGGCTTGCTCCTGGCTTGGGGTTCTCGATCAAGCTAACAACTGGAACTTTCCAGTAACAGGGTGATTAGGTGCTGAAATGTGGGTTTTAGGCCTTCATCTTTGATACAGCCGGCCGAAAAGTTGTGCCCCGAGGCGGCGACCGCTAACCCCGACGCAGGAACGGAGCTCGATGACGACCGTCAGTGGGGGTGTGAAAGGACTGGTCGCCCGCGCGCAGCGCGAGGCCCAAAGGCGCGGGCAGAGCCCATCGACGGCTTATCTGCTGCTCGTGATGCTGCAGACCGGGGGCCCCATGGGCAGGCTCTTGTCTGGGCTCGGGGTCAAGGAAGGCGACCTTCTGAGCGCGATCCGAGTCGTCGATTCCGAACCGATGAGCGCACTCGAGCGTGCGGTCGAGCGCGCGTACCGTTTGGCCAAAGCAGCCGAGGCGCCGCAGGTGCTCCCGGCCCATCTGCTCTTGGCCGTCGCGCGTGACACGCGAAGCGCCGCTCACCGAAGCCTCGAAGTCATTGGGACTGGGTCCCGGCGCGTTCAGGAAGCCGTGCACGAGGTGCTCCGGCCAGAGGATGCGCATTCAGGGCCGAGTCCGAGCCATGTCGCGCCAGCCGCTTCGTTTTCGGCACAGCGTTCCGCGAAACCGTCGCGTCCGTCGGCGCGAAGGGCCGCGCAGCCGGCGCCGCTGATCGAGCTCCGCGTCGAACCACTCGACGAACAAGAGGACGAGATCCTCATCGAAGCGCCAATCGCTGCTCCGAGCGCAAGCCCGGTGACCGACGCGGAGAACGAGCTCATCGTTCCCTCCTCGTCGCCGTTCACTCTCGACGCGCGCAAGTATCCAACGCTGGCCAAGCTCGGGCGCAACCTGACGGAAATGGCTTCCCTCGGGCGGATCGATGAGGTGATCGGTCGTGACGACGAAATCGAGCGCCTCTTGGATGTCTTGGCTCGCAGGCGGTCGAACAACCCGATCTTGGTCGGGCCGCCCGGGGTCGGAAAGACAGCGATTGTCGAGGGCCTCGCCCGAAGGCTCGCCGAGGGCGGAGAAGGCGTGCGCGGTCTCGAAGGAACGATCTTGATCGAGCTTTCCGCCGGAGGCTTGGTCTCGGGCACCGGCGTCCGAGGGGCGCTCTCGGAGCGAATGCACAGACTGCAGTTCGAGGTCAAGCGGGCCAACGGCAAGATCGTCCTTTTCATCGACGAAGTTCACACGCTGTTCATCGGGGGCGAATCACCCGACGACCTGGCGCACGAGCTCAAAGCGTCACTGGCGCGCGGAGAGCTTCCCTGCATCGGGGCAACGACGGACGTCGAGTACCGCAAGTACGTCGAGCGGGACGCCGCTCTAGCCAGGCGGTTCTCGCCGGTCCACGTCGCTGAGCCCACTGCGGAAGACGCGATCGAGATTCTGATGGGCATCGCGCCTCGCTACGAGGTGCATCATGGCATTGCCTACGAGCCGTCGGCGGTCGAGTCTGCAGTCGAGCTGTCCGTGCGATACCTGGCCGACCAGACCCTTCCGGACAAGGCGATCGGCCTCCTCGATTTGGCGGGCGCGCGGACGCGGCGCAGGGGCGGGGCCATCGTCGATCGCGAAGCGGTCGCACAGGTGGTGGCGGAGAAAGTCCGTGTGCCGGTCGAGCGCCTCCTGGTGACCGACTCGCAGAAGCTCCTCGAGCTCGAGCAGCATCTCGCCGAGCACGTCGTCGGCCACGCCAAGGTGATGGGGCGTATCTCCGACGCCCTTCGTAAGGGAGCCGCGGGTTTTCACGGCCAGCGTCCGCTTGCCACCTTCTTGTTCTTGGGGCCCACGGGCGTCGGTAAGACCGAGACGGCGCGCGCGCTCAACGAGCTCTTCTTCATGGGTTGTCCGATGACCCGAATCGACATGAGCGAGCTCAGCGAATCGCACGCGGTCGCAAAGCTGGTGGGCGCGCCGCCCGGATACATCGGCCACGACACCGGAGGTCAACTCACCGAAGCCGTTCGGCATCGGCCCTACCAACTCATCCTTCTCGACGAGATCGAAAAAGCACACATCGATGTCCTCCAGTCGCTCTTGCCACTCCTCGAAGACGGACGACTGACCGACGGGAAGGGCAGGACGGTCGATTGCACGCATACGATCGTCGTCATGACCTCGAACCTCGGCGCCCAGGGGTCGCAGCGCAGTCAGAGCTCGATTGGGTTCAAGGCGGGATCGAAGGGCATGGCGGACGGGCTTACGGCGGCGCTGGCGGCGGCGCGGCGAGCGCTCCCGCCCGAGCTATGGAATCGCATCGACGAACCCCTGTCCTTCGGAGCCTTGAGTCGGGACGAGGTTCGTGAAATCGCGCGCCGGATGGCTGCTGGCGTCATTCAACAGTTGCGCGAGCGGCAGGGCGTCGAGCTTGGCATCGACGCGAGCGCGATCGATGCCTTGGTTGAGCTCGGTGGGTACGACGCGGAGCTTGGCGCCCGCCCGATGCGTCGCGCAATCGGTCGCATGGTCGAAGCACCCTTGGCGGCCGCGATCCTGGGCGGCGAGCTCGAGCGCGGCGATCGCGTTGTCGTGCTCGGCGACGCAGAGGGCATTCGCTTCGAACGCACCGAAGGCTCCGTCGAAGCCGCAGAGTGATCCCGGCTTTCAGCGTCGTGCGATGCGCAGGATTTTGGATGCCTTCGCAGGCCCAAGCCCTGCTGCTCGCGCGCAGCGAACGATGATGGGAACGACCGCGTCGTACGCCGCGAGCGCATCGGAGCTCAGAGCACGGAGCGCCACGCGGTGATTGGAGACAGCCTCGGACTCGCCCCGTGCAATCGGACCCGTGAGAGCACCGGGAACGCCGAGGCTCTGCACGTTTTCGGCGACGCTTTGCAGCAGACCGCCAATCGCACGCTCGGCGGCGCGCGGTTCAAAACCCATCCGTTCGAGCAGACCGACGGAGACGAACGCCAGCGCTGCTGCACCATTGGCAGCGAGGGCTGCCGCGGCGTGGTATCCCGCGCCGCTGGTTTCCGCCGACACCACGCGGGCGCCGCACGCCTTTGCGATGCGCCGGCTCGCGGAGACCGCACGCTGAGAGCCATTCACCGTGAACGTGGCGCCCCGAAGGCTCGGGCTCCGCTGCTTGCTCGCGAAGGAGACCAGCGGGTGCATGACCCCGACCGCGGCACCGCAAGCCCTGCAGGCGTCGAGCTCGTCGGTGCCCAGAGCCCCCGCGCAGTGAAGCACCGCAGCGTCGTGCTTGAGATTTGGGGCGATGGCGCGAGCAACCGAGGAGATCGAGTCGTCGGAGACGGCGAGGACGATTGCGTCTGCCCCCGCGATGCGCGAAGGGCTGAAGCGCCGACCCGCGACCGTGACCTCGAGTGCGTCGCTCGCTTCCATTGAGCGCCTCAGCCCGCTTCCGACTCGGCCCCGGCCGATGATCAGAACCTTCATCCTTCGCCCTGATAGAGGTGGCGACCTCGAATGTGTTCGATGACCGCGCTCGGCACGAGGCCATCTACGCGTGCTGCGTTCGACAGGCCCGCACGGATGTCGGTGGAGTTGATGTTGGGTATCGAGATCGGACAGCCTTCCGGAACGGGGTATCCCTGACGTCCAATCACCAGAGGCGGCGCGATCTTCACGACGTCGTCCCAGCGGTACCAGCGGTCGGTGGTTGCAAGCACGTCGGCGCCGATCAAGAGCCGAAACAGCGTGCTCGGGTTTTCCTTCTCCAGCGCATCGAGCGTTTCGAGGGTTCGACTGACCCCCCCGAGACGCCGCTCGACGTCGGAAACCTGAACGTTTCGGAATGGAGCAAAAGCGAGCTCGCACATGGCGTGGCGTTCTTCGAACGAGGCGCCGTGTTGCTTATCGAACACGTGTTTCCACGTTGGGACGATCCAAAGCGCATCGAGATCGACTGCGGAGAGGGCCCAGGCCACCGACAGCACGTGGCCCATGTGAGGTGGATCGAAGCTGCCGCCATAAATCGCGACCCGCTGCGCGCTCATGGCGCCACCATCACTTTTGCACCCCGACCTTGAATCGGCTCACTCCAGCAGACTTCGCCGTTCGAGGTCATGGCCTTCAAGACGACGCCTCCGGTTTCGCATTGGTCGTCGAGCACGCCTAGATGCCCTGTTTCGAGGGGACCAGGGCTGAAGAAACAGCGTGGCCCGAATCGCTTGAACATCAGCTCCGCGCCATCTCCGTAGACGACGATGTTCGAGTTGATGACGTCTTCCTCACCGATGGTCGACTTATGTCGAACGATGAGGGCGATTCGGTCGTCGAGCATCTCCATGGCCCGTCGGGGCGCTGGGGGCGCAATCCGTAGCTTTCCGAGGTAACGGGCTCCGCGCAGCTTGCGAAGCACTTCCTCGATTTCGCCTGCGGTTCCGCGAGCTGCGACGTCCGCGACTTGCCGTTCGAGTGGAGCGTCACTCGTATCGGATTGGTGCCTCGCCATGAACGCGCGAAGAGCCTCGTCCTCTCCGAGATAAATGACGCTATCGACCTCGACATCGCAGATCAGTAGCTTCGCAGCCCGCTCGAGGGCGGCGACGTCGCTTTTCGCGGGACCGATGAAACCCAAGCGCATGGTTCTAGAGATCTACACCAGCTTGGGCCCGAGCTTCAAAATGTGTGTCGCTGATCGCGAATCGGAGTAAGGCCCAGGCCTCCGGGGTTTCCATGATCGCGCTCAATCGGTGCTCGTCGTTGGCCGGGACATCGTGCCCGGCGATCTTCAGCAAGGCGGTCACCGCCGAGGGCACGTCCCCCGTCAGAGTCAGGGCCGCGCGGTTCCCCAGCTCGGCGATCGCAAACGGCACCGCACGCGTGGAAAATCCGACATTGCCTTTCAGCTCCAGGGCCAAGCCATCGACCTCGTCCCGCAAGCGACGGGGCACGGCCTTGAGCAGCTTCTTCCTCATCTCCGGCATCTTCGACTGGGCTGCGACGTTTCCAAGGCTGTCTCCATGCCCCTGAAGGAGAGCCGAAAGAGCGAAGTCCAGGTCCTGTGCACGGGCGCGAAGAGCAGGGGCCAGATGATTTGCAGCCACCTTGAGGGCGCGCGCGAATAGGAACAGACGTTCGCGCGGGTGCGTGATTTGCTGAAGGTTGCCGCCGACGACGATGGTCGGCGGGTCGCCGGATAGGGGCATGCAGGCGGCTGGCGCGACGTACGTGATCCGTATGCGCGGTTCACTGATACCGAGAATTTCTGCGACCGCGCCGGCCTCTTCGACGAGAGCTCGATCCTCGCCCGTTGGCTTCCGAAGACGCCAGGCGCTCGCGTCGAAGGGCAAGACCTTGTCAAAAGAGCGCTCGCAGAGCGCGAAAAGACGGCGCGCCGTTTTTGGAAGATCCTGCGGAGAGACGACGGCATCGATGAGGACTGAAAGGGGAACCTTGGCCCGGCCGAGCGCTTCGCCGTGCTCTGCAACGTTCCCGTCGAACAGCGATGCGGGATGGCCAGCCGCGATCGCTGCGCTGGCCGCGCACGAGGCTGGGCCAGGACCATGCCGCCGGTAGAGCAAGCGCACCAAGGTCGTCCACAGGCCCTCATCGCCGGGGTCGAGCTCGATGGCGGACCGGACGTCGCTCAGGGCCCGGTTGAGGTGCATGGCCTCTGCGGGCTGAGCGCCCTGGCGTTGGTAGTAGTCCGCGAGGGCGAGGATCGCGTCCGAATCGGTTGGCTGTTCGACCCTCAGTTTTTCCAGAATCTGCTCGGCCTGCCGCGCCTGACCGGCCGCTTCGGCCGCGCCCGACAGACGGATTCGGTAATCGCGCCGATCGGATTCGCTGCCGGCGCGACGAACCAACTCTTCGAGCAAGCGCCCGGCTTCATGTGCCTTGCCCTGCCGACTCGTCACTGATGCGAGGCGATCCAAGATTTCCAAATTCGCCGGCGAGAGCTGCACGACTCGCCGAAGCGACGCTTCGGCACGGGCAAGATCCTGAAGGTGTACATCGTAGAGCGTGGCGAGCTGCGTGAACGCCCAAATCTGCTCCTCCGGGCTACGATTCAGACGGGCGATGCGAATCAGCGCTTCGGCGGCGCCTTGCCAGTTCCCAGCGGCACGGTGCGCGTCCGCTAGCTCCTTGAGCGCGGTGAAGTTCAAGGGATCGAGCTCCAAGCACTCGTCCAATGCCTGGCTGACGCCTTCGAGGTCTCCTCGCTCCCGGCTCTGGCGCGCCTTCTGGACGAGCAGACCGACCAGCGTGGGCGTATCGGCGCCGGCATCGATGCGGGAATCGGTGAGCGCCGCCAGCGCGTCGAGTCGCCCCTCGCTCTGGTAGAGCCCGGCCAGGCGTCGGTACACATCGAGGTAACGGATGTCGCACTTCGAGGCCGCAACCCAGGCATCGACAGCGCGATGCGGGTCTCCAAGCTCCTTTTCGAAGATGCACGCAGCCTCCCGCCAGAGTGACGCGGCGCGGTGACTGTCCTTCGCCTGGCTCGCGGCGTCCTGGTAGACGGCGGCTGCGTCTTCCCAGCGCCCCGCCGCGCGCAAGAGCCCAGCCTCGACCTCCCGCGCGAGCGGGTGCTCGCTCGCTTCGTCCAAGCGCTCGAGCGCGTTTTCCGGGGCTCCCATCCGCTGCAGCACCCGGGCGGCATCGAGCGCGAGGGCGCCGCGTTCCAGGTCGTCCTCGACGGCCGCTTGCAGAGCGAGGAGCGCTTGAAGACTGAGCATGTGCTCGCTCTTCGCATAGGCCGCACCCAGCACCTGTCGGGCCAGGCCCGGGTCCGTCTCGAGCGCGTCGTCGACCCCGCACAGCCATCGATCGAGATCGGATCGCAGAATGTCGGGGTCGGCCTGGAGCAGCTCGAGATGGAGGCGATGCCTAGCCAAGCGGTCCGGCGAATCCTCCGGGAGAGCCCGTAAGACCCGTCGAGCGCTCGAACGGATGCGTTCGGTGTCGTTCTCCCGGAGCGCGTCCCATTCGAGGGCGCGCGCGGTAGGGATGTGGTCGGGGCGAAGCTCGGCGATCGATTGAAGCGACAGGCGAGCGCTTTGCATGTCGTTCTGCACGAGTCGATCGACTTCAGCCATCGCCGCAAACGCACGGAGACGCTCGGTCTCGCCCGTGGCATCGCGCACGCGGTTCATCGCGCGATCGGACAGGCGCGCAAATTCCGATGCTTCGAGCTCCGCTTGCTCTCGCTGGACCCAAAGCGTCTCGTCGTCCGGCTTTCCGGTCGAGGCTTCTCGCAGCAACCGAGCGGCTCGGGCTCCGCGGCCGGCTGCTCGATAGGACGCTGCGGCACGCTCTAGGTACTCGGGCATCCCGAGACGACACGCCGCCAGCTCCATGAGCTCCCCGGCCGTTTCCGTCTCCCTTCCGCCTGCCTCGATCAGGTGTTCGACGAGGAGCGGATCAGGGGTGGCCCGGTCTAGCGCTGCTTCCGCATAGGCGAGACGGTCTTGGCCGGACGACGCCCACATCGACGCACGAAGCCAGCTCTCGGCGTGCCCAGTCGTGCCAATCGCCGATTGTCGGGCCGCGCTCGTTGCTCTGGCTTCGTCGTCGCCAAGTCGGTCTTCTAGCTCCCAAAGGGCGGGAGGGTAATCGGCGACCTGCGCCAACGCAGCTTCGCACGCGCTTCTCGCTTCGGGAGAGCCCGGCTCCGCGAGCCTCGCGGCCATCGTGAAAGCAAAGGCGCTGCGCGCGTCAGATGCGGCGCTCCCCTCTTCCAGCCAGCGGCGCGCGCTCCGCTCGGGGTCCTCGTCTTCAAGCAGCAGCGCTCGGCCGATCATCGCATCGCCCGGCACCCGCTCCTCGGCGCGAAGCAATGCCGGTTCACGGTCGAGGATTCCACAGACAGCGCCCATGTCGGCGACGGCGAGCGCTGCACCCGCTGCCAACCCATCGGGTGCGTGATCGAGCTCCGCTTCGAGCGCCGCGAGGAAGGCTGCACCATCCCGAACGCGTGCGGCTTCGTCCGCTCCGAGCATGTTCGCCGCGACGCTGGCTTCACCTCTGGGGATCGGTTCGAGCAATCGCGAGACCTGGACTTCCTCGCCTGCTTCCGGCCCGAGGAGCCGCCTCGAGGCTTGCGCGTAGGCGTGCAAGCGGGGCTCTTGTTGCGCTGCCCGGGAGGCGATCTCGAAGCTCTCTCGGTCGCCGCGCTCCGCATGAATCCGGGCGCATCGACCGGAGGCGAGTGATCGCGTTTCCGGAGTGCCGTTGGTCGCGCACACGGAAAACGCATCCATTGCGCTCTGGGTGTCTCCCCCGAGGGCGGCTGATTCGGCACGCGTCCACAGAGAGGCCGTGTCATCGGCGTCCTCGAGGATCGCGACCGCCTCCTCCGAAGAGTCACCGCCGCGGCCGAGGCCCGCAGCGGTTCGGCGAAGAGCAGAGGCGAGCTCCCTCGGGGCCTGAGCCGCAGCCGTAAGCAGCGCGCCCTTCGCCGCGTCTATCTCACCAAGCCCGCGGCTCGTGCGAACGACCCCGAGATGCGCTGCGAGCCGCGCGGGCCGAAGCTCGAGTACGCTGCGGTATCTGCTTCTCGCATGTTCGAGCGAGCCCGCCTTCTCTTTGAGCTCGGCCGCATGGAGGAGCAGCATCGCGGCGGCGTCATCATCGGGCCAGAGCTTCGCCGCCGCGCCAAGGGCTTCCGCGGCGCGCCCTGCATCGTCGCGCGCCAGCCGAGCGGAAGCCAGCAGCAGGCAGGCGACGAAGTCATCCTCTCGAAGCTCGACTGCGTGTGCGGCGGCCTGTTCCGCCGCGGCAGGATCGTGAAGCTTGGAGAGCTGGATACGGGCGAGCAGGTTGAGCGCAGAGGCTCGATCGGCGGCGCTGAGATCAAGGCCGGCCTCCTTTTCCAGAGCCTCTGCAGCGGCACCCCAGTCACCGCTCCGCATTGCAAGCCGTCGAAGCGCTCGCAGGACGACGACGTCGCGGGCGTCGGCGGACAGCGCCTGGGCGTAGTGGCGGCCGGCGGCATCGTAGGCCTCGAGCCGCTCGCACAGCTCCCCCGCGGAGGTCAAAAGCCGCGCGCACGCCGAGCCAACGGCGCGTCGTCCAAGTGCCTCCAGAAGCTTCACTCGCCGCTTCATCGCCTCAGGTGTCTCGCCAACCAGTGGCAGGGCCTCTTCGCGCGGCCTGCGCTCGAGGAGCGTTCGCTGCGCGGCGAGTGCGCCCGGGTCGGAGGGGTCCGGAGGATGGCTCGTACGCTTCGCCAGAGCTGCGCCCTGCATTTCTACGAAGGAGTCGAGCAGATCGGCGATCGCTTCGTCATCGATCTCGAACGCCAGCGGCTCCGATTCGCGGCTCGCTCCAGACACGTCGTCCTCAGCCATCTCTCCTCCAGAGCGGGGAGTCCGCGTCGAGCAAGAAGCGGACGAGATCGAGGCCCCGAGAGGAACTCCTGAGGGCGTCCAAATTTACCTGATGGCGCTGCAGCACGGCGAGCCCGGCGTCGATTTCCCCGGACGCCAGGAGTCCGGCTCGGTCGGCGCTGCGCTGCAGGCCCCTGGCGTGCGCGAGAAGGGACGATGCGCGAATTTGGGTGGCGCCAACCGCTTGTTGCACGGCTTTGCGCGCGGCACGCTTCAAGCTCACGGCGGTCGCGGGGAGGGGCGGATCTCCGGCCTCTACCCCGCAGCGCGAGACGCGGAGAACCTCCAAAAGCGTCCCGGCGGCTTGTTCGGCCGACCCGTTGAGGAGCTGGGCAGCCCCGCGCGGTGCGGCCCAGGCGAGTCGGCCGGCGAGGAAGCGCCCCGTTGGATCGAGCCCCGCTCGTGCGCGCTCGGGCACGACCCAGCGAACTTCACCGCTGCGGCTCGTCCGAGCGACCGGTGCTCGGAGCTCGCCCGAGATTTCGACGGAGCCGATCCTGGCGCCAAAGCGTGCGGAGAGCTGCTCGAGCTCGGCGTAGATTGGCTCGCTGGAGGTTACCTTCTTCGCACGAAGCCGATCGCCGTCGAGACCGATGCCAGCGCGCAAGACCAGCTCCTCGAGCACCGGATCCGCATTCGGATCCCAGATCGCAGCCATCGAGACCCCGCTCAGGTCCACGCGGTCCTCCTCGACCGGTTCCGCAAGGCCCAAGGCCCGCCGCACGGCCCGGGCGGCGGCCGCACGCGCGCCGTGGCCACGCCATGCGGCAGCGGTCCGAAGTGCTTCGAGAAGCGATGCGTCGAGCTCGCCGGAGTCGATCAGAGACCAGACGGCGGCTTCGTAGCGCGCGACGGCGGTCTCAACCTCCGTTTGGTCAACGAGCTCGACCAGGCCCGAAATCGCGGCCTGGTTGGCCGGCTCTGCGTCGAGGGCGCGTCGATAGGCGTCGGCCGCCGCTTCCGGCCGGCCGAGCTCGATTTCGAGTGCGGCGATTCGTGTCCAGGTTTCCGCATCGGTGAGCCCGAGCGCTTCGACGGCTCTCAGCTCATCGAGGGCCTCGGCCTTCGCGCCAAGCTGGTTTTCGAGGAAGCCGGCCGCGCCAAGGTGCGCAACGCGCCGCTGAGCGTCGGGAATGCTCGCGCGGGACAGACGCTGCAAGCAGTCGACCGCCTCGGCCCATTGTTTGAGCGAGGCGTGCACCTCTGCAGCCATGGCAAGCGCGCCCGGGTGGGCCGGATCGCTGGTGAACAGCTCTTCGAGCACTTCGAGCGCGCCCGGACGATCGCTGACTCCCCGCAGAAGGCGCGCACGGTCGTAGAGCAGGTCGAGTCGATCCTTGGGGCCGCCAAGCGCGAGCCGATCCGCGACGAGCACTTCGAGCGCCTCCGTATCCTCCTGTGCGACGAAGAGGTCGCGAAGCCGCCGAAAGGCAAGCTCGCGACTGGGGTCCTCCTCGAGCGCGCGTCGAAAGAGGTCCTCCGCCTGTTGATACTGCTCGAGGTAGTCCATCCGCACCACGCCCGCTTCTTCCAAGAGGTCGCCCCTCAGCGATTCCTCGACGAAAGGCGCGAGT
The DNA here is from genome assembly GCA_004283055.1 of Deltaproteobacteria bacterium. Taxonomy (GTDB): domain Bacteria; phylum Myxococcota_A; class Polyangia; order Polyangiales; family Houyiibacteriaceae; genus SG8-38. The sequence goes on from SHLP01000003.1 coordinate 39,985, forward strand.
CGTTCACAGGCTTGCGCGACCAGTGGCCAGTCGCCGGCCTGCCGTGCTGCAGATCGCAGGGTCTCCCACAGCGCTAGATCGTCGGGGCGCTCATCGATCGCATTGCTCAGAAGAACGACCGCCTCCGCGCCTCGATCGGCTTCGACCAGGGCACGGCAATGCGCTGCGTCGAGCGCCACGCGACCGACCGCCCCGCTGTGCGCCAGCTTCTGCACCAGAGCATGCACGCGCAGCGCGGCGTCGTCATTCGGAGAGAGCACCTCGTCGATCGCTATCGCGGCGTCGGGCAGGAGCGCTGAAAGAGAGTCGGCTTCCTGGGCAAGCATGAACAACTCGTCCGCAGCATCGTCTCCTCGGGCGATACCCGAGGCCCGAAGCCCCTGAAGGAACGCCCCCGCGCGCAGGGCCTCGGTCGGTGCGACAGCGGCCAGACGAAGCCACGCGTCGCCTGCGGACGAGCCCTCTTGGCCGAGCGATGCGCGGAGTGCAGCGTACGCTGTAGCAAAACCGTCGGTGTCTGCCGCTACCGCGACCTGCGCGTCGGCCAGGAGCTCTTCGGCAGCCGTTCGCTGGTCGACCTCGCTGTGCTTGACGGGCAGTGATAGGATCGAGACGGCCGCTGCGAGGGCGGTGCTGGGGTGCTCGAGCGCACGCTCGTAGGACTGGGACGCACCGAGATCATCGCCGAGCTCCAAGGCATCGGAGTAGAGGAGGGCGAACAGCTCGGCCACGCCTCCACCGAGGCTGCTGTTCGAGAGGGACGCGTAGGCGCGCGTAGCCGAGTTCGCATCTCCCTGAGCGCGCGCGAGATCGAGAAGCGCGAGCGCGGCGGACTCGGAGTCCGGTGCATCCTCCAGAGCTTGCTCATACGCCTGGCGGGCTGCGGATCGATTCCCGATCCGCTCGGCGGTCGCCCCCGCAAGAAGCAGTGAGAGCTCTCCGAGCGCCGTCGTGGAATTCGCCTCGGAATGTTCCCGCACCAACGAGACGACCTCCTCGGGACGGCCTCCTTCTCGCAAAATCGCGTCGAGCAGCGAAAGAACGCACCCGTCGTTTGGAGCCGTCTCGAGAGCGGACCGCACCACGCGCTCGGCGGCTCCCCAGTCTCCGCCTTGCGCGTAAGCCTGTCCCGCTGCGCAGAGGTGTCCGACGCGACGATCTCCCGACGCACTCTCCGCGCCCTGCTCGTGAGCTCTGGCCAGCAACCCCGCGTCGCCTCTCCAAGCGGCCTGTGCCCGTGCGAGGGCTGGCGCCCAGGCGCGATGGTCCGAGTCTGCAAGGGCGTCTCGAAGGACTCGATCGGCGTCTTCCTCTCTGTGAAACCTGTGCCGCAAGAGATTGTATTTGGCGCATTCGAGCGCAGCGCGTTCATCGGGCTCGATGTCGCTTTGCATCAGCTCATCGAGACGGATGAGAACCGCCTCCGGCCGCTTTGCGCGCATCGCCGCGCCCAAAGCTTCTCGGGTGATCGCAGCCTTCGAGGTCGTGGAGGCTTCGATCGCGGAGCTGTAGAGGTCCTGGCTGTTCTCCGAGCTGGCGGCGTCGGAGCTGCACAGCTGTGCGGCCCTCCAGACGAGCTGAGCCCGTGTCTCGCCTTCGGCGAGCCCGGCCGCCTGTCGGTAGGCTTCGGCACGCTCTGTGTTGCGCGCCCCGCGGATCAGCGCCACGTCGAGCGCCGCTCGCGCGTAGCTCGAATCGGGGAACCTATTCGCCGCGTCGCGAAGTATTTCCAACGCGCTTTCGATCTCATCGCTCGACCGTGCGAGCCGTAGCTCGTGCGCGACGAACGCCGGGTCCTCGGGGGCCATCGATCGGAACCAGCTCGATGCGCTCTCAGCCGCCGCCGCGTCGCCAAGACGCTCGGCGGTGAGAAGGGACTGCAATCGGAGGAGCCGGCTCTGGGGCATCCATCGCAGAGCCGATTCGAGGTAGCCCGCTGCCGCGCCGGCGTCATCGAGATGCCCGGCACTGCAAGTCGCCGCTTCCTGCCACAGGAGCGCCGCCATCGGTCGACGCGCGCCCTCCGGGACCGAAAGGCTAAGCGGGTCAGGCGAGCCGCTCTGCTCGATTGCCGCTTCGAGCAGCCGAGCCATCGAGGTCAGGGCATGGACGAGCTCATTCCAGCGCTGGTGCGCGCGAGCGGTATGAGCCTGCAGTGACCGCGCCTGCCAAACGACTTCATCGCACTCGCAGGCCCGCTCGAGGGCAGCAAGGGCCTCCTCTGGCTTGCTCGCCCTGAGCTCGTGTAATGCGATGTCAATCCAAAGCGCGGCACTCAAGATGGGATCGGCGGCGTGCTTCGCCTGCGTAAGCATCGCATCCCGAACCGCGCCGTCATCACCCCGCGCTTCCGCCAGCCATTCGAGAATGAGCGCAGGCACCGCAGGCTCTACAGAGCGAGAAATCGCCTCGCGCAGGAGGGACGCCCAATCTGCGGACTGCATGGCCAAATCTACCAGAGCGGCGCTGCTCAGCGCAGGGCTCGTGGCTCGCGCGACCTGCTCCGAACGAAGCGCGTGCAGATCGTAGCCATTCCTCGCGCGCTCTGCGATCCGCAGCTGCGCGATGAGCGCCGGCTGGAATCCTGGGGCGACCGTGTGCGACTGCTGGTACTGCTCCATCGCCTCGGAAGCGAGCTCGAGCTCGTGCTCGTACAGCGCTCCGACTTCGTAGAGAATGGCCGCCCTCGCTCGTGGCTCCGTCACTGCGTCGAGCTCGCGCCGCAGGTTGGCAATGCGCAGCTCAACGAGGTCGCGCCTGCGCCCGCTCTCACCCTGGCCCATGGGCGCCCTTTCGATCATCCTCCGCCCACGACTAGGTAACGGTCCAACCGCCGTCGATGACCATTACGTCTCCTGTGAGGTAGTTCGATTCGTCAGAAGCCAAGAAGACCGCGCCTCCGGCGATGTCGCGCGGCTGTCCCACGCGTCCCAGAGCCGTCTTGTTGACGATGCTGGATCGGATCTCATCGTTGTCGACCAAGACCTGTGCGAACTTGGTTTCGATCAGCCCGGGTGCGATCGCATTGACGCGAATCCCGGCTGCCCCGAGCTCCATCGCCAAAGTCCTCGTCATCGAGATCACGGCGGATTTGGTCATGGCGTAGACACCTTGCATCGGCGCGCCCATGAGGCCGACGACGCTGGCAATGTTGACAATCGACCCTTTCGCTTTGCGCTGCTGCAGGTGGCCGGCGACGAGCTGGATCATTCCGAAGTAGCCCTTCACGTTGACCTCGAAGGTCTTGTCCCAGGCCGCTTCGTCGACACCGAGCATCGGTCCGAAGTGCGGGTTGGTCGCCGCGTTGTTTACCAGGATGTCGACCTTGCCATAGGCTTGGAGCGCCTGTTCCAGCATGTCTTCCCGCTGGCCTCTGTGGCCGACGTGGCACGCGATCGGCGTTGCATCGCCGCCCTGCGCCACGATTTCCTCGGCTACGCCCTTCAGGCCGTCGATCTTCCGAGAGACGAGGACTACCTTGGCACCTTCCTCCGCCATGAAGCCGGCAATGGCGGCTCCGATCCCCCGGCTTGCTCCTGTCACGATCGCCACTTTGTCTCGTAGGCGCTCACCCATGTCGTCCCCTCCTTTGGTTCGACACGTATAGCGCTCTGCGGGGTGGTTTTGCCAGCGCGATCTGCACGAGACTTGCGCGCTCGCGCTCCTGGGCAAGACTAGGCCGTTCTTCGTTTCGCCGAAGAGGTTGTCCTGACGCTGTTCCAAGCCATAGCCGCAATCATCGCGGGTTTCGTCGCCGTGGTCTGGGGCGCCGATCGCTTCGTGTACGGAGCCGCGGGGCTGGCGAGCAATCTCGGTGTCAGCCGCCTCGTCATCGGGCTGACCGTCGTGGCATTTGGCACCTCGGCGCCCGAAATGTTGGTCTCGGCGATGGCCGCGTTGGCCGGCAGCCGCGAGATCGGCGTCGGCAACGCCGTCGGCTCCAACATCACCAATGTGACGCTCGTTCTGGGCGCAGCCGCGCTGGTTCGGCCGCTCAGCATCCACTCTCGCCTACTGATTCGAGAAATCCCTGTCTTGTTTCTCAGCATGGCCGTCGCCTGGGCTTTTCTGTGGGACGGAGAGCTCAGCCGCTTGGAGGGCGTTCTCCTAATCGTTGGAATGTTCCTCTTGATCGCCTGGATCGGGACGCAAGGCCGTAAGGCGGACCCGGGGTACAGCGATCCTCCCCCGGACGCCTTCGTCGACGATGACATCCCCGACGCGCTGCCCACCGCCAAGGCGATTGTTCTTTTCTCGGTCGGTCTGGTCCTCCTGCTCGCCGGCTCGCGCGTTTTGGTCTGGGGAGCGATCGGGATCGCGCGGGACCTCGGCGTCAGCGAGCTGGTGGTCGGTCTGACGCTCGTTGCTCTCGGGACGAGTCTTCCCGAGCTGGCGGCTTCGGTGGCGGCCGCTCGCCGGGGAGAGCAAGACATCGCGGTTGGCAACGTGGTGGGGTCCAACATGTTCAACCTGCTCGGCGTGCTTGCGCTCCCAGGCATCATCGCTCCCGGCGAGGTCGACCGCGCGATCATCGTCCGTGACTTCCCCCTGATGGTGGGTGTGACGCTGCTACTTCTCTTGATGGCGGTGAACGAGCGCAGCCGCATCGGCCGAAAGCGCGGGACGACGCTGATCCTCGTCTTCATTGCCTATTTCGTGGTGCTCTTTTGGAATCCCTCGCTGCCCTCGCTTCCGGGCTGAGCGACACGGGCCCAGACCAGTGTCATGTTGTTGGCCGGCATGGGCACACTGTCCCGCAGCTCGAAGCCGGTGCGCTCCGCCAGCCCTCGGAGCTGATCGATGTCCCGAATGCCCCAGCGCGGGTTGCGTGACCGAAGACTCTCGTCGAAGGCTGCGTTGCTAGGCGCACTGTGCTCGCCATGAAGCCGGTAAGGGCCGTAGGTCACCAGCGGCGAGCCGCTCTCTAGCAGCACGCTCGCGCCCTCGAAGAGGCGCTCGGTGGTCTCCCAGGGGGAGATGTGGATCATGTTGACGCAAAGCAAGGCGTCCGCCCTCGGGATCGGCCATCGAGGCCAGCAGACGTCGAGCTCGATCGGAGGCAAGAGGTTCTCGCGAGCGGAATCCTCGACCCAGGCGCGAATGCTGCGCAGGGCATCGTCCGATGCATCGCTCGGCTGCCAGCTCAGGTGGGACAGATGCTCCGCGAAGAAGATGGCGTGCTGACCGGTGCCGCTAGCGATTTCGAGAACGAGCCCGTTCGGCGGCAGCACACGGCGAAGAACGTCGAGAATGGGTTGCCGATTGCGTTCGGCGGCTGGCGCAAAACCCTTTGCCATCGCGCTTGCATAGCCCATAACTTCCCGTCATCGAAGTCGACCGCGAGGACTGGAAGGGAACGCTGGGCTGGCGGCTCATCGTCACGCTGTGTCTTGCCACGCCTTGGCTGGCCCGCGCCTTGCTTCTGCACGAAAAGCGCCTTGCTCTGGCGCCGATCGACCTGCGCGGCGTCCTAGCCGACGCTTCGGTTGGTTTGCTGCTGGTCGGACTCATGGGGCTCCTGTTGGCAAAACGGCATTTGCTGGGCCGCTTCCTGGCGTTGATGCTGCTCGTCACGTTCGTCCTGCTGAGCTTTGCCATGTACGAGTTCGTCTCGGTGTTTGATTCCCTGTACGCGCTCAGTCACGCCGGCTTCCTCGGCGATCCGACGTTTCTGGGCGGCTCGGTCCTGCACGCACGCCGCCCGCTGCTGCTCGCGCTGGTGACGGCTCTCGCGGTCCTCGGAGCCGCGTGGGCGCGCCCGCCCGTGTCGCTCTGGTGGCGATGGTGGGGCCTCGGTTTCGCGGTTTCGGTGTTCGGGCAAGTGCTCATCCCTACCTCGTACGCCCACGAAGAGTGGCGCGAACGTCACGCGATTCAGGCGAATCTCGGGTTCTTTCCGCCTTCCGCCCGGCCCCACCGCGTCGCCATCAGCGCCGAGGTTCGGGAGGTGTTTGACGGCGATCTCGGCGGCGAGCGCTGGGTGGGGCCGCTGTCCAAACGGCCGAATGTTCTACTCATCCTGATCGAAGCGGCGTCAGGCGCGCATCTCCCTTCGGTCGCGGCGGCCGAGGGGGTCCGGAGCGACATCGAGATGCCCAAGCTCGACGCGCTCGCTCGCCGGCATGTTCTCTTCACGCACGTCGTCTCGCATCAGCGCCAGACCAACCGCGGGGAGTACGGGATCCTCTGCGGGGACTACCCGAAGCTCCTCACCGATCAGTCCAAGATGAGCGAGCAGGTCTATGCAGCCGCGCGCCGCTGCCTTCCGGAGGCGCTGCGGGAGCAGGGATACGCCACTTCCTACATTCAATCGGCGCCCCTCGGCTTCATGCTCAAGGATCAGTTCATGAAGAAGGCGGGCTTCGAGGAGCTCATCGGCGACCCATTTTTTTTGCAGAGCTACGCGCGAACGGACTGGGGCGTCGACGACAAGGCCTTCTTCGAGCAGTCACTCGGACCCGTCCTCCGGCTGCATGCGGCGGAGCGACCGTTCTTCGCGACGCTCTTGACCGTAGGCACCCACCATCCGTTTACCTTTCCTGACGCGGCTCCAGCAGACGGAGGGCAGACCCGGCAAGCGCGGGCTTTCCGATGGGCCGACGATGCGCTCGCGGATTTTCTCGATGAGCTCGGTCGGCGCGGCGTGCTGAACGACACGGTCGTCATCGTAACGTCGGACGAATCGACTGGGGTACGTCAGGCGGGTAGCGCCACGCATAGGCTGCTCTCGCAGAGTTGGTCCTTTGCGGTCGTCATGTTTCCCGCGCCAATCGTGAAACGCGTCGACACCGTATACGCGCACGTCGATACCGCGCTGTCGGTCACTGATTTACTGGGCTTCGGCCGCGAGGCCCACGGTTTTCAAGGACGCAGCTGGTTTCGGGACTACGCATCGCCCCGTCCGGTGTTTTCCGGAAACACGTACGCGCGGAGGGTGCTGATGTTCGAGCCGTCGGGCAGCGCGGTGATTTGTAGCGAATCGTTTCAGAATTGCTCACGCTCGGTCCCGCTCGGAGGCTTGCCGTTCGGACCGAACCGCCAGAGCGAGCCTGCGCCGGAGCGCGCTCGTCAGCTGCTCACCGAGGTAGCCCGCCTCTCCCGCTCCGGCCGTGCGGACATGACACGGGCGGAGGGGCTCGACCTTCTCGTCGAGGAGCGCGTGACGGTGCGCGCGGCCGACGGAAAGAGACTGCTGATCGGCGGGCAGTACCTCCGCGTCCCTCGCGGCACGACCCTGCGGGTCGACTTGGATCTCGACGTCCTGGGCGAGCAATCGGCGGTCGAGCTCCACCAAGATGTCTTTCTCGGCGGCCGTTTGCAGCTCGAACGAGAAGACCGCGAGCTTCGAGCCGGAGAGCGCTGGCGCTTGAGCTACGAAATCGGCGTTCCTCGAGATTCTGGTCAACTCGTGGTCCAGCTCTACGCAACGACGGTCTCGGGCGACGTGGCGACGATTCGGTTCCACGATGCGAGGCTCACGATGACCGCTGGCAACGCGACTTCCGACGCTGTGCTCGTCATCGAGGACGCGGTGTCTCGGTCCGTTCCTCGCTGAGCTGAAGCCGGCACTCAATCCGCCGCATCTGCGCGTGCTCCCAGCGCTGGAGCTCACGTCCGAGGGCTTCGCGGGCTTCCGGCCTGTCGCTTTGGAGCCCGGGGTCTTCGTCCGGATTGGCTTCGTCGTCGAAAAACAACGTCGTGCCCGCGCTGCGATGATGAATCAGCCGATCGCCATCGAGGCTGATCGCGCCCTTGGGCTCGTAGCCTTTGTTCGACACTCGAATGCTCTGGAGTCGCGCGCGAATCGTCGCATCGTCGAGTGCGGGGAGACGAAAGCTATCGAAAAGCTCACGGCCCCGCACAGGGAAGGCCTCGGAAAAGGTCGCACGGCCCCGCAGGTCAGGCTCGAGCGTGAAGAGGCTCCGTGCCGACGTGTCGGATGGCAGAGGTAGGCCCAAGAAGTGCAGAACGGTCGGCGCAACGTCGGCGAGGCTGGCGCCGACGCGGGGCTCAGCGGGCGTGAACGCCGAGTGCCAAAGGACGAGCGGCACGTCGACCATCCAGCCGTTCAAGTACACGTGATGGCCCCAGTAGGACCTCTCCCCCAATGCCTCACCGTGGTCCGAAAAGAAGATCACGAGGCTGTCGTCGAGCCAGTGTTCGGCTTCCAAGTAGCTCATCAAGCGGCCGAGCTCCCGGTCGAAGTAAGCGACCTCGCTCAGGTATGCGTTCTTCCTTCCACGACCAAAAGGAAACGCAGCATGCGACTCGTAGGGGTCGTGTGGAGCATAGTAGTGGACCCAGGCCATCACCGAGGCGTCGTCCCGATGCGCTTGGCGAAGTTGGGCGATGAGCGCATCGGTTGCGTCCTCGTCGGTGGCTGCGAACTTGGTTTCGACACCGTGTGCGAGGAACTGCTGCACGATCGGAAGACGAAACCACTTCACATCCGGAAGCACGGCGATCTGCCGGTCGACGTGAGCACGGGAACGGGTGAAGATCGTCTCCGGCAAGGAAGGCGAGAGGTAGAGCTCTGCCGGGCTCAGGCCCGTAAACGCGCTGCCCACCGCAAACAGGGTGGCCGGGTACGTCGAGGTTGCGTTCCCCCAAGAGAGCCCTTTTTCAGACCATCTAGACAAGTGCGCAGTTACCGCGCTTCCATCGTGTTCTAGTCCCACGACGTCTTTTCGGAGCGCGTCGACCGTGATGAGGATGACGTTCCGCCGGCCGTCGGCCAGGATGCCGATTGGAGAGGTCTCGACGACGGGCCTCGGCTCGGGGCAACGCGCGTCGTCGCTCCAAAGGCTCGAATGTGTGCTCACGCGAGGGAGCACGTACAGGGTCGCCAAGGCGCCGGCTCGGCTCTGGGCGATCACTTCGCGCTGACCGGTTGCCACGAGGGCAGGCGCAAAGCGCGATCCGACGCCAAGCAACGCACATGTCGCTGCGAGGCCGACGCCGATGAATCGACGGGGGGAATCGCGAACGATCAGGTAGAGCATCGCGCTGCTCAGGAGCGCCGCGGGAAAGACGAGCTGAGCGATCGAGTAATCGTATGCACGGTAGCGCACGATAACGGCTGTAAGCAGGCTGACCGCGACGATGCATAGTGCGATCCAGATCGCCTGCCACGGGCGCTTTCGAATCCGGATGCCGAGGATCAGCCAAAGCCAACCGGCTCCGGAGAGCAGGCCGAGCAGCAGCAACGTTGCCACTCGGAGCACGAAACGGTGGGGATGGCCGATCCATGCAGGTCCCGAAAGCAGGAAGTCGACGTGCTCCCAGCCGACGGCCATCGTCAGGATGGCGAGGATGAGAGTCCACGTCGCGACGATCGGTCGCGCCGCACCGGCCAAGCGTGACGCCGCGGCCAAGGCTAGGCTCGTCGGTATCGAGGCAAGCAGCGCGAGCCAACACAGCTGGGCGAGCAAACCGCTCGAGACGGTGCCCTGAGGGAGCAGGCCTGCCGTCAGAAGGAAGGCGGGGCCGAGGTAGGCCGCCGACCAGAGTACGAGCACCGAGTCGAACGGCTTAGCGGCCATCGAGCTCCGCCACCTTTTGATTGAGGGACTGTTCGATCCCTATCACGCGCGTTGCGCGCATGGGCGGCTCGAACGCGCTGTGAAACAGCCGCCATCGGAGGCTAGGCTGAACGGGCGTGAGGCCCCATGCTTCAATGTCGCGAACGTTGCGGCGCAGGTCCAGCATGAAGTAGTCGCCGTACTGCCGATACGGGTGACGCGAAGCAAACGCAGCGCGTTCGTCTTCAGAGAACGCTTCGACCGCCGCAACGAAAACCCAGACCGATACGCCCTGTTCGTTTGGAATCTCGCCGCGCGGGTTTCGTGACCAGCGGTGCGTGGCGCGGTCGAGTGTGATGTCGAATCGAGGCTCGAGGCGAAGCGGTTTGAGGCTGGTGTGCAGCTGGACGCCTGTGTTCCGGTCCGTCCAAGCCTTGACGCGACGCGCGAAGCGGAGCTCCGGCCGGCCCGAGTCGTAGCGATCCGTCGACCCTCGTACCGGGGTGAAGAACCACATCGAGCCGCCAACGTAGCGGCCCGTGGGGACGAGATCCACGTCGCGGGCCGCCAGAGGGACGAGGAGGAGCAGAACGCCAACGCTTGCCAAGCGGCCCGCGCGCGCGCGAATCCAGCGCCCCATTTCGAAAAGTGAGGTCGTGACGGCGATCGCGACTGCGGGAAGCATCGGCCAGGCCCAGTACGAATGAACGATCGCGCTCCAGCGAAACGTCCAGTAGTGAATCGCGGCGGCGAGAAGAAAGGCGAGCGGCACCAAGTCTCGTGCCTTTGCCGTGCCGCGGGTCAGTCGGACCCCCCAGGCGCCGAGCCAGCCCAGGCAGAGGCCGAGAATCGGGGCCGTGAACATCAGCTCGGGCACCACTACGAGGTGTGTGCGAAACCGGCTCCAGGATAGGGCCCGCCGCGCGTTGAACGTCCCCCTGAGCTCATCGAGATTTCCGGTCAGCGCTTCGACCAGCACGAAGTGCCCCACGAACAAGGCCAGTACCCAAAGGCAGAAGGCGGCAAGCTGCGTCGCCGACCCGCGTGGGAGCGAAGCGCTGCGCCGGGCATAGAGCGACCACGCCCAGTGGACAGCGATGCAGAACGCAAGGTAATAGCCCGGCCAGTCCCAGGTCGCAGTCATCGCGAAGCTGGCGAGAAAGATCGCGAAAGGCAGCGGCCGCCAGGGTGGGGCACGGCTCGGGCGGATGTAGAGAAAGAGCGTCAGCAGTCCCCAGAAAAGGAATCCAGCCGAGTTGTTGGCCATGTTCGTGTAGATGGCGTTGATTGGGAGTGCGACGTAGATGGCCGATGCGGCGAGCGCGTGCGCGTCGTCCCAGAGGCGTCTCACCACGGCGAAAAGCATGCAGAGCGTCGCTACGCTCCAGAAGCCCGCCACCAGGCGGATCGACAGCTCGCGGTCGCCCAACAGCTTCACGGCGACGACGTTGTGCAGGTGCAGGGCGAGCGGATGGTGGGTGTACACCTGGTCCTTGCTCGGCGGTACGTTGGCCGTCTCGTACTGCAGCGGAAACAACACCCCCCAACGCAGGGTGTTTCGGGCGGCGTTATGGTACGCGGCTCCATTCCAGCCGTTGTGGCCCCGCGTCCATTGGTCGGCGACCCCCCACACGGCCAAAAAGACCTGCGCTGCGAGCACCATGGCAAAGGCGATGCGTACGAGCCTTCGCCTCTCGCCGACGCGGTCAGGCCTCATGTCAGGCCAGTATGGCCTCTCGAGCTGCGCGCGTCAGTTTTCGAGAAGTCGTCGTGCGACGACGTGCGCCTGAATCTCGTTGGCGCCCTCGAAGATGCTCAGCACTCTGGAATCGACGAGGAGCCGGGACGCGGTGTACTCCTCGGCGTAGCCGTTTCCGCCGTGAATTTGAACGTTGGCGTCGGAGGACTCCCATGCACAGCGCGTTGCCAAGAGCTTGGCCATGCCCGCCTCGAGGTCGCAGCGTTTTTCTTGGTCCTTCTCCCGCGCGCTGAAATACGTGAGCTGGCGGCCGGCTTCGATGCGGCAGATCATGCGGCCGATCTTCCGAGCCACCCTCGGGAACTGGAAAATGGGACCGCCGAATTGCTCGCGCTCGGTGGCGTAGAGAATGGCGTCTTCGAGCGCTGCTTGAGCGAGACCGACGCCGCGGGCAGCGGTTTGAATCCGCGCGCTTTCGAACGTCTGCATGAGCTGCTTGAAGCCCGCGCCTTCCTCGCCGCCCAGCAAAGCCTCGGCGGGGACGCGAAAGCCTTCAAAGCTCAGCTCATACTCCTTCATGCCGCGATAGCCGAGGACCTTGATTTCGGTGCCGGTGAGCCCCTCGTCGACAAATTCGGGCTCGCCGTCCTCGCCTGTCAGGCGCGTCTTCTCCGCGAGGAACATCGACAGCCCCTTGTAGCCGGGTTCATCCGAGTTCGTGCGCGCGAGCAAAGTCATCAGGTCGGCGCGCACCGCGTGCGTGATCCAGGTTTTTGCTCCGTTGATGACGTAGCTTCCGTCCGCTTGCTTGACGGCGCGCGTCCCGAGGTGGGCGAGGTCCGATCCGGTGTTTGGCTCGGTGAAGACCGCGGTGGACAGCACCTCGCCGGCTGCGATCTTTGGCAGCCAGCTCTGTTTCTGCTCTTCGGTTCCCCCTCCTAGAATGAGCTCGGCTGCGATTTCGGCGCGTGTGCCGAGCGAGCCTACGCCAATGTAGCCGCGCGAGAGCTCCTCGGTGACGACGCACATGGCGACTTTGCTCATCCCAAGGCCGCCGTACTCTTCGGGAATCGTGAGCCCGAAAACGCCGAGCTCGCTCATCTGTTCGACGATTTCCATCGGAATCAAAACGTCGTGACGGTGGATGTCTTGAGCCTTTGGAATGACCGCGGCGTCTACGAACTTCGAAAACTGTGACCGAATCTCGTCGAGCATCTCGTCGCCAAAGCCGCGATTCGCGAAGCCGTTGTCCCGGGCGTGCGCGGCAAGCTCCAGATACACCTGGCCGTTCGCATGCTCGTGCGAGAAGGCGGTGACCTCGGGCCCAAGCAGCGTTTCACGCAGGAGGCCTTCATTGACGCCGACCTCGGCCAGACTGATGCTCTCACAGGCGCCTAAGTCGACGCCTCCGACGATGGAGCGCGCGACCTCGCCGATGTACGCGCGAGCGATTTTACCCTCGTACTCGCCCCCGACGCGCTCGGCCCAGGCGGCCAACTGGCGGCAGGCTTCGAGCTCGGTGGCAAGGTAAGCGACGGCGTGCGCGGCAAGCTGATTCGCGTTCAGCTTCTTGGCGCTGATCCGATCCCCGTCAGAGACGAGCGCTTTGACGTGGTCGTGTGCGCGCTGGTAGACGGCTTCAATCGCTTCAATGACCTTCTGCATGATTTTCTCCTAACCGTTCGCGATCGCGGCGCGGGCTCCTTCGACTTCGTTCATGACTTCTTCATCAAGTGGTGCCGAGCGCTGCTACATAGTCTCGGCTCAAGTGCTCGCAAAGGGCCAAGGGCGTTTCACCGCCGTCGAGCTCTCGTTCGGCGAGCGCTTGCAACTCTGCCTTTCCTCCTAGGGTCGAAACCCCGTGCTCGCCATGCTTTCGGCTGAAAAGGTCCAGAACCCAGCTCACCTCCCCTTGCCGGCGCCGCGCCACGAGGGTCCCCTGAATGTGCGCTCGATGCTGCTCGAGCGCGTCGACCAGGGCGTCCATTCCGGTGCCCTGGGTCGCGCTGGTGGCCACGATCGGGGTCTGCCAATCGCTGTCCTGTTCGGCCCCGGCCCCGACAGCGAGGGCGGTTTGGATCGCTCCCCGCAGATCGGCGACTGCGCGTCGTGCCAGCTCCTCCTGATCGGCCTTGTTCACGACCAGGATGTCCGGAATTTCCATGATTCCTGCCTTCAAGAACTGAAGCACGTCTCCGCTCCCGGGCTGGATGACGAGTACGACGGTGTCGGCAACGTCGACGACATCGACCTCCGACTGACCCACGCCGGTCGTCTCGACGACGACCATATCGTAGGCGGAGGCCAGCACGCGCACCGCGGAGTTCGCGGCGTAGGTGAGGCCGCCGACTTCGCCGGCAGTCGCAAGTGAACGGACGAAGAGGCCCGCATCTGTCGGGTCGAAGCTCATGCGCGCACGGTCGCCGAGCAGCGATCCGCCTGACCGTATGCTCGACGGGTCGACGGCTACCACGCCGACGGTGCGACCGCGCCGCCGAACGCAGCGAGCAAGCGCCGCGGTGAGCGTGCTCTTGCCGACGCCCGGCGGGCCTGTGAGCCCGACTCGATGCCCGCCGGCTGCTTTGGGCGCGTCTTTGAGTGCGGCCAACAGCGCTGCCACACGCGCCTGCGAGCCCGGCCTCCGATCTTCGACTAGATTCAAAGCGCGGGAAATGGCGGCCTTGTCCGCGGACATCACCCGCAACCCGTCCTCGCTCGGGTCACTCGGCGGCATGCTGACGGTCGACCAGGTCGATCAAGTCGCTCATGATGTTGTCGAGCTCGAAATCCTTTGGAGTGTAGACCGCCGCGACCCCCTCGGCGCGAAGCCTCTCGGCGTCCGCTTCTGGAATGATGCCGCCGGCGACCACTGGGATGTCGCCTAGGCCTGCGTCGCGAAGCCGCTGCACGACCTCGGGAACCAGCGCGAGATGAGAGCCGCTCAGGATGCTGAGGCCGATGAGGTGCACACCTTCCTCGAGCGCCGACGCCACGATTTGCTCGGGAGAGACTCGGATTCCCTCGTACACCACGTCAAAGCCGACGTCGCGTGCCTTGATTGCGATTTGCTCGGCGCCGTTCGAATGCCCATCGAGGCCCGGCTTGCCGACCAGAAGCTTGGCGCGCCGTCCCATCTGCGACTCGAGCGCGTCGAGTCGTTTGCGGAGGCCAGCGATCTTTTCGGCAGCCGCTCCTGAGCGGGAAGCTTTCACCGAGGCGCCAGCAACCCCCGTCGGTGCGCGGTACTCGCCCCAAACCTGGCGAAGGGTGTTGGCCCATTCACCGGTTGTCACACCGGCATGCGCCGCGGCGATCGAGGCTGACATCAGGTTTTCGTCGGTCCTCGCGACACGCTCAATTTCTGCGAGCGCAGCGTCGACGGCGGCGTCATCCCGGCTCTCCTTCCAGCGTGCGAGCGCGGCGCGTTGCCTGGCATCGACCTCCGGGTCGACCGTGAGAATCGCCTCGTCGAGATTTTCGGTGAGCGGGGACGGGGCGCCTTCCACGTACTTGTTGACGCCGACGACGACCTGCTCCCCGGCTTCAATCGCGCGAAGCCGGGCTGCATTGGACTCCACTAGCTTCTGCTTGATGTAACCGGTCTCGACTCCTTGAACCGCTCCGCCTCGCTTCAAGACCTCCTGAACCTCCGCCCAGGCCGAGTCGACGAGCTGCTGCGTCTTCGCTTCGACCACGGCGCTGCCGTTGAACAGGTCATCGTATTCGAGAAGGTCTGTTTCGTAGGCGAGAATCTGCTGGGCGCGAAGAGACCACTGCTGATCCCAGGGTCGCGGAAGTCCGAGCGCCTCGTTCCAGGCGGGGAGCTGAATCGCGCGAGCCCTGGCGTCCTTGCTCAGCGTGACCGCTAGCATTTCGAGAACGATCCGGATCATGTTGTTCT
Organism: Deltaproteobacteria bacterium; assembly: GCA_004283055.1. Taxonomy (GTDB): domain Bacteria; phylum Myxococcota_A; class Polyangia; order Polyangiales; family Houyiibacteriaceae; genus SG8-38. The sequence continues at coordinate 55,106 of SHLP01000003.1, forward strand.
CGGGCTGCTGTTCGGTCAGTCCGAGGGAGTTGACCTGAATCCCGTACCGGAACCTGCGCTGCTTGGCATCGGTCACGCCGTAGCGCTCCCGGGTGACTCTGTCCCAGAGCTCGACGAATGCCCGCATCTTGCAGAGCTCTTCGACGAAACGAATGCCCGCGTTGACGAAGAAGCTCATGCGCGCGACGACCTTGCCAAACTCTTCATCGGGCACCCGGCCCGTCGCTTTGACCGCATCGAGCACGCCGATCGCGGTAGCCAGCGCATACGCGAGCTCCTGTGTGGGTGTCGCCCCGGCCTCCTGCAAGTGGTAGCTGCAGATGTTGATGGGGTTCCACTTTGGAACCTCGTCGACCGTGTAGGTGATCAGGTCGGTGATCAATCGCATCGAGGCGGCTGGCGGAAAGATGTGTGTGCCGCGCGATAGATACTCTTTGATGATGTCGTTCTGAGTCGTTCCGCGAAGGACGTGGTGGTCGACCCCTTGGTCCTCGGCGGTCGCGATGTAGAGCGAAAGCAACCAGACAGCCGTCGCGTTGATCGTCATCGACGTGTTCATCTGGTCGAGCGGCAGACCATCGAAAAGCGCGCGCATGTCACCGATGTGCGAGACCGGAACGCCCACCTTCCCAACCTCGCCGCGAGCAAGCGCGCTGTCGGGGTCGTAGCCGGTCTGAGTGGGCAAGTCGAAGGCAACACTGAGCCCGGTCTGGCCCTTGGCGAGGTTGGTCCGATAGAGCTCGTTCGATGCGGTCGCCGTGCTGTGGCCCGAGTAGGTCCGCATGATCCACGGTCTGTCGCGCTCTGGCTTGCCGTACTCCGCCATTGGCCGGTCCTTTCCTCTGCGATGTGTCCGAGGGGGCAGAAGCCTACCCCGTTTTGGCGTTCCCTGGGTTTCAAGCCACTGAGGTCGTTGCGGTGCTCTTTACAGCTTCACACGGCCTAGCCTGAACCCTGTTCCACTATCATACGCTCGGGAAGGGTCAAGCGCCTCTCAAACCTGCTTTTCAGGCGCTTCTGGGCTCTAGCAGGCTTTGTAAATTTGCGGTAAACGAATCGAATGGCCGAGACCAATGCAGCGATGGGACAGCGTCTGCGGGAGCTTCGGCTTCGTCGGGGCCTTCAGCAGAGCGAGGTCGCGCGGCGCCTCAAGATCTCACCTGCCTACCTGAGCCTCATCGAGAAGGGCAAGCGCGTCGTGCAGCTGCCGCTGCTATTTCAGGCGCTGGAGCTCTACGACGTGGCGGTCGAGGATTTCATGGCGAGTCTCGGCGAGCGCCGCGTCGACGACGGCCTTGCTCGTCTCATCGACGATCCGCTGCTTCGCTCACTCGACCTGAGCGAGGAAGACCTCGCGAGCATGAGCGCCGAGCCGCGCATGATGGCTACGATTACGGCGCTGTTCAACCTGTACAAGAACACCCGCAGCCAGCTCGACCACGTCTTGACGAGCCTTGCGGAAAGGGAGCAGCAGGCAGACGAGGGCGCCGTTCGCTTCGACTACAATCCGTATGACGAAGTGACGGACTTCCTCGAGCAGAACCACAACTGGTTCGAACAGCTCGAGGAACGCGCGCAGCAGTTTCGGCGCGACTGCGCGTTTGGTCGCCGCGTGACGAGCGAGGATCTCGAGCGTGGACTGTTCGACCAGGTCGGCGTTCGCGTACTTCGGATCCCCGAGCGGTCCAGCAGCTCCGTCATCCGGACTTGGAACGCCGATGAGCGTGTCCTCACGGTTTCCAATGACCTCTTCGAACAGCGATTGAAGTTCCAGCTCGCGCACACAGTCGCCCTCGCACTATTCGACGAGGAGAAGCTGCACGAGCCCATCCTCGAAGGATACCGCGGCCAGCACGCCGAAACTCGCAAGCTGATCAAGATCCACCTCGCGAACTACTTTGCTGGTGCTTTGTTGCTTCCCTATCCAGAATTCTACCGCGACGTGACCAGCACTCGGCACGACGTCGAGCTGCTCGCGCAGCTGTTCGAGTCCTCGTACGAGACTGTTGCGCACCGCATGTGCAATTTGTCCGATCCGCGTCGCCGCGGCGTGCCCATGCACTTCTTGCGCGTCGACGTTGCGGGCAACATCTCGAAGCGATACTCCGGCGATGGCATTCGGTTTCCGCACCAAGGTGGGTCGTGCCCGAAAATGGCGGTGCACTTGGCGTTTCTCACGCCGAGCGTCATCAGCAAGCAGTACTCGGCGTTTCCGGACGGTTCGACCTATTTCTGCTTTGCAAAGGTCGTTAGCGAGCCTCAGCAGGGGTCGCTGGTCAAGGGCACGACGTACAGCATCGGCCTCGGCACCCACGCAGACAACGCGAAGCACTTCGCCTATGCCGACGACCTGCCCTTCGCGGACCCGAAAAAGATGGCTGTGCCCGTCGGAACGACCTGCACGTTCTGCGAAAGGACCGACTGCAACATGCGTTCGGCGCCGAGCTACAAATTCGCCTTCCGCGTCGACGAGTGCACCAAGAAAGACAACTTCTTCTCGCCGCTGGTGCGGGGGGACGCCGTGCGTGAAAAGCAGAAGCCAGCTCGCCGCAAGCCATCGGCATGATATCATCCTGAATCGGAGGTGAAGATGCCGTCGTTCGATGTCGTTTCCAAGGTCGAGCAGCATGAAGTCGATAATGCGCGCAACCAGGCGAGCAAGGAGATCGCTCAGCGATACGATTTCAAAGGCACGGAGAGCTCAATCGAGCAGACCGAAGAAGGAATCGTGATCCGGTCCAATAGCGAGGGTCGGGTCGACGCCGCCCGCGACGTGCTCGAGAGCAAGATGGTTCGCCGACAGGTGTCCTTGAAGTCGCTCGACCCTCAGACGCCGCAGCAAGCGGGCGGCCAAATGTGGCGTCAGCTCATCAAGCTCAAAGAAGGAGTCTCCAAAGAGAAGGCGAAGCAGATCGTCAAGGCCATCAAGGACAGCAAGCTCAAAGTCCAGGCTTCCATTCAGGGCGACGCCGTGCGCGTCTCGGGGAAGAAGCGCGATGACCTACAGGAGACGATTGCTTTCCTGAAAGAGCAGGACTTCGACCTTCCGCTTCAGTATGTGAACTTCCGGGACTGAGGCAGAACGCGTTGGCGCAGAATAAAAACGAGCTGCGGGTCGGCTATCAGGGCAGCGAAGGTGCGTATAGCGAGCTCGCAGCGAAGCAGCATTTCGCGGGCGCCGACCAGCCGCTTCGCTGCATCGGCTACCACAGCTTTCGTCAGATGCTCGAGGCGCTCAAAGCCGGGAAGCTCGACTACGCCGTGCTTCCCATCGAGAACTCGATCGCAGGCTCTATCAACGAAAGCTACGACCTGCTCGCAAAGATGGGACTTTCTCTCGTCGGCGAAGAGTTCCAGCCCATCGCGCACTGCCTCATCGGCGCAGCGGAGGTGGCGGTCAGCGACATACGCCGCGTGTTCTCCCATCCGGTGGCCTTGGCGCAGTGCGGAGGGTTTTTGGAAGCCCTCCAGGACTGCCATGTCGAAGCCTTTGCGGATACCGCGATGTCGGTGGCCAAAGTGAAGCAGGACGCCGATCCGACGCAAGCGGCCATCGCGAGCGAACAGGCCGCTGCATTGCACGGCTTGCCTATCCTGCGCAGGGAAATCGCCGACCATCCGGAGAACTTCACACGGATGGTGATCGTCGCATCCGAGCCTGCGCACTACGAGCCGGGGGTTCCCTGCAAGACCTCATTGGTTTTTTCGACCATCCACGAACAAGGCGCGCTCGCCCGGTGTATCGCCATCTTTGCCGAACGCGGCTTGAACCTCACCAAGATCGAGTCTCGCCCCAAGCCGGACACGCCCTTCGAGTACGTCTTTTACGTCGACTTCGAGGGCAATATCGATCGCGAAACGACGCAAGAGGCGCTCGAGGACCTCAAAGAAGTGACCACCTTTTTGACGGTGCTCGGGTCGTACCCCACGCGGCGCGCTGGCCTTAGCTAGCCAGCGCTTCGGCGACTCCAGCGATGCGGTCGGCATCCGTGTCCAAGCCGGCCGCGAGGCAGGTCGCGGAAACCATCTTCAACGAGGCTGCTTCACCCGGGCCGTCCTCTTGCGTTCGAGCGGCGGCCAGCGCTTCGAGAGAGTCGATCATCGCGTCGTATCGGTGACCGCGCACGAGCTGCAGGCACGCCGAAGCAATGGAAACCCGAATTTCTGCGCCCGGTTCTCGATTGGCGCTGCTCCTCGCAGACTCGAGCGCCTCCGCGGCGGCCTCCATGTTACCGCGACTGATGTACGAGATGACGCGCAGGCAATGGGCCGCCGTGAGGTCTCCACCTGCTGCTATGGCTGAGTCGATCAGAGCATCGAACTGCTGGTGATCATGGTTCTTGAGGACCTGGACGAGCGCTTCGGTCGTGTTCTCCAGGGCCGCCTCGGGAACGGGCATGGTAGGCCGATCGTCGTCGAGGTCCGGCGGTGGAACGCTGGGCAGGCGGACCGCTTTGCTGATTTCCGAGGCCGCAGAGCGGGTATCGGGGTCGGGCTGGTACTGAACGGCGGCGGCAGCGAGCCGGACCGCGGAGGCCGTGTAACCGAGGTTCGCCGCAAGCGACCCCGCTTCCAAAATCGCCTGCGTGCCTAGTTCTAGATCGCCGCCTTCGCAGAGATACGCGCCCACCGTCGCTGCCATGGAAGGGCCTACCAGGGGTTCGGCGGTGTGCAGCGCTTCGGCGACGAACCGGTACACCTCGCTTCGTCGGGCCGGCGGCATGCGTTGAACGACCGCCCTGCGCAGGAGCTCGGATGTCGGCTTTCCCTGTGGCGTCAGCAGGCTGTCGTTGACCAGCGCCTCTAGGCAGCGACGTCGCGTGCTCTGTGGGATGCCGTCGAGGCCGACCGCCGCGTCGATGACCTGCCCCGAGGAAGCCGGCAGCGCGGTGCAGGCGACTTCGAGGTAACGCATCGATGACGTATCGAGCGTTGCAAATCTCTCTTCGAGTAGCGCGCGCGGCCCGAGATATTGACGCCGCTCGGCGGCCTTTTCGCGCCAGACGAAGCCATTGCCGTCGTGCACCAAGTCCCCCGTCGCTACCATGGTACGGGCCGCTTCCCCGATGCCGAGCACGCTCGTGCCGCCGGTGATCACGAGCTGCTTGGCAATTTCCATGTCTGCCTCGACGCCGAGTATCCCTGCTGCGACCACGAGTGCTTCGCTCGGATCGATTGCCGGAAGCTCGATGCGAACGGACTTCCGGAGCGAGCGGAGCCCCGCAGGAACCGTCGACTCGGTCGTTCGAATACACATCAGCGCGGCGACGCTCTCATCGGAGAGGGCGGCCCCGAGCACCCAGAGCGTTGCCGGATCGAGCGCCGAGATGCGATCGGCGTAGATCCACGGAAGCCCCCGCTCACTGCGCAGCGAACGAAGCAGCACCTTGAGCGCGTGAATGGTCGCTTCTCGGGGAGGAGGCGTCGCGCACGCGATGGCTTTGATCGCATTGGCGACTTCGGGCTCGGTTTGTTTCAGCCGTTGCCGGGTGGGCTCGAGCGTTCGCCAGGCTTTGACGAGCGCGAGTCGAAGCCCTCCAAGCGGCTCGAGCCCTCCTGGCACGGCGCCGACTTCGAGAAACGCCGGCGGGCGGAGCTCTTCGCGCAGCGCGAAGACCGCGTTGCGCGCACCGATACCGAGCGGACCCTGCAAGTAGAACGCGGCGGACGTCCCTCCTGCAGCGGCCTCCTTGATGGGCTCGAAGGCATGGCGAACGCTCGCCGGCACCGGAGCTGGGGAGAGCAGTCCGACCGCCTGTCGGCATTGCTCGACGAGCGGGCGGCTTCGATCGATCGCTTCGCCCTGCAGGGCGAAGGAGTTTGTGGAGACCGAGCGCCCGAAGAGGTACGTCCGCGATGCGGCCTCGCGGGACTCGACGTCCAGCACCACTTCTCCAGCGTGTGCTTGGTTCGCTAACAGCTGTGCGCGATCGATCGCGCCGCCACTATTCGTGGGTCGGCCTAGGTCGTCGGCCGCCTTGTGAATTTCACCGGTAGCGATGCCGAACGCGATGGGGAGCCCACGGGCTGGCACGGGCTGCGATTCCGCTTCTGCGAGCAGGCGGAGGGCGAGGTTGATCGCGGACTTGAGCTCGTGAAGGGCGAAATGGGCGACTACCGTACCGGCAAGAGAGGACATCACCTCCCCGCCAGCATTCTTTACTTCGTTCGTGACGTAGCGGGCCCACTGACCGGCCGCCGCGGTGGTCTCCTCCTCTTCGAAGGCGGGCGGGAGGATTCTGTGCCAGAGGACGAAACGTTCCATCACGCTGACCGGCTAGCCGCCGAGCTTGGCCTTGAGAGCTGCGAGCTCGTCGTCGACGTCGTCTTTCCCTTCCTCGGACTCCAACGCTCGAAAACGCTCGTCCATTTCGGCGCGCTTGGGGTCATCCAGCACTTCGTGGGCCTCGACTTCCGCATCCAACTGGTCAATCTGGTCGGCCATGCGGTCCAGGTCGGCGAACGCACCACCGCCAAGGCGATCGCCACTGCTCAGCTCAGGGTCTGGCTCCTGAGCCCGCGCGTCGCGCACTTGAGCGGCTAGTGTCTTTTGCCTGGCTTTGAGGTCGTCGAGCTTATCCTCGACGCGTTCGAGCTGAGCCTTCATCGCGTCGGCTGCGCTTGCTTGCGCTGCTGACCGCGCTCGGACCTGCTTCGCCTCTTCGAGTGCGTGCGCTTTCCGACGGAGAGCCTCTCGGGCGAGATCGTCGTCGTCTTGCTCGAGCGCAAGGATCGCTTTTTGTTCCCAGTCGCTCGCCTCTTGCTCGAGATCCCTCTGCTTCTTCTCGAGCCGTTTCGCGTTGCCCAATGCCCCGATGAGGTCTTTGCGCGCGCGCTTCAGCGCCGATTTCATGTCGGTCACGGTCTGACCGATCATTTTGTCCGGATCCTCCGCCTGGTCGATCAGAGCGTTCAGATTGGATTTGATCACCCGGTTCAGCCGACTGAAGATACCCATACTCCCCCTACTGAGATCACGATCCCACGCCGGGAGCCCTCTGTAAAGGGACTGAGGTTTCTCGACTTCCGGCTTCCGTCTATGCTAGCTGGGGGGATATGTTGAAGGGGGCACACGTCCTGATTACAGGGGGTGCGGGGTTCATTGGAACCGCGCTGGCTGCACGTCTGGCGGACGACAACCGCGTTCGCGTGCTCGATATTTTGCGCCGGAATGCGCTTTCGAAGGCTGGCCTCGACCGGCATCCGAACGTGGAGCTGGTCGTCGGCGATGTCCGCGATTTGACGGCCGTTCGCCGCGCCGTGACCGGCTGCGACTACGTCATTCACATGGCCTCGATCGCAGGCGTCGACACGGTCTTGAAAAACCCGGTCATGACGATGGAGATCTCGCTCGAAGGAACGATGAACGTTCTTCGCGCCGCCAACGACTGCACCGGCATCAAGCGGGTCATCGACTTCTCCACGAGCGAAGTCTTTGGCTCCTACGCGTTTCGCGTCCGGGAGGCCGACGTGACGAGCCTTGGCGCAGTCGGGGAAGCGCGGTGGACGTACGCGGTCAGCAAGCTTGCAACCGAGCACCTCGCACACAACTACTGGAAGCAGTTCAAGTTGCCGACCGTTTCGATCCGCCCTTTCAACATTTTCGGACCTGGCCAAGTTGGCGAGGGCGCGGTCCACGCCTTCGTGGTGCGCGCCCTGCAGGACGAAAAAATCCTCATCCACAACGAGGGCGACCAGATTCGATCCTGGTGTTACATCGACGATATCGTCGACGCGATCGAGCTCGCGATGGAGCGAGACGAGGCCGTCGGTGAGAGCTTCAACATCGGCAACCCTCGAAGCACGGTCACGATCTACCAGCTCGCGCGGCTCATCGTCCGGTTGACCGAGAGCAAGTCCCCCATCGAGTTCGTCGACTGGGACTTCCCCGACGTCGAGCTTCGTATTCCGGATGTGAAAAAGGCGGAGGAGCTCCTCGGCTTCCGCGCACACGTCGAGCTCGAACAAGGGCTCCTCGACACCATCGAATGGTACCGGCGCAAGCTCGTCGGCGAGGCCTGAGATGTCCGATCGTCCTCCGCAGGTCTATGACTTGTCCGCGGCGCGTCCGGACGGTTGGTTCGACGAGGTGCTCAAGCAGTCCAAGGACTTCGACGCCGCCTGCAAGATCATCGGCCGGAACACGCTGGGCCTCGCTCTCATTGCCGGCGCCCGCATTTTGAGCCTCACGGCCAACCCGCACACGCAGAGCTTGACCACGGTCGAGTTCTCTCTCGGACAAGATGCGACGGTCCGGCAGGTCCCGCTCCCGGAGTTTCGCGAAGCCATCGCGCGTGCTTTGCTGAACCCGCTGCAGAATCAGGGCCTTCCCGAAAATGCGGACGTCGAGACGATTCAAGCGCACATCGGTGGGCGCTATTTGCTCGAGGCGAGCTTGTTCTTCGTGACCCCGCTCGAGCTTCGACACGATCTCGGCCTTTCCGAGATCGAGGTGCAGTTCAACGAGGTCCAGCACGTCTTGAGCCTCGAGGATTTCAGGGAGGTTCTCGATGAGCGGGTGCGCTCCGAGCTCGGGCTCGACCAGCCAAGCCAGCCGTCGATCGACCTCGCCGTCGTCGACCAGGCCGAGGTGGCCAACGCCCACGGCAACTGGGGTGCGACGATTGCCATGCTCAACCCTTGGCTGACCCCGATCGCCATGCTGATGCGAACGGGGGAGTCGGAGGGTCTCCCTCAAGACGTACACCAACGTCTGTCGATGAGCCTCGATCTTCTCGGCACGGCCTACGCCAAGATTGGCGAGCTCGATGCGGCCAACGAGGTCCTCCGTCTCGGGGTGCAGTGGGCCGGCGAATCCGGCCAGGCAGCCACGCTTTATCTCGCCCTCGGCCGCGCGTCGCTCGCACGGGAGAAACACGGTGAGTCGATTGGCCTTCTGCGGCGCGCGATTCGGCTGGGTGCCGAGGAACGTGAAGCACTGCCGCTCTTGGCTCGATCGTTGGCGGCTCGAGACCAGCTCCTGGCGGCCATGGTGTGCGTGGAGCGCGCCCGGGAGCTGGGCGCCGATTTCGAGGACCTGAAGTCGCTTCGTGATGCGCTTCAGACCCAGCTCGGCGACGCCTGGCCTCGCTTTCAGGCCATGACGAACGGCGCCGAGTAGTCGCTTTACATTGGCTCCGAGGCTTCGTACCGTAGCCGCTCGGATGTCGGGCTTTCTTTTGTCTATCGATCAGGGAACCACGGGTTCCACGGCCATGCTTCTGTCTCCCTCGGGGCAGGTCTTAGGGCGCGCAAACCACGAATTTCCGCAGCATTTTCCCCGTTCGGGCTGGGTCGAGCACGACCTCGAGGAGATCTGGAAAAGCGTAGGCGACGCGGTCCGCGACGCGATCGAGGGCGCCGGAGCTCGGGCGACCGATTGTTTGGGAATCGGCATCACCAACCAGCGGGAGACGACCGTTCTTTGGGATCGGAAGACGGGGAGGGCAGTGCACAGGGCAATCGTCTGGCAGGATCGCCGCACAGCCGATCGCTGCAAGGAGCTCAAGGACGCCGGCAAGGAGGCGATGTTTCGCCAGCGCACGGGCCTCGTGCTCGATCCGTACTTGGCGGGTACCAAGCTCGAATGGCTGCTCGACCACGTCGATGGCGCACGGGCACGTGCCGAAAAGGGCGAGCTGGCTTTTGGGACGATTGACTCCTGGCTGGTCTACCGCTTGTCAGGCGGGAAGGTGCATGTAACCGATGCGAGCAATGCGTCGCGCACCCTGTTCTACGACATCGAGAAGGGCCGATGGGACGAGGAGCTCGCCGCGGTCCTGCGCGTGCCGATGGCGCTCCTGCCCGAGGTGCGCAGCAGCTCTGAAATCTACGCGCACAGCTCCGGCGTTCCCGGCTTGCCCGACGGCGTCCCTATCGCTGGGATGGCAGGCGATCAACAAGCGGCCTTGTTCGGCCAGACCTGTTTCGAGGTGGGTGACGCCAAGTGCACCTATGGCACCGGCGCGTTCCTCCTGATGAACACTGGGACGAGCTTGGTACATTCCGACAACGGGCTCCTGACGACCATTGCATGGCGACTTGGAGATGAAACCGTCTACGCGCTCGAGGGGAGCGCATTCATCGCTGGCGCCGCGGTCCAGTGGCTGCGCGATGGGCTCGGCCTGATCTCCTCCTCAGACGAGGTCGAGTCGAAAGCGCGGGAGGTGGATGAAGCCGGTGACGTCGTTTTCGTCCCTGCTTTGGCGGGTTTGGGCGCGCCATACTGGGACCCGCATGCGCGGGGCCTCATCTACGGGCTGACGAGGGATACGACGGCAGCGCACCTAGCGCGCGCGACCCTCGAGGGAATCGCTTTTCAAATCGTCGACTTGGTCGACGCCATGCAGGCCGATGCGGGTCGCCCGATCAAGCGACTTAGGGTCGACGGTGGCGCGGCCCGAAATGACTTACTCATGCAATTTGAATCGGACATGGTCGGGTTGACGATCGATCGACCGCAGAATGTCGAAACGACCGCTTTAGGAGCTGCTTACTTAGCTGGGATGGCCGTTGGTGTATTCAGCGGACTCGATTCGATTTTAGATGCTTACCGTATCGAGCGTAGCTTTGAGCCTCAGGTCACCCACGCTGAACGAGACGGGCACTTGAAGCGATGGCGCGACGCGGTGCGGCGGGCGCGAAGTACGATGGGAATAACATGAATGAGAATGATGCCGGGCAAGACAAGCAAGACAAACACGACAAACAAATCAAGCACGAGGACAACGCGCTAGCCGTACCCGTAGCGTGGGAGGCACTGGAAGACGCATTCGAAAACAACGCACCCGAGGTGCACAGCTACTTGCACTTCGATACCGGCGAAGTGATCCGCATCGTCGACGGCGTTGCGGACCCGTCGATGCACACGCGCATCATGAACGATGCCCGTTACCTTCGAATCGATCCGGTCTCGTCGCGCGAGCAGTACCGCTGGATGGAGCGTTTCATCGCGACGGTCGAAGACGAAGAGCTCAGAAGACGTCTCAACATCGCCATTGATGGGAAAGGCGCGTTTCGACGGTTCAAAGACGCGCTGATGAGCCACCCCGTCGATCGGGAGCGCTGGTTTGCCTTCCGATCCGAGCGTTTGCGCTCTTGCATGGAGTCCTGGCTGACCGCGCACGGCATCAGCTCTGTCGAGCGGCCCACCTGGCACGTTCCGACCGCCCAGGAGGTCAAGCCCGTTGCAGTCGAGGAGCCGGTGGAGCCGACGCCGAAAGCGGCCGTCCGTCGGGGGCGCAGCGACATCCAGCGCGCCCGGCTTCACGAGCTCGTCGACGCGCTTGCGTCTCAGGATATGGACTTGGCCCAGAGCTACCTGGAGCTGCTTCGCGACCGCCGGCATGCCGCCGGTCGCGCGCCGAGGGCAGGCTCGGACGCCTCGGTGGCCGCCGCCGCGAAGTCGGCCGACGAGGATTAAAACCCGGACGAGGTCTCCGGCCTAGGCCCGTTCACATGGCTCAACCACAACATATAGTGGGGGTCAGGGTCTGACCCTCGCTTCTGGTCGCGTCACCCGTTGCAATCCCGTATGTTCAGTGATAGCCACGTCCAACTACTCCTTTGGGGGGCAGAGTGAAGATCAAGAAGCTCCAAATCGTTGGCTTCAAATCCTTCGTCGATACGACGACGGTCCATTTTGACCATGACATCACCTGTGTCGTCGGGCCGAATGGTTGCGGCAAGTCCAACATCGTGGACGCCATCAAGTGGTGCATGGGCGAGCAGTCCCCGTCCCGGCTTCGGGGCAAGCAGATGGAGGACATCATCTTCAGCGGAGCTGAAGGCAGGGGGCCCCACGGGTTCGCCGAGGTCACGATGACCTTCGACAATCGAGATGGCCTCGCGCCCGCCGAATACAGCGATTACGCCGAAATTCAAGTCACCCGGCGTCTCGACCGACAGGGCAACAGCGACTATCTCATCAATCGCACTCCGGTCCGCCTCCTCGATATCACCAACCTCTTCCTAGGAACGGGCGTGGGGAAGCGCGCGTACTCGATCATCGAGCAGGGCCGCATTGGCTTCATCGTTACCTCCAAGCCCGAGGATCGCCGTTCGATGATCGAAGAGGCTGCGGGCATCAGCAAGTTCAAGTTGAGCAAGCGTGCTGCCGAACGAAAGATGGATCAAACACGCCAGAACCTCCTGCGCGTCACGGACATCATCGGTGAGCTGGAGCGCAGTCTCGCTTCACTCAAAAGGCAGGCGCAAAAAGCGGAGCGCTACAAGCGCTACAAGAAAGAAATGCGAGACCTCGACTTGTGGGTCGCATCGCATCGCTTCCTCGAGCTCAGAGGGCAAATGGGCTCGGTCTCTGCCCGCTTGTCGCAGGCCAGCGAGGACATGCAAGCAAGCCGGCACGCATTGGTCGCGAGTGAGGCGTCGGTCGAGGCGGAGCGCGTAGCGCTGTTGCAGCAAGGCTCCGAGGTCGAGCGTGGACAGAGTCACGCGTACGAGCTCGACAATTCGGTGCGGCAGCTCGAAGGGCTGATCCGACAGCAGCAGGATCGACAGGCTGCGTTGATCGAACGCAAAGACCTAGCGAGCCGCGAGCTACGCCAACTCGAAGAACAACGCCAGGGCTTGCATGAAGAAGCATCCACCGTTCGTCTATCTCTGGGCGAGCTCGAGGCGCTGGAAGCCGAGACGGGCGAGCTCTTGGCCGACGTCCAGGCAGAGCTCGAAATACGCAAAAACGCAGCAGAAGAGGCCGAATCGAAGCTGCAGAGCGCCCGCACTGACCTGGCCGAGGGACGGGCCCGCGTTGCGGGCGCCGAGGCGGTTCTCGAGGGTTATGACGGGCGTCGCAGCGAGGTTCGGGCGCGTCTCGAACGCTTGCAGGAAGAGCTGCAAGCCCTTGCCGCGCGCGAGGTCGAGTTCAAGCAGCAGCGCGGAGAGCTCGAGGCGCGAATGCACGGGCTGCGGAGCGGTAAGTCGGAAACCGCGGACCGGCACGCCGAAATCGAAGCATCGTTGGCCTCGGGCAAGGACGCGCTCCACCGTGCGGACGCGGAAGTCGATTCGCTCCGGGAGGCGTTGGCGGTCACGAGCTCGCGGCTGCGGTCGATCAACGAAATCCACGAGCGTTTCGAAGGAGTCGGCGCAGGCGCACAGGCGGTCCTGACGGGATACGCGAGCGCCGCAGGTGATTCGTCCCGCTCGGGCCTGGTGGGCTTGGTTGCCGATCGCTTGGAGTGCGCGCCCGAGCACGTGCGCGCTCTGGGCGCCGCGCTCGGTGGCGCGCTCGAGTACCTGCTCGTCAACGATACGGATTCTGCGCTGCGTGCAGCCGACTACCTTGCGCGCGAAGAGAAAGGCCGGGCGACCTTTTTGCCGCGCTCTCCGACCGGCGCCCCGCGCGTCGTTCCCCAATTCCCCACCGGGATGGGCATCGTCGCGCCTCTGCTGACTCTGCTGCGTTACTCCCAGACCGACGACAGCTGGGTGCGCTACCTCCTGTTCGACGTTCTGGTGGTCGATGACTTGCAGACTGCGGCTCGTCTTCACCGTGACGGTTTCCAAGGGAAGCTGGTGACGCTGGACGGTCAGGCATTGCTACGCGACGGGGCCGTGGTGGGTGGTGCCAAGGACGAGTCGGCGGCCCATCTGCTCAGGCTCAAGCGAGAGATACGCGAGCTGGAGGAATTGGCGGCTTCGCAGCGCGCCGCCCTCGAACAGGCGACTGCCCAGCAGGGCGGGCTTCGTTCCAGCATCGCCGAGGGGCAAGCGGCCATCGATTCAGCTCGGGTTCAGGCCCATGACGCGGAATTGGAGATCCTCGGGTCGGAGCGAGACCTGCGGCTCGTCGAGTTGGAGCTTCAGCGGATCGAGGAGCGGCGCCGTGAGATCGCGGACACCGACGGCGAAGGGCGGGCCGCGCTCTCGCAGGTCGACGTGGACGAGGCCAACAGCCGGCGCATGCTGAGCGAGGCCCAGCATGTCGTCACCCACACCGAGGAAGCCGTGCAGGTTGCCGAGAGCGTTCTCGTCGAGCGGCGACGGGTGGTCGAAGAGCAGTTGGCCAAGGCGACGGAGGTGAAGGTTGCGGCGACGCAGTCGCGGGAGCGCGCCGACCGCGAGCGTTCGGTCATCGGGCAGCTCGAGCGTGCTGTCGCGGAGCTCGACGCGCGTGAAGCGCGCCTGCGAGAGGACGTCGCCGTCGCCGATCGCGACCGGGGCCAGGCCGCCGGTCGTATCCTATTGCACCATGGTCGATTGAGCGAGACCGCTCACGAGGCCGCGATGGCTCGCCAAGAGCTTTCACGCCAACGCGCCGACTTCGACGAAGCGCAGACGCAGCTGGGCATATCGGAGGCTTCGCTCAAGGAGCTCCGCTCGAGCATCGACGTTCAGTCGACCGAGCTCAACGAGCTGACTCTCCGCGATCGCGAGATCAGCCTGTCGCTCGAGCACCTCGAAGAGCAGGTTCAGGACAAGCATCGCGTCGAGCTGGCGTACGTCCTCGGTGACCACCACGCGCGACCCGTGCCCGACGCCGAGGTGACCGCGCGAGCGGAGGAATTGCAGCGGCTCATCGATCGCATGGGCGAGATCAACCTCACGGCGATCGAGGAGTACGAGGAGAACGCGCAGCGCTACGAGTACCTCACCGCTCAGCGCCGCGATCTCGATGACGCTCTGAACAAGCTCGACAAGGCGATTCGGCAAATGAACCGAGAGAGCCGTGCGCTCTTCCGCGAGGCGTTCGCCGCGATCAATGAGCGATTCAAGCGAATTTTCCCGATGCTCTTCCGTGGCGGCAAGGCCGAGCTGAGGCTGACCGATCCGCAGGACATGCTCGAAACCGGGGTCGAGATCATCGCGCAACCGCCAGGCAAGCGGCTCGGGTCACTCGAGCTCATGAGCGGTGGCGAAAAGGCGCTCACCGCGGTTGCCCTGATTTTCGCGATCTTCCAATACAAGCCAAGCCCCTTCTGCCTGCTCGACGAGGTCGATGCGCCGCTCGACGAAGCCAACATCGGCCGCTTCGCCGAAACCATTCAACAGATGACCGATCGCTCGCAGTTCATCATCATCACGCACTCGAAGCGCACCATGGAGTTCGCCGACGTTCTCTATGGAGTCACGATGGAGCAGCCGGGAGTCTCGAAGCTCGTCTCCGTCGAGCTGCGTGGCGAAAAACGCCCCCTCTCTCAGTCCGTAGAAGCCGCCGAATAGGTCAATTTGCGGGCGTCTGGGTCGAGCCGAGGGTTCCTGGACTTGTGGTCCGGGGTCGGTCTGGTCGTCGCGAACATGGTCGGCGCAGGCGTATTTCTGAGCGCTGGGTTCATGTCGCAGGAGCTGAGCGCTGGATGGATTCTCGCCGCCTGGGGCATCGGCGGCCTCCTGGCGATGGCGGGGGCCCGCACCTACGCCGAGGCGGCCTTGATGATTCCGCGCTCGGGCGGTGAGTACCGCTATCTGTCCGAGCTTCTGAGCCCCGCGGTCGGTTATCTCGCAGGCTGGGCTTCGCTCCTCGTGGGTTTCTCGGCGCCGATGGCGATCAGCACGTTTGCGGCCGCAGCATTCGCTTTCGCGGTCTTCGGACTACCCAACCCGCGCCTGGGCGCCGCGGTCCTCATCGTGCTTCTGACCCTATTTCACGCAGCTGGCCTTGGGCTTTCGAAGTGGACGCAGAACGGCCTGGTGATTCTCAAGGGGCTCTTGATTCTCGCCTTCGTGACGCTGGGGCTGTGCTTGGGCGAAACGCAGTGGCCCAATTGGGCGCCGCCCAACGAGCCGCCGAGCCTTGCGCTATCGTTCGCGAGCAGCCTCTTCTTCGTCGCGTACGCCTTCTCCGGCTGGAATGCGGCAGCCTACGCCGCCGAGGAGTTCCGTTCGCCGCGCCGTGACGTTCCGCGGGCGATGTTGACCGGATGCGCGATCGTTGCGGTTGCGTACGTCCTGGTAAACTGGATTCTCGTGGCGAACCTGAGCCCGGAGCGCGCGCAGGTCGTCTTCGAGTACGAAGAGGCAAAGATCACGCTCGGACACGTCGTCGCCCAGGATCTCCTCGGCGACTTAGGGGCCCGCGCCATGTCCTTGGGCATCGCGGCGATCATGGTTTCGAGCAGTAGCGCAATGCTCTTGGTGGGTCCGCGTGTCTACGCAGAAATGGCTCGGGACGGGTTTCTGCCCCCGTTTCTTCGAGGTGAACCCGGGTCGCCACCGCGCGCCGCCGTGGCTCTTCAGGGCGCGATTGCGATTGCGCTCTTGTACATGCACAGCGTCGGGGAGCTCCTGAGCAATGTGGCGGGCATCCTCGTGTTCTTTTCCGCGCTGGTTGCCGTTGGCCTGCTCACGGTTCGTTGGCGCCGGCCCGATCTCCAGACGCCACGCGCCGCGGCGCTCTTTGCAGCCGCGGTCTACGCAGCTTCATCGGTTTGGATGCTCTACAGCGCCTTCAAGGCGCAAACGGGGCTGCTTCCATGGATTGCGCTGGCGATGGGAGCGGCCCTCGTCGCCTACGCGCTGAGCGCGAGGGCGCCTAGCTGACGATCGCGTCCAGGGCCGACGCGTGCGCTTCGGCGAGCTCTTCCACCGGCACCTCGCAGGCGCCGTCAATCGCGACGGTCTGGCCCGTGACCGTTCCAATCTTCTCGAATGGCACTCCGTGTCGTGCGCAGATGTCACCGACCTGACCGGCATGGCTCGGGGAGAGACTGACGAGGATCCGCGTTGGTTCTTCGCTGAAGAGCAGGGCGTGCGCGGGCGCGTCCTCACTCGAGGGCAGGCTCACCTGTGCGCCGTGTCCGTACGCGATGCACGACTCGGCCAGCGCGACCGCGAAGCCGCCGTCGCTGATGTCGTGAGCGCTTCGCAGAAGCTTCTTCTTTGCAAGCGCGAGCATCGCGTGCTGGAGCTCCGCTTCCGCGTCGAGGTCGATCCCGACGGGCGCGCCCGTTACCGAGCCGCTGCGCTGCGCGAGCCACTCGGAGCCGCCGAGCACTCCGCGGGAAGGGCGCCCTAGGTGCGCAATGACATCGCCTTCGGACAGAAATCCAAGTCCAATGCGATGCTCGGGGTCTTCGAGTTGCCCCACGACGGCGACCGTCGGCGTTGGCAAGATGGCCTTGCCATCGGTCTCGTTGTAGAGGCTGACATTGCCTGAGACGACAGGCGCGCCCAGGGCGCTACACGCCGCAGCCAAACCGTCGATTGCCTGTGAAAAGCGCCACATCTGCTCGGGCACTTCGGGGTTACCGAAGTTCAGGCAGTCGGTGAGGCCAAGTGGCTTCGCACCAACGCAGACGATGTTGCGCGTGCACTCGGCGACCGCCATTGCGGCGCCGGCGTAGGGATCGAGCTCTACGTGTCGGCCGTTGCAGTCGACGGAGATGGCGAGGAACTTCTCGCGTGACCCACCGGCATCTTCGCAGAACGCGCGAATCACCGCAGCGTCCCCGTCCCCGGGACGAATCACCGTTCCGTTTCCGACGATGTGATCGTACTGCCGCCAGATCCAAGAACGGCTTCCGATGTTGGGCGAGCCGATCAGGCGCACGAGCTCGGCGCCCAGGTCTTCAGGACCGTCTCCGGTCATCGTGAAGAGCCTGGCCTCATCCGAACGCCCCCGCTGGGGGCGATCGTACTTGGGTGCTGCGTTGGTGAGCAGGTCGACCGGAAGATCGACGACGACCACCGGGTCCGGCTCACCCGTTCCGTCGAACGGGTCGTAGCCGGGGGTAGCTTTGCAGACGAAGCGCCCGGTATCCGTCACGCGGCCGACGATCGACGCGTCGAGGTCCCACTTGGCACAGATATCGAACACTTCTTGCTCGCGCCCCGCCTTGGCGACCATCAGCATGCGTTCTTGCGACTCGCTCAGCAGCATTTCGTAGGGGCTCAATGCCTTGGTCCGGCGGGGAATCGCGTCGAGATCGAGCTCGATGCCATTGCCCGCGCGGTCCGCCATTTCGACCGACGACGAGGTCAGCCCCGCTGCGCCCATGTCCTGTACGCCAGACAGGCAATCGGTGGCGAAGATCTCCAGGCAGGCTTCGAGCAGCAGCTTCTCCATGAACGGGTCGCCCACCTGCACCGTCGGGAGCTTGCTGTCGGTCTCCTCGCCGAACTCCGCGCTCGCCATGGTGGCGCCGTGGATTCCGTCTCTGCCTGTCTTGGCGCCGACATAGAGGATCGGGTTGCCGATGCCTTCTGCAACTCCGAAGAAGAGGTCGTCGGTCTTGGCTATTCCCACGGTGAACGCGTTGACCAGGATGTTGCCGTCATAGCTCGCGTCGAACTGGACTTCGCCGCCGACGGTCGGGACGCCGATGCAATTGCCGTAGCCGCCGATGCCTGCGACCACGCCCTTGAGGAGCTGAGGAGTCCTCGGGTGATCGGGGCGACCAAACCGGAGTGAGTTCAACGACGCGACCGGACGCGCGCCCATCGTGAAGACGTCGCGTAGGATGCCGCCCACGCCGGTTGCCGCGCCCTGGTAGGGTTCGATATACGATGGGTGGTTGTGCGACTCCATCTTGAACACCGCGCAGAAGCCATCGCCGATATCGACGGCCCCAGCGTTCTCACCGGGCCCCTGAACGACCTGCGGCCCTGTGGTCGGCAGGCGAGCGAGGTGAACCCGTGAGGACTTGTACGAGCAGTGCTCGGACCACATCACGCTGATGACCCCGAGCTCTGCGTAGCTGGGCGCGCGCTCGAGGGTGCTGAGGACGCGCTTCCACTCCTCCGCCGCTAGACCAAACTCGCGTGCGATTTCGGGAGAGCTATCCGGCTCTCCGGGAAAGTTGGCTGGTGTGCTCATTCGAACCCCAAATGACGCCGAAGCGATGTGAAGAGCGCGAACCCGTCGTCGTTGCCCAGGATGGTTTCGCTCGCACGTTCCGGGTGCGGCATCATGCCGAGCACGTTCTTCTCACGGTTGTAGAGACCGGCGATGTCTCCCACCGAGCCGTTCGGATTTGCATCGCTGCCCTCGGGCTCGCCGCCGCCTCGCGTGCAGTAGCGAAACGCGATCTGCCCGTGGCGTTCGAGGTCGGCAAGACCATCCTCGGTGGTGTGGTACCGGCCGTCTGCATGCGCAATGGGGAGGCGGAGAACCTTGCCTCGTCCCATGTCGGTGAACGGACCTTCGTTTTCGACTCTGAGATGGATGTCGCGGCACTCGAAGCGAAGATGAGCATTCCTGGTGAGTGCACCGGGTAGGAGCCCCATCTCCGTCAGAATCTGAAACCCGTTGCAGATACCGAGCACCGGGCCGCCTCGGCCGGCGAACTCGCGGACGGAGTGGTCGATCGGACTGAAGCCCGCGATCGCGCCGGCGCGAAGGTAGTCACCGTACGAAAAACCGCCGGGAATCACGACGGCGTCCGCGTCGCCGAGGCTCGTCCCTTTGTGGAAGGCGTACCAGGCGTCTGCGCCCAAGACGTCGCGGACCGCGTGAAGGGCGTCCCAGTCGGCGTTCGAGCCTGGAAATTGTAAAACAGCGACTCTCATCTGACGGTTCCCTGCTCCTCGGCGCGCGGAGCATAGAACGGACCGGCCCGCAGGCAACGCGGAAGCGATGCTATCGAATCCGCTCGAAATAGCCGTGGCTGATCTCGGGTTCGAGACCTGCCACCGGGGTCAAGCGAAAGACGATCGTGCCTCTGCAGCTCGACGCGTCAACAACCCCGTAGGCACGGCTGTCCTGGCCCATGTAGCCGCGGTAGTCACCGAGAAGGTAGAGCCTCCCCGCGGGGACCTCCGCTTTGTCGACGTGGTGCCGACGGTTTTCGCCGAGGAAGATCTGGTGGTTGCCGGTGCCGAGGTACTCGTCGCCCCAGGTCACCTGGACCGTCCGGTCGGTGTCCTCGTTGTAGAACGAGCCGCTTCCGCCTCCGTTGTATTCGACCGGCTTGCCGTCGATGAAAAGCTCGGTCCCAAACGAATGGATCGTCATCCCTTCGGTTGCCGCGACGCGGGCAACGACCCAGCCGACCTCGGTAGGATGTTGGCAAACCGCGATCGATCCCAGGGTGGGGGCCGCTTTTTTGCGGATCAGTACACGCTCTCCGCGAAGCAAAGTAGGCGCCATCCCGTTGTGTCCCACCTCCGCCATGTCGAACAGGAATACCTTGAGGGCCAGGGCGATGACGATCAGGGCCGCGCCCACCCAGGAAAGGCATCCAAGCCCGCTGCGAATCGCCCCCATCCCCCTCGCTATTCGCCGCTTGCGAGGTACTTGTCAAGCTCGCGAAGGAAGGGCTGAATGGTCTCGGCGGGCCGAGCCGCGGCATAGACGGCACGCCGGATCGCGACACCGGTCGCGCCGGCCCGAAGCAACGGCCGAAGATCCTCTGGACGCACGCCCCCCAACGCATATGTCGGTAGCTCGACACCGGCGATCGCAGCCCGAAAACCGTGAAGCCCAAGGGGTGGACCCTTGCCCGGGACGCCGAATACCGGGCTCAAGAACGCATAGCTCGCAAGCGCGCGCTCAGCGGCCTCGAGCCCGCTGCGATCGTGGCGAGAGACGCCCAGCACACTGAAAGCAGACCAATGGCTTCGAATCTCCATGGGCGAAAGGCCAAGCTCGGGCAGGTGCACGCCGTCCGCGTGTACGACGTCGGCGAGATCGGCCCGTCGGTTCACCGTCAGCGCGCTGCCGACGTCGCGCGTGATGGCGCGCAGCTCGTGTCCCCATTGCACGATCTGGCGATCAGACGCCCTTTTCGCACGGAGCTGCACGCCAATCACCTCCGGTGGGCACCCTTCGAGGGCCTTTCGAACTGGAGCCACGGGGCCGTCCGCGTGATTCGGGTCTGTGATGATCCAGATCCGCGGAAGGCCGTTGTTCATCGCGATCGGCTCAGGTTCGGCCGTCTTGATCGGAGCCGATGACGCCTTCGAGCGGGCTCGACGCCGTCGCGTAGAGCTTGCGTGGAATACGGCCTGCGAGGAACGCGTCCCGGCCGGCCTCGACGGCTGCTCTCATCGCTCGAGCCATTCGAACGGGGTCCTTGGCGCCGGCGATCGCCGTGTTCATCAGCACTCCGTCGATGCCGAGCTCCATCGCGATTGCAGCGTCCGACGCGGTGCCGACGCCGGCGTCGACAATGACGGGCACCGTCGCGTGCTTCACGATGATCTCGATGTTGAAAGGATTGCGAACGCCGAGCCCGCTGCCGATGGGCGCGGCCAACGGCATGACTGCAGCACAGCCCAGCTCCTGGAGGCGAAGCGCCGCGATCGGATCGTCATTGAAGTAGGGAAGAACGGTGAACCCGTCGTCTACCAAGGCCTTGGCGGCTTGCAGTGTTGCAGGCACATCGGGGAAGAGCGTCTTTTCGTCGCCGATGACCTCGAGCTTGATCAGCGGGGTGTCCAGAAGCTCCCTCGCCAGCCGAGCGGTTCGCACCGCGTCTTCCGCGGTGTAGCAACCCGCTGTGTTGGGCAAGAGCGTGTAGTTGCCCTCGCGCAGCACCGTCATGATCGAGTCCGCCCCGGTGGCTTTCAAATCCACCCTGCGCACGGCGACGGTCACGACTTCGCAGCCGGAGGCGTCCAATGCCCTTTTTGCGATATCGAGGCTCGGGTACTTCCCGGTACCCGTGAACAGGCGCGATCGAAACTCGAACTGGCCGATCTTCAGAGTGTCTTCGGACACCTAGCCGCCTCCTACGAACTGGACCACCTCGACCCGGTCACCGTCGCTGAGGCGGGTGCTCTCATGGAGGGCGCGCGGCACGACTTCTTCGTTACGCTCGACGGCGACCAAGGTGTCCTCGAGCCCGAGGGAGGAAAGCAGCTGCTTCACCGTGGTGGTCGGCTCGACCTGCCGTTGTTCACCGTTGACCATGAGACGCATCGGACCGAAGACTAGGGCGGGTGCAGAGGCGCTGCAAGCGGGTTCGAAGATGGGCGCGCTCCTCCTCCGATGATAGGCTCGGGCGCGTGAAGCGCATTCTTCAAGGCGATAATTTGCAGGTCCTCCGGACGCTCCCTCCAGAGCACGCGCGCTTGATCTACATCGATCCACCCTTCAACACCGGGCGGACCCAATCGCGCAATCGGATGCAGGTGCGCGCGGCAGCCCACGGCGAGCGCAAGGGCTTTGGAGACCGCCGCTACGAAATCGAGCAGATCGATAGCCCGCGCTACGAAGACGACTACGAGGAGTACCTTCCGTTTCTCATGAGCCGCATCGAAGCTGCGCTGCCCTGTCTCACGAGGGATGGTTCGCTCTTCGTCCACCTCGACTACCGCGAAGTGCACTATGTCAAAGTCGCGCTCGACGGCCTGCTCGGCCGTGATCATTTCCTCAACGAAATTATTTGGGCGTACGACTTTGGTGGGCGGCCGAAGCGCTGGTGGCCCGCAAAGCACGACACGCTTCTGTGGTACGTACTCGACCCCAAGCAGTACGTCTTCCAGTTCGACGAAATGGACCGAATTCCTTACATGGCCCCAGGGCTGGTGGGCAAAGAGAAGGCCGCGAGGGGCAAGACGCCCACCGACGTCTGGTGGCACACGATCGTTCCAACCAATGGAAAAGAGAAAACGGGCTACCCGACCCAGAAGCCGCTGGGTGTGTTGGACCGCATCATCAGGGTCCATAGCGAGCCCGGCGACACCGTGCTGGATTTCTTCGCCGGAAGCGGCACCACGGGTGAATCTGCAGCACGCCTAGGAAGAGGCTTCGTGCTCATCGACGAAAGCCAGGAGGCGGTGGAGATCATGCGCAGGCGCCTTGCTCGATGGGAGCCGGAGGTCGAGATCCACGACGCTGTTCAGCGCGGCACCAGCTCGACCTCGAAGAGTTGAGGCCAGAGCTTTCCAGTCAGCAGGAATGTCTTCGAGTCGGGTCTGTAGGCGATTCCGTTGAGCACATCGGCTCGTAGCGATTCAAACCGGGTCAAAAGGGCGCTCGCATCGACGATGGCGGTAACACGACCGGTCTTGGAATCGATCCGTAGAATCTCGTCGCTCTGCCAGACGTTTGCGTAAATCTCGGAGCCCACGCATTCGAGCTCGTTGAGTCGCGGAACCGGGCGTCCCTCTCTCACGACGCGAACCTCGCGCAGGACATCCATGGAGAGGGGATCCCGAAATTCGAGTACCGAAGATCCGTCGCTCATCACCAGCGCCGTCCCGTCGAAACACAAACCCCATCCTTCACCTCGGTAGCGGACGGTCGAGCGCTGCTCCAGCGTCGCCAAATCGGAGATCAGAGCAAGCCCGGATCTCCACGTGAGCTGAATCAAGTGCTCGCCGACCCGAGCCAGCCCTTCGCCAAAGAGCTCGGATTCGAGCTCACGCTCTGCGAGCACCTTTCCGTCTTCGAGCCGAACCCTGCGCAGCGATGACTTGCCATACTGGCCGGTGCTCTCGTACATGACTCCGTCATGCCAAATGAGGCCCTGTGTAAACGCGTCTTTGTCGTGAGGATACTGACGAACGACGCGCACACGAAGCGCCTCGGGCGCTGGCACCTCGACCTGGTGCGGGGCGTCGCTGGGCGTCACGTGGACCGGCGAGACGGTCTCTTCGGCGGGCTTTCCACAGCCGGGAGCCAACGCTATCGCGATCGCTGCGAGGCCGCTCGCGAGCAACTCACATTCCAAAGCGCGTCCGCGAGCCGTTGCCATCCGGACGGAAGCCTAGCCTTCGAGCGTTCGGACGCCAATGCTTGACGCCGGCGGTGCCAACCGTTAGCCCCAAGCGGTGCAACCGGACTCCTCGAAGCCATCGAGACCGCGCGTTCAGCATGCCGAGGTATCCTTGCGACCGACGCGTGCCGAGATCTTGCTCGACGCCATCGCGCACAACCTCAGCGTCGTGAAGAATGCGGCGGCGGGGCGGAAGATTCTCGCGGTCGTCAAGGCGGATGCTTACGGTCACGGCGTGGTCCCCGTCGCCCGGCGGCTTCAGGCCGAAGGCGTAGACGGCTTCGGTGTTGCCCTGGCGGAAGAGGGAATCGAGCTTCGAGAAGCCGGCATCGACCGGACCATTTTGGTTCTCAACGGCATCAACGGCGGCGCCCACAGAGAGATCATCGCGGCCGGACTCACCCCCGTGCTCTACGAGGTCTCCGAAGCGAGCGCGTTCGAACGCGTATCCGGAGGCCGTCCGATCGACATTCACCTCAAAGTCGACACCGGGATGGGCCGTCTCGGCGTGCCCCTCGCAGAGCTCAGCGCCTTCCTTCGCGATCTTCGTCGCTTCCCTTCTATTCGGATCGCGGGCTTGATGACTCATCTATCGACCGCCGACGCCGACCGTCCATACGTCGCCGAGCAGCTCGCGGGTTTCGCGCAGGCCCGCGGTCTCGTTCGTCGCTTCGGACACGAACCGTCGGTCCTGCACGTCGCCAACAGCGCGGCCCTGTTTCGGCACCCCGAGTCCCATTTCGACTGGGTGCGCGTTGGCCTCGCGCTCTATGGTTATCCCGGCTCGGACACCGTTGATCCGCCCCTTCGCCCTGCGCTTCGTTGGCGCACCGAGGTGCTGCGCCTACGAATCCTGCAAGCGGGCGAATCGGTCGGCTACGGACGCTCGTTTCGTGCACGCAAAGAGACACGCCTCGCCACGATTCCCGTGGGCTACGGCGACGGCCTGCTGCGATCGGCGTCGAATCGCGGACAGGTCTTGATCGCGGGTGCTCGCTGCCCGATCGTCGGCAACGTCGCGATGGACTTGACCACCGTCGATGTTTCCGGCGTTGCAGATGTCGCCATCGGCGACGAGGTGCTTCTCCTCGGCGAGCAGGGCGGCGCCGCGCTAGATGCGCGGGACCTGGCCACCGCTGCCGGAACGATTCCGTATGAGGTGCTGACCAATGTCTCGCGGCGCGTCCCGCGTGTCTACCTCAATGGCTGACTTTTCGCCGAGGAACCATGCTATGGAGTCTCGTGCCTGACGCCGCGCCCAGCGCACCCGCGAACCCGGACGAGCACTCGAAGCTTCGCGCAGCCTTTCGTGACGCCGGCAACTGGCTCCTTCGACTGCTCCTGTCCCCGTTCGTCGAGGTCGGCGCGCTCTCAAAGCTGCTTTGGGAATCGGCGTTCTGGGGGATCCGTCCGCCATACCGCGGTCGGCTTTTCGTCGAGGCGATGGAGTTCATCGGCATCGGCTCGATCTTTCTCGTTTCGCTGACCGCGGTCTTCGTTGGGGGCGTGCTCGCCTTGCAGCTCGTCGATGGTTTTCGGGACTTTGGCGCCGAGAATCAGACCGGCGCCGTGATTGGCTTGGCCCTGGCCCGGGAGGTTGGGCCGGTATTCGCTGCGCTGATGGTCACGAGCCGAGCGGGGAGCGCGATGACGACCGAGCTCGGCTCCATGCGCGTCACCAACCAAATCGACGCTCTGGTCACCATGGCGGTCAACCCCGTGCAGTATCTGGTCGTGCCGCGGCTCGTCGCTGGCTTCGTCATGGTTCCGGTCCTGACGATGCTGTTCAACATCGTCGGAGTGATGGGCGCCTTCTTCGTCGCCGTCGGGCTCCTAGGGCTCGACCCCGGCGTGTTCATGGACCGGCTCAAATGGCTGGTGGACTGGGACGACGTCTCTCAGGGGCTCATCAAGGCGATGGTCTTCGGTGTGGCGGTGACGCTGATCGCGTGTCGACAGGGCTTCTATGCGAAGGGCGGAGCGGCAGGAGTGGGGCGAGCCACCAACCGCGCCGTCGTGCAAAGCGCCATCGCAATCCTCGTGCTCGACTATCTGGTCACGGGCCTCGTCCTCGGACAAGGGCTGCTCTAATGAAGTTGTTCCGACGGAACCTCCTGCGCTTGACGCGGGCTTCGCTGCCTCCGGGGGTGAAGGACGATCCGATCCATGTGAGGATTCGTGATCTACACAAGAGCTACGGCGAGCACGAGGTGCTCAAGGGCGTGTCGCTGGACATCCATCGGGGACAAACGAATCTGATCATCGGGCCCTCCGGGTCCGGCAAGACCGTCCTGATGCGGCAGTTGATTCGGCTCGAAAACCCGGACTCCGGGCAACTCATCGTCAACGGCATCGATTTCGCACGGCTCGAAGGCCTCAACCTGGCCGCGATGCGACGCACTTTCGGGATGGTGTTTCAAATGTCTGCGCTCTTCGACTCCATGACGGTGTTCGACAACGTCGCGTTTCCACTCCGCGAGCACACCGACCTGTCGCGTACTGAGATACGCGATCGGGTGATGGATCGATTGACGGGGCTCGGCGTTGCTGCTGCAGCCCAGAAGCTTCCCGCCCAGCTCTCCGGGGGGATGCAGAAGCGTGTCGCCGTCGCGCGCGCAATGATCCTCGAGAGCGAGATTCTAATCTACGACGAACCCACCACTGGCTTGGATCCGATCACGACCGAAATGGTGGACGAGTTGATCACTGAAGCCGAAGAGATGTTCGGCGTGACCTCGGTCGTGATCAGCCACGACATGGCCTCGGTCGTGCGTATCGCCAACCAGCTCAGCTTCCTGCACGAGGGGCGGATCGCAGCGACCGGGACGCCGGAGGAGCTCCTGCACACCGATCATCCAGCCACGGCCGAGTTCATCCGGGCATCGCGAATCAGCACGACCTGAAGAAGAAGAAAACGAGGGGAGCTTTGCCGCTTCGGGCTTGCGAAACCCGCCGCCGGACCCAGAGTGCCGCGGTGCCGCCCACGCTTTCGCCGCAGGTCCTCCAAGCCCACGATGAAGCCGAGCTTCGAGGTGATCGAGGTTATCTCGATCCCGAAACCGGTCTCTTCGTCTTGACGGCGACCGCGCTGCGAAGGCAGGGCGCCTGCTGCGGCTCAGGCTGCCGTCACTGTCCGTACTCGGCTGAAGAGCAGCGGGCCGCGGGGCGACCTACGATCGGGCGATCGGGGTGAATCGGCCGGCGAGGGAGGTCATACGTAGTTCCGTACCACCACTTCCCTCACCTTTCCGCGTTTGGTCGCATCGCAGTTGATCGCGCGAGGTGCGGCAACCGTGTCGACTTTGAACTTGCCGTAGAGATCTCGAATGAAGGGGACGTCGCTATTGGAGAGCATGAGCTTGCATCCACGCCGATCCAGGGCCCTGTATACGTCGCGCAGCCGCGTCTGATCATCTTGTGAAAAGCCGTCTTGGGCATACGACGTGAAGTTGGCGGTGACGGAAACCGGGGCGTAGGGCGGGTCGAAGTAGATGAAATCGCCCGGCTTTGCACTCTCGAGCAGCGCGTCGAAGGACGTGCAACGAAGATCTGCACCTTGGAGCGCCTTGCTCGCCGACTGCAACGCAGCCTCGTTCAAGATTCGCGGGCTCTTGTATGAGCCTGCCGGTACGTTGAACTCGCCTTTGCGATTGACTCGATGCAAGCCGTTGAAGCAAGTCTTGTTGAGATAGATGAACATGGCTGCCCGCTTGGATGTACCGATTCGACGTTCTTGGTTGTAGCGCGCGCGCACCTCGTAGTACCGCTCTTTGGAGTGCTGATTTGCAAGCCTTCGTAGCCCGCCGATTACGCTTTTGACGTCGTCGCGAATTGCCGTGTAGGTCGAGATCAGAGTGGGGTTGATGTCGGTGAGCAGGGCGCGCCTTGGTACACGAGAGAAGAACAGCGCGCCGCCACCAACGAAGGGCTCGACGTGGCGCATCTGCTCGACCCCCGGTGGAAGCAGCGGTCGCAGCTGACTGAGCAATCGGCCCTTGCCCCCAACCCACTTCACGAAGGGAGCTGCCTCCCGTGGCTCGTGCTCTACCCGCGCCGCGACCGCCGCCGATGTCGTCATATGTAGTATGATTGCCTACACACGCTGAATCAGTGAAGAAAGCGACGCTTTCCGGCCGAAGAAGCCTGTAATTTCGGTTTTTCTCGCCGGCTTCAGCCGGCGCTGGCGACCATCTCGCGAAGCCGCTCGAGCGCTTCCTCGAGGACAGGCATCGGCGGCCCGAAGGAGAAACGCGTGTGCCGAACGAAACGCGAGGGCCGTCCGCTCCGGCGCTTGCCCGGATTCACGTCGAAGAAGTGCCCGGGCACGGTGATGACCTGTCGCTCGAGTGCGGCTGTGAAGAAATCGTCGCTGTTTCGAATCGATGGCGGCAGGGCGCTCAGATCTCCCCAGGCGTAGAAAGTCCCCTGCGGCTCGAGGTCGAACTCGACACCGATGTCCTTGAGCCCCTGCACCAGGAAGTCGCGCTTCTTCTGAAATTCGCGGTGGACCGCCTTGGTTTCGGCGAGGGTCGGCTCCTGCTGGACCAGGTCGATTGCGGCGCGCTGCATCGGAGCGACGCCACCGCCATCGAGGAACGAGCCAGCGCTCGCGGCAGACTCGATGACGCGCTTCGGGCCGACGATCCAGCTCACCCGAAAGCCTGGGTATCGCCAGTTCTTGGTGAGTCCGTCGAATAGGACGACCGGATCCTCATCGACGTCCTCGACATACTGCGCCGCGCTGACGATCGACTGCGCTCCAGTCCAAACGTAGTGTGAATAGAACTCGTCGAGCAGCAGCGCGCAGTTCAAGTCCCGCGCCGTCTCGACCCAGCTCGCCATCGCATCGCCTTCGACGACCTTGCCCGTCGGGTTGCACGGGTTGCTCGCCAGGATTGCACTGAGCCCGCGGCCCAAGATCTCCTGCTCGAGCTCGTTACGTGTGAACTCGTATCCTTGTTTCGGGTCCAGCAGGATCGGGATCGGCAAGAATCGCCGAAACACGTCGAGCAGCTCTTCGTAGGCGGTGTAATCCGGAAGAAAATGCCCGAGGTGGATGGGTGCGATAGCCGCGCACGCGCGCATGACCGCGACTCGACCGCCGCCCGCAATACATACGTTTTCGGCCGAGTACTGGGACTTCATGCCTCGTCGGAACATCTGGTTGTAGAGGCCCGCCACGGCTTCACGGAGCTCCCAGAGCCCCGGAACCGGCGCGTAGTCGAGGTCCGCCGGACGTACCGTGATCTGCGTCACCCGCTCTGGGGCCCCCGGAACCGCCCCGGTATCCGGCTGACCCTGGCCGAGGTTGCACCAGCCGGGCGCGTCGAGGCTGAATCCTCGTTTCTGGGCCTCGACCGTGACGTAGATCACGCCCGTACGAGGGACCGGTCTAAAGGCGGCGGCCTCTGCGATTCCGCTCCTCGGTTTCAGCTCGGGCTCGCTCATGAGCTGGGCGACTCTAGCAGAAGTCTCGAAATGCGATAGCCTTGCCGCATGGATGTCTTGCGCATCGAAGAGCTCATGGTCGACTGCGTGGTCGGGGTGTACCCACACGAGCGCAACGCCTCGCAGCCGCTGCGCGTCGACGTCGAGATGCGCCTGCACACCGAGGCCTCTGCGGTCAAGGAAAGCCTCCGCGCGACGATCGACTATGCGGCCACCGCGTCACAGCTGGTGTTCCTGCTTCGAAGCTGCCGCTTCCGACTTCTGGAAACCGCCGCCCACGTTCTCGCGCGATACGTTCTCGCACCCCCGGCACCCGACGAGCGACGCGCGCAGGTGGAATCCGCCGTCATTCGATTGAGTAAGCCGGGGGCGCTGCGAAGCTTCGCGGTTCCCTCGCTCGAGATCGAACGCAGCGCTTCCTGGTGCTCGTTCGAGGTCGAGCACAAGCCCTTCGGTACGGTCGACATCATCTACGAAACCAAGGGCGCCGGTATTTATCGTCTGAACGTCGCTCCTGGACAGGGCATTCCGCTACACGTCCATCAGCAGATGCGCGAGTCCGAGATGGTGCTCGGCGACGGGCTGCTATGCCAAGGAGAGCGGTGCGCGCCGGGGACGGTGCATCGCTGGCCGAGAGGCGCAGCGCACAGCTACACCAACCCGAGCGATCGCCACCAGACCATCCTCTGCGTGGATTCGCCACGCTTCATACCGGAGGACGAAATCGAAGTCGCCGGAGAGCCGGCCGACGTTCCTGCCGAGCCTCCATGGGGTCCCATCGCAGGGCTTGGCTGAGATGACGATTTCCCGAGGTACAGTGGTGGTCACCGGTGCTAGCCGCGGGATCGGTCGCGCCACGGTCGATGCGATTTTGGCCCGTGGAGGCAAAGTCGTGGCTGTCGCCCGTGACGAGGGACTGCTCGGTGCGCTCCAAGCGTCCTGGCCGAATCACGTTCGCGCGCTGCCGGCTGACCTCCAACACCTCGATAGGATTCCCGAGCTGGCTGGCCGCGCCGTCGATGCGTTTGGAAGCGTGGACGGTTTGGTCAACTGCGCTGGGGTTGCCCGCTACGAGCCCGTGGGCGCGATCGACCTTGCATCCGTCGAAGCACAGCTCCGAGTGAATCTGATTGCGCCGCTTTTCTTTTCTCAAGCGCTTGCTCTGCACCTGCGCGCTTCGGGGGGCTCCATCGTCAACGTTTCGAGCACCCTGTCCGAGCGGGCGGCTCCGCACACGGTCGTGTATGCGGCGACCAAAGCTGCCCTAAACGCCGTAACCAGGGGGCTGGCGCTCGAGCTCGCCTCATCGGGCGTGCGCGTCAACGCCGTACTCCCGGGCGGCGTGGAGACCGACATGCTACGAGCGCCGCGCCTCCAGCCGGGTGAAACCCTCGACCCCGGGGAGATCGAGGCTAGGGTGGCCTCCCAGCTTGCCGGCCTAGCCGCTCTCCACCCGCTTGGTGGCCGGCTCGGAACGCCAGAGGAAGTGGCCGCTGTCATCCTGAGCGTGCTCGACCAAACCTGGCAGACAGGAAGCCTGGTCACCATCGATGGAGGCCTCTCGCTGGCCTAGGCTTGAAGCGCACGGCCTTTTCACACACACTCCGCCCGACGTGGCTCGAACCCAGAAGGTCGTACTCGATGCGGACGCTATCCAACGAAGCATTCGACGCATTGCTGTTGCCATTCTGGAAGCGACCTCGGGCATTGAAGACCTTACCCTGATCGGCATCCGCCGCGGCGGTGTCGGGCTTTCCAAACGCATTGCGGAAGAGATCGCGAACGTCGAAGGGCGACCGCCGCCGGTGGGGACCGTCGACATCTCGCTCTACCGAGACGACGCTGCCACCGCGCTCCCGAATCCGAAAATCGGGCCGAGCGACATTCCCTTCGACGTGAGCGGCCGTCATGTCGTGCTCGTGGATGACGTGCTGCACACGGGGCGGACGGTCCGTGCCGCAATCGAGTGTCTCCAAGATCATGGTCGCCCCGCGCGGGTCTGGCTCGCGGCGCTCTGCGACCGCGGAGGCCGTGAGCTTCCGATCGCCCCAGACTTCGTGGGCCGCATCCTCGATCTCGAGCCGGGTGGCCGACTCGACGTATGGGTCGACGCCGCCGGTCCTGATCGTGTCGTGCTTACCGAGGGGGAGTGATGGAGCCGTTCGCCCACCGCAGCCTCCTCGATGTCGAAGGGCTCACGAAGGCGGACGTGAATCGTATCCTCGACACGGCCGAAGCGTTCTTGCAGGTCTCTCGTCGGCCTGTGCGCAAGGTGCCGACGCTCCGAGGAAAGACCGTGATCAACCTCTTCTACGAAGCGTCGACGAGGACCAGGACTTCGTTCGAGCTTGCGGGCAAGCGTTTGAGCGCGGATGTGATCAACATGAGCGTGTCCGCATCGAGCGTGAAAAAAGGGGAGACGCTACAAGACACCTGTCGGACTCTTCAGGCGATGCACCCCGACGTGATCGTCATCCGGCACGCCTCGTCGGGCGCCCCCAACTACGTAGCCTCGAAGATCGGCTGCAGTGTCATCAATGCGGGAGACGGGATGCACGCGCATCCAACGCAGGCCCTGCTCGACGCGTTTACGATTCGGCGCGCCAAAGGCACGCTCGACAACCTCGTCGTGGCTATCGTCGGCGACATTGCGCATTCGCGCGTCGCTCGATCGAACGCGCACCTGTTGAAGCTATTCGGCTGTGAGGTTCGTGTCGTTGGGCCTCGAACCTTATTGCCTGCCGCCGCCGATTCTCTCGGCGTACGTGTCTTTGACGCTCTCGAGGACGGCCTCGCAGGCGCCGACGTAGTCATGGTGCTTCGGATCCAGAGTGAACGTCTCGAGGGGGCGCTCCTGCCGAGCCTTCGTGAATATGCCCGTACCTTCGGCATCGGTCCCGTCACAATCGGGCCCGCAAAGCCGGATGCGATCATCATGCACCCCGGTCCGATGAACCGCGGCGTCGAAATCGAAAGCCTCATCGCCGACGGCGAGCGCAGTGTCGTTTTGCAGCAAGTAGAAGCCGGAGTGGCCGTACGCATGGCGCTCCTCTACCTCCTCGCTGGTGAAGCGACCGATACGCTGGCCGAAGGTGAAGTTCATTGACTGAGGTTCGGACCGGGCTGGATCGCATCTCCGACGGTGACCCGGAAGCTCTTCGCTTGGTCGCCGGCCGCAGCGTGGGTCTGCTGGCGCATGCCGCGAGCGTCGACCGAAAGCTTCGCTCGGCCGCTCGAGTTCTACACGAGGCCGGCGCCCGTGTTTCTGCCCTTTTCGGGCCCGAGCACGGTTTTGCCGGCGCTGCCCAAGACATGATCGGCGTCGGAAGTCGGGAAGAAACCGATGTCCCGGTGTACTCCTTGTACGGAGACGACGCAGAGGATCTGAGCCCAGACCCCGATTGGTTGAGGAGCTTGGATGCGATCGTCATCGATTTACAAGACGTCGGCTCCCGCTACTACACCTACGTTTGGACGGCCGCGCTCATGGTGAAGGTCGCCGCGACCGTTGGGGTCGAGGTCGTGCTTCTCGATCGACCGAACCCCCTCGGAGGCACTCGCGTCGAAGGGGCGCCACAGCGCCAAGGCTACCTCTCGTTCGTGGGCTTGTATCCAGTTTCGGTGCGCCACGGCCTCACCATCGCCGAGCTCTTGCTCTGGGTTTGCGAACTCGAACGGTTCGACCAGAGCGTGCTCCAGCTCGTCCCGATGGACGGCTGGACTCGCGCGATGGAGTGGAACGACACTGGCCTTCCTTGGCGGATGCCCTCGCCCAACATGCCGACCTTCGACACTGCGATGGTCTATCCGGGCGGCTGCGTCGTCGAAGGTACGACGCTCTCGGAAGGGCGCGGCACCACCAGGCCCTTCGAGCTCTGGGGCGCACCCGGCTTGGATGTCGGCCCGCTTCTGGAGCTCGACCTGCACGGCGCGACCCTGAGACCCGTCGAGTTTGTCCCGACATTTCAGAAGCACGCGGGCCGGACCTGTGCCGGAGTACAGGTGCACGTCACCGACCCCTGGGTTTTTCGACCTTACGAAACTTACCTGCGCATGCTCGCCGCAGCGCTCCCTCAGCTACCTGACGCGAGCCGTTGGAGAACGGACGTTTACGAGTTCGTGTCCGACCGGCCTGCGATCGATCTCTTGACCGGCGGCCCTGAGTTTCGAACAGCGGTCGATCGCGGCGCCTCACTCGACGAGGTCTTGGCAGAGGAAGCCCGCGGAGCGGCAAAGTTCGACGACGAACGACGCTCGGCCTGGCTCTACGAGAAGTGAGAGAACCCGCCTCGGCCGAGCTCGATCGCGCTGCCCGCCGCGTCCAGGACCCGGCTGCCCGTGCCTTCGACGATTTCGCCGATGCGGGTACCTAGCGCGGCAGCTTCGGCAGACTCCCGCGCTGTAAACAGCAGCTCGTAGTCTTCGCCGCCGCTCAGAGCGAGCACCATCGGATCGATCGAGAGCGCGACACAGGCGGCTTGATAGCCAGGTGCGGTGGGAACGGCGGGGGCATGTAGGACCGCACCAACCCCTGATGCGGTGAGGAGGTGTTCCAAGTCTTGAAGACATCCATCGGACACGTCGACCGCCGCGGTCGCGATTCGCGCCAGAACCGCAGCGGCTTTTCCGTTGAGAGGCGGCTTTTTCCAGCGTTCGGCGAACTTCCGGGCTCGTTCGATATCGAGCCGATCGGCCTCGAGAATCGCGAGCCCGAGTGCCGCCGCTCCCAGAGTTCCTGTCACGTAGATCGAATCTCCGGGTCGTGCGCCGCTCCGGGTCAGCGATTTGGAGATCGGCAGCCCAAAGACCGTCGTCGTCACGGTCAAGGACGAGCCTCGACTCAAGTTCCCGCCGATGACGCGCGCCCCGGTCACGCGAGCAGCGTCTGCAACGCCGTCGATGAGGTCGCGAAACTCGTCGTCGGAAAAGTCGTCGCGCAAGGTCAGTGCGATCACCGAGGCGCTAGGGATCCCCGCCATCGCCCAAACATCGCTGGCGGCGGCTACGACGGCGCGGTAGCCGAGCTCCCGAGGGGACAGCAGATCCGCGCGAAAGTGGACCTCTTCTACCTGCGTATCGACGGTGACGATGGTCGGTCGGTTGCCGAAATCGATTACGGCGGCGTCGTCGCCGATGCCGACCAGAACCGCGCTCGAATCGCCGTTCAGGGCAAGACGAGTTTTCAGCCAGTCGATTTTGGCGAACTCGTCACGCATCGTCGTCGGCGGCGGGAAGTGTCACGACGAAGGTCGTACCCTCGCCAGGCGTGCTGGTCACTTCGATTTTTCCCTCGTGGCCGTCGACGAGCTGTTTCACGATCGACAGCCCGAGCCCCGCGCCGCCATGAACGCGTGTGGTCCCGGCATCGACCTGGTAGAACGCGTCGAAAATCTTGGAAAGGTTTTGTTCTGCGATGCCCATGCCGCCGTCCTCTATCGTCAGGACGACAGCCGGCCGGCTTGCCGAAAAAAGGGCAGCGCCCAGGCCTGAAGCGCCTGCGGCATCGATGTCACCCCGCTCCGCGCGGATGGTCACCGTGCCGCCTTCGTCGCTGAATTTGACGGCGTTGTCGGCGAGATTGAGCAGAATCTGGCTGAGGCGGACAGGGTCTCCCCAAAGCTTCGGGGTTTGCTCGCCGACTTGGACGTCGAGCGCCACGTTGCGCCGATTGGCGGTCGGCACAATCGTCGCGGCCAGGTCGGACAAGAGGGCGTGCGCGTCAACCGACTCGTGCTTGAGGTCCAGGCTCTTCGCCTCCAGGCGGCCGAGGTCCAGCAGGCTGCTGATCAGGCCCAGCAGCTGATCGGCCTTGCTGCGAATAGTGCCAAGGAACTCCGCCTGGCCGTCGCTGAGGGCGCCAGCAGCGCCGCTTTCGAGCATTTCGGTGTAGCCGATGATCGAGGTGAGCGGACTTCGCAACTCATGGCTCACGGTAGCCAGAAACGTGCTCTTGAGCTGGTCGAGCTGCTTGAGCTCGTCGAGCGAAGACTCGAGCGCTTCGTTCTTCTCGGCGAGCTCGCGGTAGTTTTCTCGAACGCTGGCAACCTGCATCGTCGATGCGAGCTGTGCGCGATGGCCGGAAAACAGCAGCAGCTCGAGCACACCCTTCAAATGGTCTGAGATCTCCTTCGCGATGTGCTCGCGCACGCGCGGCATCGTTTCGAAGTGCCCGCATGCGGCCGCCGAATCGATTGCAGCGTCGACCGACAGAAGCGAAGCGGGCGGCTGTGTCGTCTCCGCCGGTACGTACGGTCCGACGATGAATCGACCGATCGGACGCCCCTGGTACTCGAGAGGAACGATTCTGTACACTGCGCCGGTGAAACAGGGGTGAACGATGGTTTGCAGCTCTGGCTCGAGGTCGCGCACGACGCCGACGGTCTTGGCGCACTCTCGTTCGCCCGCGTCGAGGGTATTGAGGTAGTTGCACAGAGGCTGGTCGCGATGAACGTCGGCGAGCAGGTCCCCTTCGTGGGTGATGACGCGCACCGGCAGGCCGAATAGCGAAAAGAAAGACTTGCAAACCGAGGTCACCGAATCGCGGCTCAGCACGTCTTCGAGACGAACGACGTCTCCCATCATGATGTCAGCAGCGTCTGTCTGGTCGTGCATCATCGCTCCCGTGGTCCCGGGTCGTGCTTCAATTTCGCTTCCACCTCGGTCATGAACCGGATGGGACTAATCCCAAACTTTTCTTCGAGCTGGTGATCGTCTTCGAGCTTCGCCCAGGTGTCTCGAATCAGGCCGCGGAGGGTTTGCATTACCCCGTACCCCCGGGTTGCTACGGCTTTGTAGATAGGCTCTTTGCTTCGCTGCGCAATCAGCTCGAGCTCCTCGTCGGTGCGAATGCTCGACATATCGCGTTTGTTGAACTGAATGATGATCGGAATCCCATCCGGATCGATCTTGTTCTCTTGGAGGTTGCGCTTGAGGTTGAGGAAGGATTCCCGGTTTGCATCCGCTTCACTACGCTGCGAGTCGGCGATGAAGGCGACTCCGTCCGTTCCCTGCAAGACGAGTCGACGGGTTGCGTTGTGCATCACTTGACCCGGAACCGTAAACAGCTTCAAACGAACTTTGAGCCCAGTTCCCGAGCTCACGGTGATCGGGAGCATGTCGAAAAACAAAGTTCGGTCGTTTTGCGTTTCGAGCGTCATGAGCTCGCCGCAGGCACTCGATGTGCCGAGCCAGTGGATAGCGCGGAGGTTGCTCGTTTTCCCACTGAGAGCCGGCCCGTAGTACACCAGCTTCACGGTCAGTTCTTTCGCGGCGAAGTCGATTTGCATTTCGAACTGCGGGTCGCCCGCTCCGGCGCTACGCCCGCAGCAGAAGCAAGATCCCCGCCCCCATCAACAGCAACATGATAAAGAACGCGACCCATGTCAGCGTTCTTTTGTGCTCATGGCTGGCGGGGACGACGCGCGTATCCTGCAATTGCTGGGTCGCGAGGGCGATCAGGCCGTCGATTTGCCGGACGGCGTCGTCGCGGCGAGCAGGGTCGTTGTCCCGCACCGCGCGGTAGCGTTTTCCCGCGTCGGCTAGCCGATCCAAGGCCACGCAGACGGCCACAAAACGGCGATGCGAGTCCTGATTCGCCCAGTCGGCTTCGACCCGCTCCCACGCCTCGTCGATCGGATCCACGCGGGCCGAAGAATAGCACGCCCTGTTTTGGCCAAGTTAGGCCTATTTTGTCGTCAATAGAGCCAGTTCTGCACAAAGGCGCGCCCTGCGGAAGTGGATACGAGCCGAAATGCGTTCTGCAGATCGAGGTCGGAGTCCGCGGCCCGGGTTGGGCCATGGATTTCGCACCTACATGAAGCCCAAAAAACCGTTTTAATTCTGCCACTTGGACTGCAGAAAGAAGTTGACATCAGAGCCGCCTCGGCTTTAGTTTCCGGCCTTAGTGGGAACTAGTGGGATCAAGTGCCAACTGACCACAAACTAGGACGAGAGGGTTAGATTGTTCCGAGGACGCTACGAGCACGCAATCGATGCCAAAGGCCGCACGTCCGTGCCTTCTCGATTTCGCGAGGTCATGACGGCCCAAGGCGACTCGCAGCTCGTTCTCACCACCGGCTTGGAGAGCTGTCTGGTGGCTTACCCGATGGCGGAGTGGCTCGCGTTCGAGAATCGGCTCTCGGCTCTTCCGCAGTTTGATTCGAACGTCGTGACTCTCAAGCGGATCTACGTCTCGGGAGCGGTCGAGTGTGACGTCGACAAGGTCGGGCGACTTCTCATCCCCGCCGCGCTGCGGAAGCACGCGGGGCTGAAGCGCGACGCGCTCTGGGCCGGAATGGGCAGCTATATCGAGCTCTGGGCGAAGGAGGGCTTTGAAGACCTTCGCAAAGAAGTCTTGAGCGATCAGGACCGCCGTTTGGAGATTGCCCGACGCTTGGCGGAGCTTGGCCTGTGAGCGCATTCGAGCACACCCCCGTTTTGCTCGAAGAGGTGCTCGAGCAACTCGATCCGACAGCCGGCGGAGTCTACGGGGACGTGACGCTTGGCGGTGGAGGCCATGCGAAAGCAATCCTGGAACGCAGCTCTCCCGATGGCCGGTTGATCGGAACGGACCGCGACTCGAGCGCGCTCGAGGCAGCCGGTGCAGCGCTGTCCGGCTTTGGAGAGCGCGCTACGCTGCGCAAAGCGCGAATCAGCGAGCTCGTCGCTGTCTTAGCATCGCTCCAGATCGACAAACTAGATGGTGTTCTGGCTGACCTGGGAGTCAGCTCCGTCCACCTCGATCGCGCTGAGCGCGGGTTTTCATTCGCGAAAGACGGCCCGATCGACATGCGCATGGACCGGACCGAAGGCGAGACCGCCCTGGACCTCATCGGCCGCAGCGATCCCGAGGAGCTCGCCAACCTGATCTACCGCTACGGAGAAGAGCACCGTTCGAGGAAGATCGCGCGCTCCCTTCGACGCGCGTACGAAGAGGGAGAGCTCAGAACCACGGGTGATTTGCGGCACGCCGTGCACAGAGCGGTCGGGGGACGCAGAGGCCGCGTGGACCCGGCGACCAAGACATTCCAGGCGCTGCGCATTGCGGTCAACGATGAGCTCGGAGAGCTCCAAGCTCTGCTCGAACAGGCTCCGCACGCGCTGCGGCTGGGTGGGGTCGTCGCAGTGATCAGCTTCCACTCTCTAGAGGACCGGATGGTGAAGCACGCGTTTCGAGACAGCGAGCAGCTGTCGCCCTTGACCAAGCGTCCCATCGTGGCTTCGGAACGAGAGCGCGCCGACAATCCAAGGTCTCGCAGCGCCAAGCTTCGTGCCGCCAGGCGCGTGGAGGTCGCAGCGTGAAGGGTCGCTTCCTGCCACTATGGTGCGTCGCCGTCTTCGCAACCGCTGCGGCTTTCGTAGTTCACTTGTCCATCCGCTTCGAGACGGTTCGCCTCGGTTATGAGGTGAGTGAAGAGCGGGACCGACAGCGTGACTTGCTGCAGGATCGACGACTCCTTTCGATTGAAGCCGCCACGCTCCGGCAAAGCGGACGCATCGAGACCATTGCGCGCGGAACGCTCGGCATGGAAGTCCCGAAGCCGACTCGAATCGTGACGATGAAAGAGAAGCGCAAGCGTACGGCCGCGGGGAGGGTGAGGTGAAGAACCGGCATCAGCGATGGTTCCGGGCGAGAATTGCCCTGCTGGGCGTTTGTGTCGCCGCCGTCGCCGTGCTCGTTCTGGTTCGGGCCTTCCATCTGCAGATCGCGAGCGGCGATCGTTTGCGTGAAATGGCAGAGGGGCAGCACCTCCGCGAGCTTCGCGTGTCGCCGCGACGAGGTGCGATCTACGATCGGCATGGTGCAGAGCTTGCCGTGAGCGCCGACGTGCACAGCGTGTACGCCAATCCCCGTCGTCTCAAAGCGATGGAGCAAGAGCCTCGGTTGGTAGCGAAGCGGATTTCCAAGATCCTCGACCTCGACCCGAAGGCGCTTGCGAAGCGGCTGTCGGCGGACCGCTATTTCGTCTGGATCGAACGGCGCGTGACGCCCAACGAGGCTGCGCAGATCCGGGCCCTCGACATTCCAGGGCTAGAGCTCACGACCGAAGCGCGCCGGTACTACCCGAATCGTCACCTGGCAGCGCATCTCCTGGGCTTTGCCGACATCGACGGACGCGGCATCGAAGGCGTCGAGCTCGCCTACGAGGATCGACTTCGTGGCTCCGATCGGCGCGTCGAGGCGATTCGCGACCGCCGCGGTCAGGTCGTCTTTGCAGACGAAATGGAAGACGATCGATCGATGCAAGGGCAGAGCGTCGTCCTCACGATCGACAAGGCGATCCAGCACATCGCCGAGCGGGAGCTCGCACTCGGTGTGCGGACGTTCGAGGCACGCGGTGGGAGCGTGGTCGTGATGGACCCGTCCAGCGGAGAGATCCTCGCGCTTGCAAACTACCCCCCTTTCAACCCAAACGAGCCGTCGAAACACCCAACAGCGCACCGTCGAAACCGCGCAGTCGTCGACCGATTCGAGCCGGGGTCCACCGTCAAGCCATTCACCATGGCCGCAGCGCTTGCCGCCGGTGCGGTAAGACCCAACCAATCGATCAACTGCGAGAACGGGGTGACCCGGATTGCGGGACGGATTCTGCACGACGCTCATCCCTACGAATGGCTGACTCCGACCCAGATACTCGCGTACTCGAGCAACATTGGCATTGCGAAGATTGCGCTCGACCTCGGCAAGAAGAACCTCTACCGAGGGTTTCGACGTTTCGGCTTTGGTGAGCCGACCGGTCTAGGCGTACCGGGTGAGACGGCCGGCATTCTCCGACACTACCGGCGTTGGTACGAGATCGACGCGGCCACCGTTTCGTTCGGGCAGGGAATGAGCGTCACGAACGTTCAGCTCGCGACGGCGATGAGCGCGATTGCAAACGGGGGTCGCCTGATGCAGCCGATGCTCGTGCGCCGGCTCACGGACGGGCATGGCGTCACGATCGAGGAGAGCACGCCCCGCGTTCGGCGCCAAGTGGTGCCGACGCGCGTCGCAAAGCTCGTGGGCCAGATGCTGACGGCGGTGACCGAGCCCGGAGGAACCGCGATTGAAGCGGGGATAGATGGCTACCTCGTTGCTGGCAAAACCGGAACGGCTCAAAAAGCAGACTACATTCGGGGTGGATACGCGAAAGACAAATGGCTGGCTTCGTTCATCGGCTTCGCTCCCGCGGAACGGCCGGCCGTCGTCATCTCCGTGGTCATCGACGAGCCCGTGATCGCGCACTATGGCGGGACCGTAGCGGGGCCTGTCTTTCGCCGAATCGCCGAGGTCACCCTGCGGCACATGGGCGTCGCCCCCGAGGGCAGGCCCGCGGTACTTGCGCAGAGGAAGAAGCAGATCGTGGTCGATGAGGTGGAGCCTTCGCCCGAAGAAGAAGCGGTGGCAAAAGGGCAGAGCGCGGTCCCCGACGTCCGCTCACTTCCCTTGCGCCAGGCGGTCATCGCTCTGCACGACCAGTCCCTCGTAGCAGAGGTCGCGGGCTCCGGCCTGGTCGTCGATCAAGATCCTTCGCCGGGCAAGGCGGTGCCTCACGGTGCGGTCGTGCGGATCAGGCTCGAGCGACGGCGATTCGAGACCGAGGCCGGCAAGCCCGAACCGCGCAATGAGACCCTTGCAGCGGCGGTGCCCCGGAGGCCGCATGTCCCCTGAGCCGAGCCATGGCATGACGCTGCAGCAGCTCCAAGACCGCGGTGTCGGGATCGGGATCGCCGGATTGGCGTCGCAGACGGTCTATGGTGTTCAGCACGACTCTCGCGAGGTGACCGGTGGCGACCTCTTCGTTGCCGTTCCTGGTGAGACCTACGACGGGCTGAGCTTCGCGGGCGATGCCGTCGCCCGGGGCGCAGTCGCAGTCATGGCCGAGCGTCGAATCGAGCTCGACGTTCCGCAGCTCCTCGTGAAGGACATCCGCGGGGAGCTCGGACGCGCAGCGGAGCTCGTGTATGGAGAGCCGACGAGTGCACTGCACACCGTGGGGATCACCGGCACGAACGGGAAGACGACGACGGCCTATCTTCTGCAGCGCGCCCTCGAGGGCGTGGCAGCCAAGCCAGCGCTCGTCGGCACGACGGGTTGGATCGCCCCGGGTTCAGAGCGGCCCTCGCTACACACGACGCCCGAAGGCGACGACCTTTCACGCTTCGCGAAGCTAGCGCTCGACGCCGGCGCCACGCACCTGGTCTTGGAGGTATCCAGCCACGGGCTGGCCCTGCATCGGGTTGATGCCCTCGACTTCGAGGTCGCGGCCTTCACCAACCTCTCGCGGGACCATCTGGACTTCCACGAGAGCATGGAGCGCTACGGCGAGGCCAAGGCCAGGCTCTTCACCGAGCTGCGTCCCAAATGCGCCGTCATTCATGTCGATGACACCTTCGGGTCCGCGCTTGCACACCGCATCCCGGGTCCCGTGATTCGTTGCTCGCGGAAGTCGGGAAGCCGGGCGGAGATCTTGGCGACCGACTGGTCGGTGAAGCGGGCCGGAATTCGAGCGACCTTCGAGACGCCGGCGGGTCCGATTGAAATCCGAAGTCCGATGCTCGGGGAGCACAACCTCGAAAATCTTCTCGTGGCCCTCGGCTGTGCCTACGCCCTCGGACTCGACCTGAACCTGGTGTCAAAAGCGTGGGAGAGCGCCACTGGAAGTCCAGGACGGCTCGAGCGGGTTGCACACCCAGAGGATGTGGCGGTGCTCGTGGACTACGCACACACTCCCGAGGCGCTTCGTACCGCTCTCCAAACGATGCGTGCGGTGACCCCCAGGCGCTTGATCGCTGTGTTTGGCGCGGGCGGTGATCGAGACAAGGGGAAGCGGCCGGAAATGGGTCGCGTCGGAGTGGAGGGCGCCGACCTCTGCATACTCACCAGCGACAACCCGCGTTCCGAAGATCCCAGTCAGATCCTCGATGAGGTCGCGGCGGGCGCAGAGCAAGCCGGCGGTACTCCAATCGAAGCGACCAAGCTCAGCGATGCGAGGCGGGGCTATTGTCGGCTGACCGGGCGTCGAGAAGCGATCGCCGCTGCGATTCGAGCGGCTCGCCCAGGAGACACGGTGCTTCTCGCGGGCAAGGGTCACGAAAACTATCAAATTGTCGGCGCAGAGCGTCAGCACTTCGACGATCGGGAAGAAGCACGCGCGGTCATCGCGAGCCTGGCAGGAGGCGAGTGATGGCGAGCCGAATCCCTCAGAACCAAGTTCGCCTGCTTCGAAACCAGGTGCTGGCTGTAACCGATGGTGATGCCAGCGGTCCCGACTGGGAGGGAGCTTCGGGTGTCGTGACAGACTCGCGGGCGGTCCAAGCGGGCAATCTCTTCGTCGCGCTCCGCGGCGAGCGCTTCGATGCGAATCAGTTCGCGGTGCAGGCGGTAGATGCGGGCGCAGCGGCGGTCTTGGTAGAGCGAGGCACGTCGCTTCCAGCCCATGTGAGTGCGGTCGAGGTGGATGACACGCTTCGCGCGCTTGGCGATTTGGCCAAGGCTCATCGCGCTAGTTGGACCGGAAAGGTCGTCGGCATCACCGGCTCGGTCGGCAAGACCAGCACCAAGGAGCTCAGCGCCGCCGCTCTCAAATCGGCCGGTTGCAAGGTGCTCAAGACAAGCGGGAACCTGAACAACCGAATCGGCGTTCCGATGACGCTTTTCCAGCTCGATGAGACGGTCGACACCGCAGTCATCGAAATGGGCACCAGCGAGCCAGGAGAGATCGCGCGCTTGGCCGAGATCTCCGCGCCAGATGTGGGGATCGTGACCCATGCGACCCTCTCCCACACCGAAGGGCTCGGTTCGGTTGAAGCGGTAGCCGATGAAAAGGTCTCACTGCTACATGCGCTGTCGCCTAGTGGTGTCGCGATCGTGTACGGAGACCCGCCCGCGCTAAAGAAGCGAGCGTCAGTCGTGGCCGCCAGGCGAAAGCTGTTCTATGGCCGCTCGGCCGGGCACGACGTGCGCGTGATGGACTGGGACGTCGACGCCGATCGCACCCAGGCTCGTTTTCAGGTTCGGGGCAAGGACATCGAAATCACGATGGCCTTGCTCGGCGAGGGCGCGGTGCTGAATGCGGCAGGCGCTCTCGCGATCGTCCTGGGCCTGGACCTTCCCCTCGAGGAAGCAAGCCGTGGTCTCGCCACCGTGAAACCCCCGCCCGGTCGGATGCAGCCTCGGACCGGCGGCGGCAAGCGACTCGTCATCGATGACTCGTACAATTCGAACCCAGCTTCACTAGAAGTGGCGCTGGAGACAGCTCGCTCCATCGCAGAAAAGCGAAGCGCGCCGTTGGTTGCGATCTTGGGAGACATGAAAGAGCTTGGCGCGCATAGCGAGAAAGCGCACCGCAAGGTTGGCGATCTCCTTGCGGACGCCGACGCGTTTCTCTTCGTCGGCTGTGGCGATGCCATGCATGAGGCGGTCGCGAGCGCGAACGCCCGAGGCACGGACACACTCTGGTTCGAGGACGCCGCGGAATGCGGCGAGCTTTCGGACCGGCTTCCGCTCAACGCCGTGATTTTGGTGAAGGGCTCCCGAACGATGCGGATGGAACGGGTCATCGAGCCGCTCCTCGGGGAGGGGCAGCGATGATCTACTACTTGCTCTACCCGCTGCATGAGTACGAGTCGCTCTCGTTTCTCAACGTCCTTCGCTACGTTCCGTTCCGGTTCTTGATGGCGACCATCACGTCGCTCTTGCTCACGTTCGGTCTCTACCCCTGGTTCATTCGCCGCTTGCAGCGTAAACAAATCGGGCAAGTCGTTCGCGCGGATGGGCCGGAGACGCATTTGTCCAAGGCCGGCACACCGACGATGGGCGGCGCCCTGATGCTGTTGGCGCTGGTCCTCTCGACAGTGCTCTGGGCAGACCCCTCGAACGCCATGGTGTGGGTGGTGACGCTGATCACAGTGGCCTACGGCGTCGTCGGCTACATCGACGATACCTCCAAAATTCGAACACGCTCCAGCGGAGGGCTCTCGGGCCGGTACAAGCTTCTCTTGCAGTTCTCGACCGCTATCGTCGTGTGCGCGTGGCTCTACTACGGCGAAACGGGGCTTCCCAGTGACTGGCTCGACATTCGCCATCGCCTCGCCGCACCGTTCTTCGCTTTCTCGAAATATCCGATCGAGTTGCCGCCCTGGCTCTATGTCGTCTTTTCCGCGTTCGTGATCGTCGGCACGTCGAACGCGGTCAATCTCACAGATGGACTCGACGGGCTAGCGATCGGCCC
Source organism: Deltaproteobacteria bacterium (assembly GCA_004283055.1). Lineage (GTDB taxonomy): Bacteria > Myxococcota_A > Polyangia > Polyangiales > Houyiibacteriaceae > SG8-38. The sequence continues at coordinate 99,387 of SHLP01000003.1, forward strand.
GGTCATGATCTCGGCGGGCACCTATGCGATCCTCGCATACCTCGCGGGCCTCACACTCTTTGGAAACGTAGTCGCCGCGTACCTGGACATCCCTCACATCCAAAGCGCCGGCGAGCTCAGCATCTTTGCGGCTTCGGTCGTCGGCGTGGGGTTCGGTTTCCTTTGGTACAACACTTATCCGGCCCAGGTCTTCATGGGTGACGTCGGCTCACTGGCTCTCGGCGGGGGCCTCGGAGCCCTAGCGGTTCTGACGAAGAACGAGCTCCTCTCGGTGATCCTCGGAGGCATCTTCGTCGTTGAAGCGGTGAGCGTGATTCTGCAGGTCGGCTATTTCCGCATGACCGGTCGCCGCATCTTTCTGATGGCGCCCATTCACCACCATTTCGAGAAGAAGGGCTGGCCCGAGCCGCGGGTCATCGTTCGGTTCTGGATCATCGCGATCGTATTGGCCGTGTTCAGTCTTGCAACGTTGAAGCTGAGGTGACGTTGGAGCTTTCGCAGAAAAACACGATGGTGGTCGGGCTCGGCGAAAGCGGGCTGGCGGTGGTTCGCTTTCTCACGGCGCGGGGTGCACTGGTCCGGGTCAACGATCAGCGCGACCTGGCGGAACTTGGTGCAGCCGCTGCAGAGGCGGAGGCCCTGGGCGCAGAGCTGGTGCTGGGCGGCCATCCCGAGAGCGCTTTTGAGAACCTCGATCTCATCGTGGTCTCGCCGGGCGTGCCGCCGTTGGCGCAGCTCGAAGAGGCGGAGCGCCGTGGCGCCCAGGTCGTCAGTGAAGTCGAGCTTGCATCTCGCTTCCTCGACGCACCCATCGTCGCGATCACCGGAACCAATGGCAAGAGCACGGTGACCACTCTCATTGGGCAGATGTGCAACTACCTCGATCGGCCGATCTTCGTCGGCGGCAATCTGGGTCGCCCGATGATCGAGGCTGCAGGCACCGATGCTGGCAACGAGCGAGGCTTGGTTATCGTCGAGCTCTCGAGCTTTCAGTTGGAGCGTGTCTCCGAGATGAGGGCCCACGTCGCGCTTCTGCTCAACGTCTCGGCGGATCACCTCGATCGCTACCCTTCGTTTGAAGCCTATGCTGCTGCAAAGGCGCGGATTTTCGAGCGTCAAAGGGCAGAGGATTTCGCGATCCTGCCAGCAGACGCTCCCGACCTTCGCGAGCTCATCGAAGACGGTGGAACGCTAGTCCTCTTCGGAGGACGAAACGGCGAGGTTCGCGTCGTGAATGGAGCGCTCACCGACACCCAGAGCTCGCTGCGCGTGCCGATCGCGGAGCTCGGGATTCGAGGACTGCACAACGTGGCGAATGCCTGTGCCGCCGCACTCGCTGCCCGACTGCTCGGCGTGCGCGAGTCGGACATCGCTTCGGTTCTTTGCGAATTCAAAGGTCTGGCGCACCGGATGCAGTACGTCAGCTCGGTTGGGGGCGTGGAGTACATCGACGATTCCAAGGCGACCAACGTGGGCGCAGCCGTCGCGTCCATCGACGGGTTAGCCGGTGCGAATGGGAAGATCGTCCTCATCGCCGGCGGCGTCGACAAGGGCGGCAGCTATGAGCCGCTTCGTCAGCGGATGACGGAGCGCGGACGAGCCGTCGTCGTCCTGGGGGAAGCAGCGCCCTTGCTGGAACGAGCGTTCGTGGACTCGCCGCTGACGCTTCGCCACGCCCAGTCGATGGCTGAAGCGGTCGACTCTGCGTCAGCCATGGCGGTGAGCGGCGACATCGTGCTCCTGGCGCCCGCCTGCTCGAGCTTCGACATGTTTCGCTCTTACGCCGAGCGAGGCGATCAGTTCCAGAGCGCAGTCCACAGCCTTGGAGGGCACGTATGAGCCGTTCTTCGAAACCCGCCCCACGCAAGGAGGCCGGACCGATCGATGTCACGCTTGCGGCCACCTTGATCGGGCTGATCGCTTTTGGCGTGGTGATGGTCTACAGCGCGAGCGCGGTCTACGCGAACAACATGTTCGGAAACGGATATCACTTTCTCATCCGACAAACCGTATTCGCACTGGTTGGACTCGTCGTGCTCTTCGTTTTCGCGCACATCAACGTCGATTTACTTCGGCGCACCACGTATCCAGTCCTTTTGCTTGCCGTCCTTTTGATGATCGCGGTTGCGCTCGGCTTTGGACGTAGCGCGGGAGGTGCGACGCGTTGGTTGGCGGCGGGTCCGGTGAACGTGCAGCCCGCAGAGCTGGCCAAGCTGGCGATGATCCTCTGGCTTGCCCATTCGCTCGCGAAAAAGTCGCACCGTGTTCACACCTTCTCGATCGGTTTCCTTCCGCACGTCCTGGTCGCCGGGCTCCTCATGTTGCTCTGCCTCGCACAGCCCGACTTCGGAAGCGCGGTGATGATTGGGCTCCTGACGTTCGTCGTGCTCTTTGCGGCAGGTGCCAAGGCAGGGTACCTGCTCGGCTGTCTTTTGATAGCCCTACCGGTCGGCTACGCGACCATCGCCGCGTCCCCGTACCGAATGCGCCGTATCCAAGCGTTCTTGGAGCCGTTCGAGCACCGCCGTGGCGCCGGCTACCAAATCACCGAATCCCTGATGAGCTTTGGCTCTGGTGGTTGGACGGGCGTCGGACTCGGTGACGGCCGTCAGAAGTTGCTGTTCCTACCTGAGGCGCATACCGACTTCATCAGCGCGATCATTGGGGAGGAGCTCGGCTTCATTGGGGTGGTCCTCTTGAGCACAGCCTTTGCCTGGGTCGTCTTTCGTGGCCTCCGAGCCGCCTGGCGGGCCCATGACGAGTACGCGGGCTACCTCGCTGCAGGCATGACCCTGTTCATTGGACTTCAGGCGTTCACGAACCTGGCCGTCGCCATGGGCCTGCTACCCACCAAAGGGCTTGCTCTTCCGTTTGTGAGCTACGGAGGTTCGTCGCTGCTCGTCAACGCCGCCGCGGCGGGCATCATCTTGAACACATCGCGCTTCGGCGCCTGGCGTCGGGAACCGCCGGCCGAGAAAGCGAAATCGGCCCGACGCCGGCCGAAGCTCCGAGCTGCTCGCGGAGGTGCACGATGATTCAACGCATCATGGTTGCAGGTGGCGGCACGGGCGGGCATCTCTTTCCCGGTCTCGCGGTCGTCGAGGAGCTTCGTCGAAGGGTGCCCGGCCTCCAAGTGAAATTCGTGGGAACGGCCCGCGGCATCGAGGCTCGCATTCTCCCAGGGCGTGGCGAGGAGCTGCAGCTTCTCGACGTGACGCCACTCAAGGGGCAGGGCGCCGCTGCGCGGTTCAAGAGCTTCGCCCGGATTCCAAGCGCAATGAGAGAGGCGGCATCCCTCATACGGGACTTCGAGCCAGATCTGGTGCTTGGGGTCGGAGGTTACGCATCTGGTCCCTTGCTTCTCTCCGCTTCGCTCTCGGGAAGGCCGACGGCGCTTCTCGAGCAAAACGCATACGTCGGCATGACCAATCGAATCCTCGCACGATTCGTCGACCGTGCGTACATCGCCTTCGAGCAGACCGAACGGGTTTTTGGAGCGAGCAAATCGAGGCTGACGGGCAATCCCGTTCGACACGAATTCGTCGAGCATGCGCGCCTTGCCTTGGCCGACCCGGAAGGCTTCGAGTCGCGGGCACGCACGGTGCTGGTCCTTGGCGGGTCCCAGGGAGCCCGCAAGCTAAATGAAGACCTGCCTCGTGCACTAGGCCGGGCCGGCCTTGCCGACCGCAATCTCCAAGTCGTCCACCAGACCGGTGAAGCGATGCGTGAGGAGGTTGAAGCGATCTATCGAGACCTCGGAATCGAGGCCAAGGTCGTCACCTTCATCGACGAGATCGCGCGCGCCTATGCAAACGCAGCGCTGGTCGTGGCGCGTGCGGGAGCCACCACCTTGGCGGAGCTCTGCGCGATTGGCCGCCCGTCCATTCTGATCCCATTCCCGTTTGCGGCCGACGATCACCAAGCCAAGAACGCCGATGCCCTGCAAGCGCAGGGAGCATCGATTTGCATCCGAGAGTCTGAGCTCGAGGTCGACCGCTTGGCCGCGCTCGTCGCCGGCCTTTTGGAGGATCCCGACCGTCGCAAGGCGATGGCACGGGCGGCGCGGAAGCACGGCCGACCGGATGCGGCCGCAGCGATTGTCGACGACATGATGGACTGGATCGGTGGCGCAGAGCCGTCCTTAGGGAACGCGCAGGAGCCCGAAAACGAGCCACCGTCCGGCGTGCAGTACCGAGGGCTTGCCGTCGCCCCGATGCTCCGACTTGGATCGCCCGAGGTGGCCCTCCGTCCCGCCACGCATCGCGCGCGCCGCCCGGTTGTCGTCGACGGGGCCGTGTGGGAGTAAGCGACCATGTTTCGCGGTAGAATTCGCTCCATTCACTTCGTTGGCGTGGGCGGCGTCGGGATGAGCGGCATTGCGGAAGTGCTGCTCGACTCGGGCTTCGACGTGACGGGGTCCGACCTCCGCCACAACGACTACACGCGCCGCCTAGAGAGGAAGGGCGCGAAGGTCTACCTTGGTCACAAAGCCGAGCAGGTGACCAATGCGGATGTCGTCGTGTTCTCATCGGCGGTTCCACCCAGCAATCCGGAGCTGGTCGCAGCGCGCGCGGCGGGCGTGCCCGTCATACCTCGGGCGGAGATGCTCGGTGAGTTGATGAGACTCAAAGACGGCATCGCCATCGCAGGATCCCACGGCAAGACGACGACGACGTCCTTGGTTGCCACGGTCTTACGAGGAGCAGGGCTCGACCCAACCGTCATCATCGGCGGCAAGCTCAATGCGCTCGGCTCGGGGGCGGCCAGGGGCGCCGGGGACTTGCTCGTGGCGGAAGCCGATGAATCCGATGGCTCGTTCCATCATCTGATTCCTTCGATCGCCGTCATCACCAACATCGATCCGGAGCACCTCGACCACTACGGAAGCCTGGAGGCCGTCAAAGAGGCATTCATCGACTTTGCCAATCGGGTGCCCTTCTATGGCTTGGTGGTCGCGTGCCTCGATCACCCGAACGTTCAGGACGTTTTGCCGAGGCTCGACAAGCGCATCGTCACGTACGGGTTTTCGGTGCACTCGGACTACCGAGCGCGCAACCCGGTGTTTTCGGGTCTCACCGTAGGCTTTGATGTAGAGCATCACGGAAGAAGCTTGGGTCAGTTCGAGGTTCGCATGCCGGGCATTCACAATGTTCTGAACGCGCTTGCGACCATTGCGGTCGCCGACGAGCTGCGGGTTGAACACGACCAGGTCCGTTCTGCGCTCCGCGGCTTCGAAGGTGTGCAGCGTCGCTTCTCGATTGTCGGAGAACAGAACGGGGTGACGGTCATCGATGACTATGGACACCACCCGGCCGAGGTCGAGGTGACCTTGGAGGCCGCAACGAGGGCCTATCGGTCACGAATCATCGTCGCCTTTCAGCCCCATCGGTACACTCGAACGCGAGACCTCTTCGATGAGCTCACCCGAGCGTTCAACCAGGCCGATGTTCTATTCTTGACCGAGGTCTATGCCGCGGGCGAAAAACCAATCGAGGGGGCTGATGCGCGTCGACTCGCAGAGGCGATTCGTGCGCACGGGCATCGTGACGTGACCCTGGTAGAGGACCGAAAGGATTTGGCCGCCGCGATGGCCGAGCGTGTTCGCTCGGGGGATGTGGTCATCACGCTGGGGGCGGGAGACATCACAAGGACCGGCCCAGAGCTCCTCGAGGTGCTCCGCCGATGAACCGACGCGCCTCGACGAATGGTCGGAAGAAGCCTGCGCGGAAAAAAAAGCCGGCGCAGAAAAGGCCGGTCGAAAGGAAAACCGCGCCAAAGCGGCCTGCTCGAAAGAACGCGGTCGCCAAAAAGGCCAGCCGGCGAAAGACTGCCGCCGAGAAGCCGACCCGACGGTCCGCCGCGAAAAAGGTCGCTCGCGAACAGCTGACGCGCAGGGCCAGGCCGAGTGGCCGCAGCCAAAATCGGCGACGGCCTAGCGCGAAGAAGCTGCCCCAAGGCAAACCTACGAGAACCTGGCGCGAGCGAGCGGCACGGGCCCGGGAAGGGCTCGGCGAAGGTCTCCGCGCCCGGAGAGCCTGGCTTCGTCGAGGGGGGCAGGTGGCTCTCGGAGGACTGCTCGTCGCCGCCGCCCTGTGGCTCGGAGAGCAGACGGTTCGCTACGCGCAGCATGCGGAGGCGTTCGAGATTCGCGAGATCGTCATCGACGGCAACATTCAGCTCGAGGACATCGACGTGCGGGG